>DATMHT010000277.1:0-3131 GCA_035554795.1 Gemmatimonadaceae bacterium | reverse complement strand
CACGTGACGCACGTTGTGCACCACGCGGCGCAGCTTCCACGCCGCACCCATCGCCATCGGCACGACGTCTTCCTTGCCGCCGTCGGTCGGGATCGTGTCCACGCTCGACGGATGCGACAGCACCTTGCACTCGCTCGCCAGCGACGCCGCCGTGACCTGCACCATCATGAAGCCCGAGTTGACGCCCGCGTCGGGCGAGAGGAACGCCGGCAGTCCCTCGTTCAGGTCGGGGTGGACGAGCCGGTCGGTGCGGCGCTCGGACATCGTCGCGAGGTTCGTCAGCGCGATCGCGAGGAAGTCGAGCGCCATCGCGACCGACTGGCCGTGGAAATTGCCGCCGCTGAGCATCGTACCATCGTCGAAGACGAGCGGGTTGTCGGTGGCGGCGTTGAGCTCGCGCGAGACCACGCCCTCCGCGAAGCGGATCGCGTCGAGCACGGGCCCATGCACCTGCGGCATGCAGCGCAGCGCGTACGCGTCCTGCACCCGCGGATCGCCGGCGCGGTGCGACTCGCGGATCTCGCTGTCCTCGAGCAGCGCGCGCAGCAGCGCCGCGCTGTCGCGTTGTCCGACCTGTCCGCGCGCGTCGTGGATGCGCGGGTCGAACGCCACCGGCGTGCCGAGCAACGCTTCGAGCGACATCGCGCCCGCGGCGTGCGCCGTGCGCCAGAGCGTCATCGCGTCGGCGAGCGCGAGCGCCGCGACCGCCGTGTGCGCCTGGGTGCCGTTGATGAGGGTGATCCCTTCCTTGGGCGCGAGCCGGACCGGCGCGAGGCCGGCGGCCTGCAGCATCTCGTGGGCGGGCCCCTCGCGCTCGCCGAGGCGCAGGCGTCCCTCGCCGATGAGCGCGAGGGCGAGGTGCGCGAGCGGCGCCAGGTCGCCGCTGGCGCCGACGCTTCCCTGCTCCGGCACCGGCGGGTACAGCCCGGCGTCGAGCATCCCGCAGAGCAGCTCCACCAGCGCCGGCCGCGCGCCGGAGAAGCCCTTGGCGATGACGTTCGCGCGAAGCAGCATCATCGCCCGCACCTCGCGCTCCGGGAGCAGCGGTCCGACGCCGGCGGCGTGGCTGCGGACGAGGTTCACCTGGAGCTCGGCGAGCCGGTCGGGCGGGATGGCGATGTCCGACAGCTTGCCGAAGCCCGTCGTCACGCCATAGACGACGGCGTTGCGGCGGACGATGTCGTCCACGACGCCACGGGTGCGCTCCATCGCGCTGCGCGCCGCCGGCGCCAGGGAGACGCGGGTGTCGCCATCGGCGACGCGGCGCACGTCGGCGAGGGTGAGGGAGTGACCGTCGAGGGCGAGTGGCATGGCGGGAATATGGCGCGCCGTGCCGGTCGGGGAGAAGGTCTCGCGGGCGTCAGCGCAACGCGGTGTACGCGCCGAGGGGCACCTCGAGGGGCGCCTCGCGCGGCACCGCCACGAATGGTGTCACGTTGACGAAGTGATTCGGCCGCTCGCCCGAACTGTAGAAGGAGGAGTCGGGCAGTGGCGCGAGCGGCGCGCCGAGATAGCGGCTGAACACGAAGCGCAGAACGTTGACTGGTGTCAGCGTCGCCGGGATATCTTCGTGAGGCACGCCTGGGAACAGGTAGGCGCCGAAGGCTCCCATCCGCTCCCTGGCCTGCTCAGGCGTGATCTCCTCGGCCGCCCGCCCGACGACCGGCGGATGAAGCGAGGCGGGCCCATGGTCCGCCTGGAGGATGATGACCGGAGGTTGGGCTGAGTTTCGCAGGATGCGGCGCACCGCGGCGAGCACCAGCTTCTCGGTACACGACACGGCCGCGACATATGCCTGACGGTCGTCGCTCCCGGGCTCGATGCCGTCGGATCGCGGTACGCACGTCGCGCTGAAGACGAAGGGCTCGTGCGAGAGCAGCGAATGGGCGAGGACGAATTTCGGGCCCGGCGCGGCGGCGACATCGCCGACCGTCAAAAGGGCATCGAGCCGCGGGCGACTGATAGGCGGCACGATCTGCGTGCGCTCCAGGAAGCGGATCGGAAGCGTTTGGCGCAGCGAGATTCGCAGCAACATGTTCCTCGCGTACACTTCGACGAACCGACGCCAGCCACCAGGGCCGTAGGAGACGTGAGGAGTCTCCAGTTGGAGCGTCCCAGGAAAGACGATCGACGGTTGGAGGTACACGGTGTAGCCGGCCTTGTGCAGCCACCGCGCAGCCCGATTTCGCTGCACGAGTCGGTACGGCACGGTGAAGCCGTGAGACGCGGGGCCGAGATCCGCCTCGAGGCCACGGATCTCGCCGAGGTTGAGGAGCGACGCGACAGAGAGCGGCGTCCACGCGTAGTTGCTGCGCGTCTCGGCGGGAATCGCGAATCCAAGGGCAGCGAGACTGTCCTCGAACGCCCGGTTCGAGCGACCGTAGACCTCCCTCTGGATCCGGGCGTTGGCCAAGTTGTCCAGAATGATCAGATAGACATCGGGACGGCTGCTCCTCCGAGGCGCTGGGAGGTCCGCGGTCAGATCGCGGACCGTGGCGCTAGTTGCGTAGAGGCGATCCACGCGCAGAGCGGCGGACGCGACGCGCAGCGCACCCAATGCGACGAACGCGAGCGCGAATATGCCCGTGGCACGCGCGAGCGCTTCGTGGTCGGCGCCATGACGCAGGACCCGATAGCACGCGGCGACGACAGCGACGCCGAGTACGATGCTCCCCACGATGGGGCGGATCGAACCAAGATGGTCGGTGAGCAGCGTGCTGCAGCAGAGCCACGCCACTACCGCAGACGCGACGATCGCGACTCGCGTCGCGCCGTACCGGCGCAACAGGCACCACGCCACGCCGTGGACCAGCGCCCCGAACGCGGCGAGCACAGCCAGCGTACAGGCAAGCTGCTGAAGCGTGAACTCTCCCGCGTTGCCCGTCGCGATCGCCAGTGCCGGCACGGTGGCGAGCAGTGACGGCGCGACAAGGGCAGCCCGCTTAGTGATCCGCACGCGCCTCCGCAGTGTGACTCGACCTGCGGAGCGTGTAGAGCAGCCGTCCGCTATCGCCCACCGGCTCCGGCTCGCCGACCACGAAGTACTCGGCGAACGCGCCCTCGAACGCCTCCCGCGAATAGTCGTGGGGCGCCTCGCCGCGCGTCGCCAGCAGCCGCCGCGCCTGCGGATC
>DATMHT010000276.1:0-2531 GCA_035554795.1 Gemmatimonadaceae bacterium | reverse complement strand
CCGAGGAAGCCGAAGACGAGCGCCATCAGCGCCTGGGCGAGGATCGTGAGCGCGGGCGGCAGGTCCACCCCCTCCTTCATCAGCAGCGGGATGAGGATGTGGTTCTCGAGAAACTGGATGCCGACGTAGCCGATCGCCACGTACAGCGCCTTCTCGGGCGAGTCCACGAATCCCATCGCGATCGCCGGGATCGCGCTCAGCGTCGGGCCCACGGTCGGGATGAACTCGAGCAGCCCGGCGAGGATGCCGAGCGGCAGCGCCGCCGGAACGCGCAGGGCGAGGAGGAGCACCGTCGTGACGCCGCCGATGACGAGCATCGCGATGAGCTGGGTCAGCAGCCACTTCCGGAGCGCGGTCGCCATCGCCGTCAGCACCTCGCCGGCGCGCGTTCGGGCGCGGTGCGGGAAGAGGTGCATCAGCCCGTCGTGGTACGTGTCCGGCTCGGCGGCGACGTAGATCGTGAGGAAGATGACGAGCAGCAGTCCGCCGACGACGGCGAAGGTCGAGGTCAGGAAGGGGAAGAAGTAGTGCTTCGCCCCGGTCAGCTGCTCGACGACCTTCGCGCGCAGCGTGCTCGACGCGCCGACCGCGGGCGTGGCGGGTCGGACACGCGCGGTCGTGTCCACGGCCTGCAGCGGCGACCCGGGCGGCGCCGTTGCGGCGGCCGACTGTGCGGCCGGCGGCACGGCCGTGGCCGACGTGCTGTCCACGTCGGGGAGCAGCAGCCCGACGACGCCGCCGCGGTGGGCTTCGACCCAGACGTCGAACTTGTCCACCGCCTCGGGCAGCTTGGTGCGCAGCTCCCGCGACTGCTGGCGCAGCGTCGGCGCGGCCCACGCGCCGAAGGCGACGAGGAGGCCGAGCACGCCGAAGACGATGATCGCCGCCGAGAGGCCGCGTGGCAGGCGGAAGCGGCCGACGCGGAACGCCGACAGCCGGTCCACCCCCGCCGTCACGGCGAGGCCGAAGAGGACGCCGAGGAAGGCGGTGAGGAAGAGCGGGTGCGCGAACCAGAGGAGGCGCAGCAGCAGGTAGAGCCCCATCACCAGCGCCGCGGTGCGCGCGACGTCGCGGCTGCGCCAGCCGACGTTGCGGTGACGGCGCTCGCCCACCGGCGTCGGTGGCGGGGTGCTGGGGGGCTCGTGCCGCGACGCCGGCACTTCGCGCGCCGGCGCCGGGGTCGGCGTCGGGACGGATGGCGGCGAGTCCGACCTGCTCCGGGATTCGTTCATGGCGACCCCGAGCGCAAGGCAGATGCCTTGGAGAGGCAGGGTCGAGGGTTTAGGGTGTAGGGTGTAGGTCTGGCGCTCGGGATGTCCCGAGATACGCTACACCTGCACCTCACACCCTCGACCCTACCCTCTTGTCCCACCGCCGCGCCGTGGATGCACCGCCGTTCTACCTCGACACGCCCGACGACGTCACGCGCTTCGCCGAGTCCATCGGCACCGCGCGCGATCTGGCGCTCGACACCGAGGGTGCCAGCTTCCACCGCTTCGTGGACCGCGTCTACCTGCTGCAGATCTCGACGCGCGAGCGGAGCGCGATCGTGGACCCGCTGCCGATGGACCCGGCCCACCTGAGCGCGCTCGGCCGACTCGCCGAGGACCGTGCGGTGCAGGTCGTCTTTCACGACGCCGACTACGACCTGCGGCTGCTGCACCAGGACTACGGCTGGCGCGTCACCAACATCTTCGACACGCGCATCGCGGCGCAGCTGATCGGGCTCAAGGCGTTCGGGCTCGCGGCGCTGCTCGAGCGCTACTTCGGCGTGAAGCTCGACAAGAAGCACCAGCGCGCGGACTGGTCCATGCGCCCGCTCACGACCGACATGCTCGACTACGCGGCGCAGGACACGCGCTACCTGCTCGACCTGCGCGACCGGCTGCGCGGGGAGCTCGAGGAGCGCGGCCGCTGGTCGTGGGCGCAGGAGGAGTTCGAGCGGCTCGAGGGGACGCAGTTCGCCGCCGAGGAGGAAGGGGGCGGCTACCTGCGCATGAAGGGCGCGCGCGACCTGAATCGGCGCGAGCTGGCGCTCCTGCGCGAGCTCGTCGCGTGGCGCGACGGCGTCGCGGCGGAGATGGATCGGGCGACGTTCCGCGTCGCCGGCAACGAGGTGCTGCTCGAGATGGCGCGCCAGGCCCCGGCGACGAAGGAGGCGCTGCTCGCGATCAAGGGCGCGCCGCGCGGCATGGTCGAGAGCCGCGGCGGCGAGATGCTCGCGGCGGTGCGCCGCGGCCTCGCCGTCCCCGACGCCGAGCTGCCGCGCTTCCCGAAGGCGCCGCGCTGGGACCGCGACCCGGAGTTCGACGACAAGGTCGCGCGCCTCAAGGCCGTCCGCGACGCCGCCGCGACTCGCCTCGAGCTCGACCCGGGCGTGCTCTGCTCGCGCGACCGCATGGAGGCCATCGTCCGCCGTGCTCCGCAGTCGGTCGAGGACCTCGCCGACATGAAGGAGCTGCGGCGCTGGCAGATCGAGGTGCTCGGCGAGGAATTCGTGAAGGCGCTGCGGAAGCCGGCCGCGGCGGCGA
>DATMHT010000275.1:0-14384 GCA_035554795.1 Gemmatimonadaceae bacterium | reverse complement strand
GCGATCGAGCCGCCGTCGTAGGCGAGGCCGCCGCCCTCGCCGGTGCGGTTGACGCCGACGAGCGCGCACTGGCTCTCGATGGCGCGGGCGCGCAGCAGCGTGTCCCAGTGGGCGCGGCGCGCGGCCGGCCAGTTGGCGACGACGAGCATGAGGTCCACGCGGTCGGCGACGGCGGCGAACAGCTCGGGGAAGCGCAGCTCGTAGCAGATGAAGAGCGCCGTGCGCACGCCATCTATCGTGACGACGGTGGACTCGTCGCCGGGCGCGTAGAACTGGTCCTCGTCGCCGTACGCGAACAGCCGGCGCTTGAGGTGCACGGCCGCGATCGCGCCCGTCGGCTCGATGACGACGAGCCCGTTCACCGCGCGGTCGCGCGCCGGGTCGCGCAGCGCGACGCCGGCGGCGAGCCAGACGCCGTGCATCGCCGCGATCTCGCGCAGCCGCCCGACCTCGGGCGAGTCGAGCGGCACGGCGCGCGCGGTCTCCATCGTGAAGCCCGTCGTCGCCATCTCGGGGAGCACGACGAGCCGCGCCCCGCCGGCCGCCGCGCGCGCGACGACCGACTCGGCGCCGCGCAGCGACGCCGCCGGGTCGTGCCACCCGATGTCGTACTCGCCCAGCGCGACGGCGAGGCGCGGGGCCGCTGCCACGGCCGCCGCGACGCTCGCCTCGCGTGCATCACTCACTGGTCGGTGCCCTCGAGCAGCGCGGCCCGCAGCAGCGCGGCGCCGTCGCGCACCATCGCCGTGTCGCAGCTGAAGGCGAAGCGGATCGCGTCGGCGCACTCGACGCCGAACGCGTCGCCCGGCGCGCTGCCGATGCCGCGCGCGGCGAGCCACTCGGACAGCGCGTCCGCGTCGGCCACGCCGAGGCGCTCGTAGAGCGACGGCTCGAGCGTCGCCCAGACGTAGAACGCGCCCTTCGGCGCGAACGGGCGCAGCCCGGGGATGCCGTCGAGCGCGGTGAGGAGCAGCGTGCGCCGCACCGCGTACTCGGCCTGCATCTCGGCGAGGTGCTCCTGCGGGCCGGTGACGGCGGCGAGCGCGCCCCACTGGGCGAGGCTGTTGACGCCGTTGATCGTGCAGCGGAGCAGCTTCTGGATGCGCTGCTGCAGCACGGGCGAGCGCGTCACCGCGTAGCCCACGCGCAGCCCGCTCATCGCGTGGCTCTTCGAGAAGGAGAAGACGGTGACGACGCGGTCGGCCCAGTCGCCGGCGACGGCGGCGGTGGAGAGGTGGACCGCCGGCTCGTAGAGCACGTCCTCGTACGCCTCGTCGGAGACGATCCAGAGGTCGTTCCGGCGGGCGAGGTCCACGATCGCCTCGAGCGTCTCGCGGCCGAGGACCGCGCCGGTGGGGTTGTGCGGCGAGTTGACGAAGATGGCGCGAGTCGCCGGCGTGATCGCCCGCGCGATCGCCTCGGGCTCGTACTGGAAGCCCGACTCCTCGCGCACCGCGACCGGCACGACCGTGCCGCCGGCGAGGCGGATGTTCTCGGCCACCTCGGTCCACATCGGGTCCGGGATGATCACCTCGTCGCCCGGGCCGAGGAGCGCGCCGAAGACGACGTGCAGCGCGTGCATCGCGCCGTTGGTGAGGAAGACATCCTCGGTCTGGATGGCCTCGACGCCGTTCTTCTCGCGCACCTTGCGGGCGAGCGCGCGGCGCAGCTCGGGGATGCCGTCATTGGGGACGTAGTGCGTCTTGCCGTTGTGCGCGGCCGCGGTGACGGCGTCGAGCACGTGCGGCGCGACGG
This sequence comes from Gemmatimonadaceae bacterium, assembly GCA_035554795.1. Taxonomy (GTDB): domain Bacteria; phylum Gemmatimonadota; class Gemmatimonadetes; order Gemmatimonadales; family Gemmatimonadaceae; genus DATMHT01. The sequence continues at coordinate 12,629 of DATMHT010000275.1, read as the reverse complement.
CGAAGCTCGGGTCGCCCGACTCGAAGCGGACGACGCGGGCGCCGCCGGCCTGGGCGCGCAGCAGCGCCTCGCGAATCTGCACGATCTTGCCGAACGAGATGCCGTCCACCCGGTGCGGGGTCAGGGCATCCACCACCGACGTCGCCATACGCTCTCCGTCTCCTGCTACTGAAGGTTGGAGGCGGCCCGGCGTCCCGCGACAGCGGCGGTGGGACGGGGCGGCTCTCCGGGCGACTCGGCGCCCATTCGTGACGTTCGCCGATTCGTGCACGAATTGCAAGAGAAGGACGGCAGTTTGCGTAACAACGGCGTAAAAATCGCGAGAGTGACTGAGAAAAGGTGCTTGGCGCGCACTAATCTCTTGACACCGCCTCCGGGCGGTTGTACGGTGGCGCCAGCGACCCCGCACGCCCCGCCCACCGCCGGAGGCTCCACGAGATGAAGTCCATCGTCGCGATCGTACGTCCCGAGCGCCTGTCCGCCGTCAAGGAGGCGCTCTTCCGCGTCGGCGTGACGGGGATGACGCTCACCCGCGTCAGCGGCCACGGCGGCGAGCACCAGGTCATCGAGCAGTACCGCGGATCGTCCGTCCTGCTCGAGTTCCACGACAAGGTCCGCATCGAGATGGCCGTCTCCGAGCCGTTCGTGCAGCCGACCATCGACGCGATCCTCTCGGCCGCGCGCACCGGCGCCGTCGGTGACGGCAAGATCTTCGTCCAGCCGCTCGAGCGCGTCATCCGCATCCGCACGGGCGAACAGGACAACGACGCGCTGACGCCGGTCACCGCCGAGGAAGTGCAGGCGCGCGCCGCCCACGACGCCGAGGCGCGCGCCACCCGATGACGACACCCGCGACCGCGCTCTCCGCGGGCGACACCGCCTGGGTGCTGGTGTCCACCGCGTTCGTGCTGCTGATGATCCCCGGGCTCGCCCTCTTCTACGGCGGGCTGGTGCGGGTGCGCGCTGCCCTCAACACCGTCATGATGAGCTTCGCCGCGCTGGCGCTCGTCGGCGTGCAGTGGGTGCTGTTCGGCTACTCGCTCGCCTTCGCGCCGGGCAAGGTCGTCGGCGGGCTGGCGTGGGCCGGGCTGCGCGGCGTCTCAGTCGTCCCCGGGCCGTACGCGGCGACGATCCCGCACGTCGCCTTCGCCGCCTTCCAGGCGATGTTCGCCGGCATCACCGTCGCCCTCATCTCGGGCGCGATGGTCGAGCGCATCCGCTTCCCGATCTACCTCGCCTTCGCCTTCCTCTGGACGACGCTCGTCTACGATCCGCTCGCGCATTGGGTCTGGGCGAGCGACGGCTGGCTGCACGCGATGGGCGCGCTCGACTTCGCCGGTGGCACCGTCGTCCACATCAGCGCCGGCACGGCGGCGCTCGTCGCGGCGATCATGCTCGGCCGCCGCGGTGACCTCGGACGCACGCCGCTCGTGCCGCACAACGTCCCGTTCACGCTCCTCGGCGCGGGGCTGCTCTGGGTCGGGTGGATCGGCTTCAACGCCGGCTCCGCCCTTGCCGCCGACGGCGTCGCCGCCAACGCGGTCGTCACCACGCACACGGCCGCCGCCGCGGCGCTGCTCGCCTGGCTCGGGCTCGACTACGCCTACAGCCGCCAGGCGACGGCCGTCGGCGGCGCGACGGGCGCGGTCGTCGGGCTCGTCGCGATCACGCCGGCCGCCGGCTACGTGACGCCACTCGCCGCGCTCGCGATCGGCGCGAGCGGCGCCGTCGCCAGCTTCTTCGCGATCCGTCTCCGCGGCCGCACGAAGGTGGACGACGCGCTCGACGTCTTCGCCTGCCACGGCGTCGCCGGCATCGTCGGCGCGCTGCTCACCGGCGTCTTCGCGACGAAGACCGTCAACCCCGCCGGCGCCGACGGTCTGCTCGCCGGCAACCCGGGGCTCGTGCTGACGCAGGCGATCGCCGTCGTCAGCACGATCGCCTACACGGCCCCGGTCACCGCGCTCGTCCTGTCGCGGCTGCGCGTCGTCGGCTCGCTGCGCGTGCCGCTGCCCGACGAGCTCACCGGCGTGGACCTCGCCGAGCACGGCGAGCACGCCTACCACGATGGCGACAGCGCCGAGATCCCCGGCGGTCGTGCGCGAATCGGCGACGGCGTGCTGCTCCCATCGCCGGCCCAGTGGGCGGCGGCGAAGGCGGATGCGGCGTGAGAAGTGGCGGGTAAGGAGTACGGGTAAGGGGTAACGGGAACGCGGAGCCCGACCCCTTACCCGTTACCCGTTACCCCACCGTCACACTTGCGCCCAGCCCCGTGCCCCGGGGACATTGCGGCGTGACTTCCATTCGCCCTCTCCGCCGCTCCGCCGCCGCGCTCGCCGTCGTCGCGACCGCCGCCGCCGCCTGCGCCGCGCCCCAGCGCCCCGCGCCCGCCACCACGCCGACGGCGACGCCAACCACATCGCCGACCGCCGACCGCCGACCGCCGACCGGCATCGTCCGCGCGCCGGGCGAGGATCGGTTCGTGGATTCCGTGCTCGCGACGATGACGCTCGCCGAGAAGCTCGGGCAGCTCAATCAGCTCTCGGGCATGGGCGCGCCGACGGGGCCGGGCGGGACACCGGCGGGCATCGAGCGGATCCGGCGCGGCGAGGTCGGCTCGTTCCTCAACGTGGTCGGCGCGGACACGACGCGCGCGCTGCAGAAGATCGCGATCGAGCAGTCGCCGCGGCGGATCCCGCTCCTCTTCGGGCTCGACGTCATCCACGGCTTCCGCACGGAGTTTCCCGTTCCGCTCGGCGAGGCGAGCAGCTGGGATCCGGCGCTCGTCGAGAAGAGCGCGCGCGTCGCCGCGACCGAGGCCGCGGCGCACGGCGTCAACTGGACCTTCGCGCCGATGGTGGACGTCGCTCGCGACCCGCGCTGGGGGCGCATCGTCGAGGGCTCGGGTGAGGATCCGTATCTCGGGAGCGTGATGGCGATGGCGCGCGTGCGCGGCTTCCAGGGCAGCGACCTGCGCGCGAGCGACGCGGTCGCGGCGACGGCGAAGCACTTCGCCGCTTACGGCGCCGCCGAGGGCGGCCGCGACTACAACGTCGCCGACATCTCCGAGCGCACGCTCCGCGACGTCTACCTGCCGCCCTTCCACGCCGCCGTCTGCGCCGGCGTCGAGACGCTGATGGCCGCCTTCGACGAGATCGGCGGCGTCCCGTCGCACGCCAATCGCAAGCTCACGACCGACATCCTGCGCGGCGAGTGGGGCTTCGACGGGATGGTCGTGAGCGACTGGACCGGCGTCGGCGAGCTGCTCAACCACGGCATCGGCGCCGACAGCGGCACGGTCGCCGCGCGGGCGATCGACGCGGGCGTGGACATGGACATGGTGACGGAGGCGTACCTGCCCTATCTGCCGGCGATGGTCCGGCAGGGGCGCGTCTCGCAGGCGACGGTGGACGAGGCGACCCGGCGCGTGCTGCGCCTCAAGTATCGGCTCGGTCTCTTCCAGGACCCGTACCACGGCGCCGACGCCGCCCGCGCGCGCGCGGTGACGCTCACCGCCGAGAACCGCGCCGCCGCCCGCGCGCTCGCGCGCGAGTCCATCGTCCTGCTCAAGAACGCCGGCGGCGTGCTGCCGCTGCGCAAGGATCTCGGCACGGTCGCCGTGATCGGCGCGCTCGCGGCCGACCGCGGCGCGGCGCTCGGCAACTGGACCGGCATGGGGCGCTCCGAGGACGCGGTCTCTGTGCTCGACGGCATCCGTCGCGCCGTCTCGCCGCGGACGAAGGTGCTGTACGCGGCCGGCGCGTCGCCGGAGAGCAACGATACGACCGGCATCGCCGAGGCGGTGCGCACGGCGCGGCGCGCGAACGCGGTGGTGCTCGTCGTCGGCGAGACGCCGGGGATGAGCGCCGAGGCGAGCAGCCGTGCGTCCATCGACCTGCCGGGCGCGCAGCGGCAGCTCGCGCGCGCGCTGCGGGCGACCGGCGTGCCGGTGGTCGCGGTGCTGATGAACGGCCGCCCGCTCGCCATTCAATGGATGCAGGACAGCATCCCGGCGATCGTCGAGACGTGGTTCGCGGGCATCGAGACGGGCAACGCGACGGCGGACGTCCTCTTCGGCGACTACAACCCCGGCGGCAAGCTGACGGTCACCTTCCCCCGACTCACCGGCCAGGTGCCGATCTACTACGCGCACAAGAACACCGGCCGTCCGCCGGCGGACAGCAATCACTACAGCTCGAAGTACATCGACGCGCCGTTCACGCCGCTCTACGCGTTCGGCCATGGGCTGAGCTACACGACCTTCTCCTATGGTGCGCTGCGGCTGAGCGCGCCGACGATGCGCGCCGGCGACACGCTGCGCGTCTCGGTGGACGTGACGAACTCGGGGCGCCGCGCCGGCGACGAGGTCGTGCAGCTCTACGTGCGCGACTCCGTCGGCAGCGTGACGCGGCCGGTGAAGGAGCTGCGCGGCTTCCGCCGCCTGCACCTCGAGCCGGGCGAGACGAAGGCGGTGACGTTCACGCTCGACGCGAACGACCTCGCCTTCCACGACAGCGCGATGGCGCGCGTCGTCGAACCGGGCGCGTTCACGGTCTGGGTCGGCACGAGCTCGACCGACGACGGGCGGCCGGCGCACTTCCAGCTCACGACGGCGGACGGCCGGTCGGTCGCCGTGCCGGAGCGGTGCGAGGCGCGGCGGGAGTGATCCGCCCGGGGGAGACAGCCGTTTGAGGGGGCCGGGCTGTCCTTGCCCGGTCCCTGTATTATCTTCGCGCGGCGTCCGCGGCCGGCCCGGTGGTGGAGTGGGAGGGCGGCGCGCGACGCTCCCGCCCGGAGGCGCTCATGTCCGCTCCCGACCTCAGCATCCAGTCCCTGCCGATCGCACCGGCCGACGACGAGGCCGCCCTCGCCGCGCGCCTGCGTGCGGGGGACGAGCGGGCGTGCGAGGCGCTGTATCTCGCGCACCACGAGCGGCTCTGGCGCTTCGCCTACGGCTACGTGCGCTCGCGCGAGATCGCCGAGGAGCTCGTGCAGGAGGTCTTCCTCGCGCTCTGGCGCAACCGCGCCGACTGCGAGCCGCGGACGTGCGTGCGGGCGTGGCTCTACGGCGCGGTGCGCAACCTCGCCCTCAATCATCTGCGTCACGAGCGCGTCGCATCGCGCCTGACGCCGGGGACGGCCGACCACACGAGTCACGCGTGGTCGGCCGTCGTGCATTCGGGCGTTGGGCTCGTCGCGATGGGCGGGCCGCCACCCGACGCGCAGGCGATGGCCGAAGCGGACGAGCTGGAGGCCGCCGTCGCGGCGGCGCTGGCCGGCCTGCCCGAGCGCCGGCGGATCGCGATGACGCTCCGCTGGAAGCACGACCTCTCCGCCGCCGAGATCGCGCGCGTCCTCGGCACGACGCCGGAATCGGTGCGCGTCCTGCTGACGCGAGCGAGGCAGGAGTTGGTGGGGTTGCTGGGGAGAGTGGGTGGGCGGTAAGCGGAGCCGGTAAGCGGTAAGCGATTGGCGGTTGGCGCAAACAGAGGGGCTGGATTCGGATCACCGAAGCCGGCCCCTCGTCCGTTCTCGCTTACCGCCAACCGCCAACCGCTTACTGCCCCCGTGTAACGCTCCCGTGACTTGCGGTACGTACTCATCGTGAGCGCTCCGATACGTCCCGTACCCGATTGCCCGCATGGCTGACCGGCCTCGCTTCGACGGACCGGATGGCGAGCTGCTCGACCGGTATCTGGCCGGCGAGTGCTCCGAGGCCGAGACCGCCGCCGTGCGGCGGTACCTCATGGCGCGCCCGGAGGCGGCGCGCGCCCTCGGCCAGTTCGTCGGTCAGCTCGACGGCGCGGCGGGCCGGCCGGCGCCGCCCGATGCCGCGGCGTCGTGGGCGATCGTGCGGCGGCGGATGTTCGACGCCGAGCGCGACGCCGAGCACGACACCGGGCATGATGCGATCGGCGCCGCGCCGCTCGTGTCGCCGCCGGCGCCCTCCTTTCGTGCCACCGCCGTGAGCGAGCCGCCGCATGTCGGCGACTCGGGGCGGCGGCGTGCGCTCGCGGCGCTCGCGGTGCCGCGCCGCGCGTCGTGGCGGCGGCGCGTGGCGCTCGTGGGTGCCATGGCGGCCGGAGTGAGCGCGGTCGTCGGCCTGCAGCGCGCGGGGGCTGGCGCCGCGGCGGCGACGCCGCCCGCGCCGCGCGTCTATCGGACGGCGGTGCGCCAGCGCGCCGAGCTCCGCCTCGACGACGGCACGCACGTCTACCTCGCGCCGGACAGCCGCCTGCGCGTCGCCACCGATTTCGGCACCGAGCGGCGCGACGTGTACCTCGAGGGCGAGGCGTACTTCGACGTCGTCCACGACGCGCGTCGGCCGTTCACCGTCTACGTCGGCAACGCCAGCGCGCGCGACCTCGGCACCTCGTTCGCCGCCCGCGGCTACGCCGACGACGGCGCGGTGCAGGTGGTGGTGCGCGCGGGCGAGGTCGCGATGAGCGGCGTCGGCCGGCTCGCCGCCGGCGATCTCGGGCGGCTCGCCGCGGAGGGGAAGGCGAGCGTGCGGCGTGGCGTGAACGTGGACGCGCTGCTCGGCTGGGTGGAAGGTCGCCTCGAGTTCCACGACGCGCCGCTCGGGCGGGTGCTGCAGGACGTGGGGCGCTGGTACGGCACCGACCTCCGTCTCGCCGACGCGCGGCTCGGCGCGCTCCCGTTCACCGGCTCGCTCACCGGCCTCCCGGCCGACGAGGCCACCGACGTCGTGGCGGCGACGCTCGGGCTCCGTGCGCGACGCGGCGATGGCGGCCGCGTCGTGCTCGAGCGCATCCCCGGCCGGACGCCACACACCAGCGCGACGCGGCGCGGCACCGCATCGCGCCGGGCGTCCACCACCACCGCCGCTGCCGGCATCGAAGGCACCGTCGCCCGCTCCGAAGGCGCGGCCGCCAGCACGACCGCTGTCACCATGCGCTAGCGAATCACCGCCGATCGGGACGCGGGCACAGCCTGGCCCGCGCACCGACGGTGCCCCCGTCAGTACCGCACCAAACCTCGGAGGAGGGTGTATGCCAACAGCTCGTTCCAACCCTGGGAGTCGGCCGCAGCTCTGGCGCGGCGACCTCGGACCTCGCACGCTCGCGGCGTCCGCCGCCGCCATCGCGCTGCTGCTCGCGGCCGGTGCCGCGCCGGCCGCGGCGCAGCAGCGCCTCGCGCCCACGCGCTCGGCCTACGTGGTGAAGTTCACGCCGGGTGTGGCGGTGGATCTCGTCACGGTGCCGGCGGTGCTGCGCCAGCCGCTGACGCTCAAGCTGCACGACGTCACGGTCGAGCGCGCGCTGCAGGAGCTGATGGCGCGCGCCAACATCTCGCTCACCTACAGCCGAGCCGTCGTGCCCCTCGACCGCATCGTGTCGGTGGACGTCGAGGACGAATCGGTGGTCGAGGCCCTGCGCCAGGTGATCGGCGACAGTGGCGTCGAGCTCTGGGTCTCGGGTGAGGGACGGATGGCGCTCGTGCCGGCGCAGCGTGGGGCGCGCCGGACGCGCGTCGCCGAGTCGGGCATCATCACGGGCCGCGTGACCGCCGCCGAGTCGGGCGAGCCGCTCCCCGGCGTGACGATCCGCGTCACCGACACGCAGCTCGGCGCGATCTCGGGCAACGACGGCCGCTACACGATTCCGGCGGTGTCGGCGGGGCCGCACCAGCTGCGCGCGCAGCGCATCGGCTTCGCGCCCGACAGCCAGACGGTGGTCGTCGTGGACGGCCAGACAGCGACGGCCGACTTCGCGCTCCGCGTCCGTGCGGTGCAGCTGAGCGAGGTCGTCTCGATCGGCTACGGCACGACGTCGCGGCGGGACGTCTCGGCCGCGATCTCGTCGGTGTCCGCGGAGGAGATCAGCAAGCAGCCGAGCGTCTCGGTGGACCAGGCGCTGCAGGGGCGCGCGCCGGGCGTGCAGGTGGTGACGTCGAGCGGCCAGCCGGGCGCGAGCGCGATGGTGCGCGTGCGCGGCGGCAACTCGATCACCGCCGGCAACGACCCGCTCTACGTGATCGACGGCGTGCCGATGACGGCGAGCCCGAACGGCGCGAACACGAGCACGCTCGAGGTACAGGGCGCGAGCGGCATCAGCCCGCTCGCCGCGCTCAACCCGAACGACATCGAGTCCATCGACGTGCTCAAGGACGCGTCGGCGGCGGCGATCTACGGGGCGCGGGCGGCGAACGGCGTCATCCTGATCACGACGAAGCGTGGCCGCACCGGCCAGCCGACGATCAACTTCGGCACCTACTACGGCACGCAGACCGTCCGCCACAAGCTCAGCCTCCTCGACGCGAAGCAGTTCGCCGAGGTCGCGAACGCCGCCCGCGTCAACGCCGGCCAGCCGGCGCTCTACAGCGACGCGCAGATCGCGGCGATGGGCCCCGGCACCAACTGGCAGGACGCGATCTTCCGCACGGCGCCGACGCAGAACTTCGACCTCTCGATCGCCGGCGGCCAGCAGGACACGCACTACTACATCTCGGGCAACCTGCTGAAGCAGGACGGTGTGGTGATCGGCACCGATCTCACCCGCGGCTCGATCCGGCTCAACCTCGACCAGAACATCGGCAAGCGCCTGCGCATCGGGAACCGGCTGACGTTCACGCGCGAGCAGGGGAAGGTGATGCCGAACGGTGGCGGCGGCGAGGACGTCTCGTCGGTGCTGCTCAACGCGCTCACCGCGCCGCCGACGCTGCCGATCAAGGGCTCGGGCGGCGAGTACTTCATCGGCCTCAACCCGGCCAGCGGCCGCATGTTCGCCAACCCGGTCGCGTCGGCGCTGCTGGTGACGAACCTGGAGCGGCAGAACCGGTTCGTCGGCAACGTCTTCGGTGAGTACGACCTCGTGCCGGGGCTGACGTTCCGCAGCTCGTTCGGCGGCGACTATCTCAGCTCGATGCAGGACTTCTACTCGCCGTCCACGACGTACCCCGGCATCACGTACGGCGGGGCGGGCAGCCGCGGCTCGCTGCAGACGACGACGTGGCTCAACGAGAACACGCTCGACTACAAGCGCTCGAGCCTCGCCTTCCTCACGGACTTCGACCTCCTCGGTGGTCTCTCGCTGCAGCGCACGAGCGGTGAGAACATCAGCGGCAGCTCGCAGGGCTTCGTCACCGACGCGCTGGCGCAGAACGGCCTGATCACCGGCACCTCGTACCTTGGCGTCTGGACGGGCGCGCCGCACTCGTCGCTGCTCTCGTACTTCAGCCGCGCGCGGTGGAACATCACCGATCGCTACCTGTTCAGCGTCGCCGGCCGCTGGGACGGCTCGTCGAAGTTCGGCGAGGGGAACCAGTACGGCTTCTTCCCGTCGGCGTCGTTCGCCTGGCGCCTCTCGAACGAGGGCTTCGTCAAGCGCCTCGGCCTGTTCGACGACCTGAAGCTGCGCACGAGCTTCGGCCGCACCGGCAACCAGGACATCGGCGACTACCGCGCTCTCGCGACGCTCGGCAGCTCGGCGTACGTCTTCAACGGCCAGCGCGTCACGGGCTACTCGCCGAGCACGCTCGCGAACCCGAACCTGAAGTGGGAGACGACGAACGAGGCGGACATCGGTCTCGACATGTCGGTGCTCCGCAACCGCCTCGCGGTCACCGCCGACTTCTACAACAAGCACACGAAGGACCTGCTGTACGAAGTCTCGGTGCCGGCGACGCTCGGCTACAGCAGCCAGCTCCAGAACATCGGCGGCATCGGCAACAAGGGCTTCGAGCTCGGCGTCAACACCGTCAACCTCACCGGTCGCCTGGGCTGGACGTCGGGGCTCAACCTGGCGTGGAACCGCAACAAGGTCCTCAACATCGGTCCCGACTCGCAGGCCATCAACCCGGTCGGCGTCGGCGCCGGCGCGGTCCAGAACCCGACGATCCTGCGCGTGGGCCAGCCGATCAACTCGTTCTACGGCTACGTCTACGACAAGATCGTGGACGGCAAGGTGACGTACAAGGATCTGAACGGCGACGGCGACGTCACGACCGACGACCAGACGATCATCGGCAACGCGCAGCCGAACTACACCGGCGGCTTCACCAACCGGTTCACGTTCGGCAACTTCGGACTGACGGCGTTCCTGCAGTTCTCGGTCGGCGGCAAGATCTACAACATCAACCGCGCGATGCTCACGAGCACGAGCGGCCGCCGCAACCAGCTCACCGACGTGCTGCCGGCGCTCAACGGCGGCGCGAACGGCATCTCGCAGCCGAAGCTGGGCAACACCTTCGACGCGCAAGCCTCCACGCTGTTCGTCGAGGACGGCACCTACCTGCGTGGCAAGAACCTGCGCCTCGACTACACGGTCCCGTCGGTCTGGCTCGGCCGGGCGCGGCTGCGGAACGTGACGAGCGCGCAGATCTACGTCAGCATGCAGAACTTCTTCACGAAGACGAACTACACCGGCTTCGACCCCGAGGTCACGGAGTACGCGACGAGCGTCATCGCCCAGGGAATCGACTTCGGCACCTATCCGCAGACCAGGCAGATCACCTTCGGCTTGAACGCCGGCTTCTAAGCGACGGGGACCACTGAATCCTATGACGCAGACAACCATGTGGCGCGCGACGAAGCGGAAGCTCGCGGCGCTCGGCTGCGCGGCGGTGCTCGTCGCCGCCGGCACCTCGTGCGACAACTTCCTCGCGCCCAAGCCGAGCGACGTCCTCACGCCGGAGAACTTCTACAAGTCGGCGGGCGACGCCATCGCCGCGGTGGACGCGGCGTACGGGCAGCTGCCGTGGGCGGATTTCTGGATCTGGTACGTCACCGACGTCCCGACCGACGACATCATCGCCAGCGCGAACTTCGGGGCCGACGGACACCAGCTCAGCAACTACACCTTCGATGAGTCGCTCTGGACGCTCGACGTCATCTGGGGCGACCACTACAACACCATCAACCGCGCCAACATCGTCCTCGACCGCGTGCCGCCGATCGTGATGGACACGTCGCTGCGGTCGCGCGTACTCGGTGAGGCGCACTACATCCGCGCGCTGATGTACTTCGACCTCGTGCGCTTCTGGGGCGACGTGCCGCTCATCGAGCACGAGGCGAAGTCGGTCGCCGACGCGCAGATCCCGCGCTCGCCGAAGGCCGAAGTGTTCGCGCTCATCGAGAGCGATCTGCAGACGGCGATGAAGACGCTCCCGCCGAGCTACTCCGGCGCCGACATCGGCCGGGCGACGTCGGGTGCGGCGGAGGCGCTGCTGGCGAAGGTCTACCTCGAGGAGAAGAAGTACGACGACGCCGCGAAGGCGGCCGGCAACGTGATCAACAGCGGCCGCTACGCGCTCAACCCGGTGTGGAAGGACAACTTCGCGATCGCGAAGGAGTTCACGAACCCGGAGAGCATCTTCGAGGTCAACTACACCGCGCCGGAGGACACGCCGGGCGGCGTTGGTAGCGTGCAGTCGCTCTTCAGCCTGCCGCAGGGCTATCCGGGCGGCGACGCGTACGGGCTGATGCAGGTGACGCCGTCGGTCGTGAACAGCTTCTCGCTCACCGACCAGCGCGGCAACCACGGCACGTTCATGAAGCCGCCGTACACGGACGCCATGGGCCGCACCACGACCTGGGGCGTGCCGAACGGCGCCGCGTTCGACAAGTATCTCGACGAGTCGAACTCGAAGGACATGACGGCGCGGGCGTGGCAGCAGATGCCGAACAACTGGATCGTGCAGCGCTACGCCGACGTGCTCCTCATCTACGCCGAGGCGGTGGACAACGGCGGGACGGCGACGGCGGGAAGCAAGGAGGCGGCGCTCGACCTCGTCCGCAAGCGCGCCGACCCGAGCGCGGGCGCGATCACGACGGACTTCACCACCGCGCTGCGCAACGAGCGTCACAAGGAGTTCATCTTCGAGGGGCAGCGCTGGTTCGACCTCTCGCGCTGGGGGATCCTCAACCAGACTTTCCTCGCGAAGACGGCCGAGGTCCACGCGCTCTATCCGGGCGAGACGGACGTGCACGGGGTGAGCGCGGAGCTGATGCCGATCCCGCGCACGCAGCTCAACAACAATCCGAAGCTGACGCAGAACCCGGGCTGGTGACCGCCCACGGGTGACCCGACGTGACGAGCGGCCGAGGGGTGGAGGTGCCGGAAGGCACGCCCCTCGGCCGTTCGCACGAACGGGGCTCTCGGCGCTCGGCTCTCGGCTCTCGGCGAGAAGATGCGCCGCGGATGAACGCGGATGGCCGCGGATACTGCTGCTCTTTGGTATTCGCCGCATCTGCCGCTGCGCGGGCACCCGACGCAGATGAACGCGGATGCGGCGGCGCGTCTCTGGAGGAGCAGCGTATCCGCGGCCATCCGCGCCAATCCGCGGCGGCGTTTTTCAAAGTCTCGAGTTCACATCGAATACGGTAACGCAATGATCGAGTGGGGCAGGAAGATCGCCGCGGTGGCGGCGCTGGCGCTGGTGGGCGTGGTGAGCGGCGGGGCCGGCGCGCAGCAGCGCACGCCGCCGCCGTCGTCGTCGGTGGACGCGCGCGTCGACGCGCTCCTCAAGCAGATGACGCTCGAGGAGAAGGTCGGCGAGATGACGCAGCTGACCATCCAGGCCGTCGCGAAGACGCACGGCACCGCGGCCACGACGCAGACGCTCGACTCGGCGAAGCTCGAGGACGCGCTCGTCGGCCACAACGTCGG
>DATMHT010000274.1:0-5092 GCA_035554795.1 Gemmatimonadaceae bacterium | reverse complement strand
CAGGCGATCCGCGACGGCTGGCTCTACTCGGGCGACGTCGGCGCGTTCGACGAGGCCGGCTTCCTCCACCTCGTGGACCGCAAGAAGGACATGATCATCACCGGCGGCGTCAACGTCTTCCCGAAGGACATCGAGGAGGTCGTCGTCCAGCACCCGGCGGTGCGCGAGGTCGCCGTCTTCGGCGTGCCGAGCGAGAAGTGGGGCGAGTCGCCCTGGGCCGCCGTCGCGCTCAAGCGCCCGGGCGAGGCGACGCCCGAGGAGCTCAAGGCGTGGATCAACGCCCGCGTCGCCGCCAGCTACCAGAAGGTGCATGAGGTCGTGCTGGTGGACGACTTCCCGCGCAGCACGGCGGGGAAGACGCTGAAGCGCGTGCTGCGGGAGCAGTACGGCGCGAAGAGTGGGGCGACGCACTGAAAGCCGAAACCAGTAGCCGGTTCGACCGAGAGTCGTTGGCCGTTGGTGATGAGTGATCTGTGGGCAACGACAGCGCGCGGGGACGTGGTTCGCGGCGACGACGTTGGCCACCGAGCACTCCCGACCAATCACCAACAGCTCTCGGTTCAACCGACAACTGTCGTTGATCTGCCATTTCCGACCGCAGAGGTCTCATGACGAGTACGACGCGTCCCGGTGCGATGACCGGTCATGATCGGTTCATCGACGCCGGCGGCTTGAAGATCCACTACCTCGACGTTCCCGGCGGTGATCCGCCGATCGTTCTGCTGCACGGCCTCTCGGCGAACGCGCACTCGTTCGGTGGGCTGATCGCGGCCGGGCTCGCGCCGACGTTCCGCGTCGTCGCACCCGACCTGCGTGGGCGCGGCCAGACCGACAAGCCGGCGACGGGCTACGCGATGGCCGACCACGCCCGCGACGTCGTCGCCCTCCTCGACGCGCTCGGCTTCGACCGCCCCGTCGTGCTCGGCGGCCACTCCTTCGGCGCCTTCCTCTCCACGTACGTCGCGGCCCACTACCCCGACCGGGTGTCGAAGCTGATCGCCATCGACGCGGCGATCACGCTCGACCCGCGCGTCGGCGAGATGCTCAAGCCGTCGCTCGACCGCCTCCTGCGCACCTCGCCGTCGGTGGACGCGTACCTCGCCGACGTCCGCGGCGCGGCCTACCTGGCGGGGATGTGGGACGACGCGATCGAGGGCTACTACCGCGCCGAGCTCTCCGTGAACCCCGACGGCACGGTGAGGTCCATGACGAGCGCGTCGGCCATCGCGCAGGCGCTGCAAGCCGTGATCGGCGCCGAGCAGTGGAAGGAGATCGTCGCACGCGCGAAGCAGCCGGCCATCCTCATCAACTCCACCGGCGCCTACGGCCCGCCGGGCTCGCCGCCGCTCGTCGAGGAAGCGAACGCCCGCGAGATGGCCGAGACCTTCCCGAACTGCCGCTACGTCCAGGTGCCGGGGAACCACATGACGATGATGTTCGGCCCGGGCGCGGCGGCGATCCGCGACGAGATCACGAGCTTCGTCCGAGGTGACGCGCGTGGCCGGTAAGCTCGACGGAAAAGTGGCGCTCGTGACGGGCGCGGGGCGCGGCATCGGCCGCGCGATCGCGATGAAGCTCGCGAGCGAGGGCGCGCGCCTCGTCATCAACGATCTCGACGACGCGCCGCTCAACGAGGCGGCCGGCGCCCTGCGCGCGATGGGCACCGACGTTGCGACCGTCGGCGGCAGCGTCACCGCCGACGGCTTCGCCGAGCGCTTCGTCGCGGCGGCGGTGGACGGCTTCGGCGCGCTCGACGTCATCGTCAACAACGCCGGCTTCACCTGGGACAGCGTCATCCAGAAGATGACCGACGAGCAGTTCCAGGCGGTGATGGACGTCCACGTCACCGCGCCCTTCCGCATCCTCCGCGCGGCCGCGGAGCCGATCCGCCGCTTCGCCAAGAAGGAAGCGGACGAGGGACGCGAGGTCTTCCGCAAGGTCGTCAACATCTCGTCGGTCTCGGGGCTCGGCGGCAACCCGGGGCAGGTGAACTACGCGGCGGCGAAGATGGCCGTCGTCGGGATGACGAAGACGCTGGCGAAGGAATGGGGACGCTACCGCGTGAACGTGAACTGCGTCGCCTTCGGCTTCATCCAGACGCGGATGACGCAGCCGCTCGCCGCCGGCGCCGCGCCCGTGAAGGTGGGCGACCGCGAGCTCCGCTACGGCGTCCAGCCGGCGCTGATCGAGGCGCTCGAGACGCAGCAGATCCCGCTCGGCCGCATGGGCACGCCCGAGGAGGCGGCCGACGGCGTCTATCTCTTCTGCGCGCCCGAGTCCAACTACATCTCGGGGCAGGTGATCACCGTCGGCGGCGGGATCACGTTTTGAGCGCGACCGCGGCGGCCACCGCGCGACCGCTCGACGCCGCGCGCGCCGCCGCCGACGCGGCCACCGGCGCCGAGACGATGCGGCGCGTCACGCGGCGGCTGCTGCCGTTCCTGTTCGTCCTCTACATCTTCAACTTCCTCGACCGGTCGAACGTCGGGCTCGCGGCGCTGCAGATGAACCGCGACCTCGGCTTCAGCACGGCGGCGTTCGGCTTCGGCGCCGGGATCTTCTTCGTCGGCTACGCGCTGTTCGAGGTGCCGAGCAACCTGCTGCTGATTCGTGTCGGCGCGCGGCGGTGGATCGCGCGGATCATGATCAGCTGGGGGATCCTCGCGTCGGCGCTGATGTTCGTGCGCACGCCGACGCAGTTCTACGCGCTGCGCTTCGCGTTAGGCGTCGCCGAGGCGGGCTTCTTCCCGGCGATCCTCTATTACCTGAGCCAGTGGTACCCGGCGGCGATGCGGGCGCGGTCGCTCTCCTGGTTCATGATCGCGATCCCGCTCTCCGGCGCGCTCGGCGGTCCGCTCGGCGGCTGGCTGCTCGGCTTCAACGGACGGCTCGGCCTCGCCGGCTGGCAGTGGCTCTTCCTCGTCGAGGGGATCCCGAGCGTGATCCTCGGCTTCGTGGTGCTGTACTGGCTCCCCGAGCAGCCGGCCGGCGTGCCCTGGCTCGCGCCCGAGCAGCGCGCGTGGCTCGTCGAGCGGCTGCGCCGCGACCGCGACGAGTCGCCGGCGCCGCACGGGCTGCCGCCGCTGCGCGCGCTGGCGTACCCGCTGATCTGGCTCGTCGCGCTCCCCGAGTTCCTCGTGACGACGGCGGGCTACGCGTATCTGTTCTGGGGTCCGATGCTGATCCGCGACACGCTGCACCTCAGCAACGTGGCGACCGGGCTGTTCGGCGGCGCGATCGCCGTCCTCGCCGCCGCGGCGATGCTCCTCGCCGCCTGGAGCTCGGACCGCACCGGCGAGCGCGTGCTGCACTCGGCCGCCTGCGCGACGCTCGTCGCCGTCGGCGCGGTGGGCGCGGGCATGTTCGCGAGTCCGGTGGCGCGGATCGCGAGCCTGGTCGTGATGCAGGTGGCGGTGATCGCCTTCCTCGCCCCCTTCTGGACGCTGCCGACGATCATCCTCAGCGGCAGCTCGGCCGCCGTCGGCATCGCGCTCGTCAACGCGATCGGAAATGTGGGCGGCTTCGTCGGCCCGACGGTGATCGGCTTCCTCCGCACGAAGACGGGCGGCGACACGGGCGCGTTCCTGACGCTGGCCGCGATGTCGCTCGTGGCGGCGGGGATCTGCGTGGCGCTGGGCCGGAGGCCGGCGCTGACGCGGAGGAGCTGAGAAAGCCGCCGCGGATTTACGCGGATGAACGCGGATGCTGGTGCTCTTTGGAATGCGCCGCAGATCAACGCAGATGAACGCAGATTGAGCGAGCGCCCCAGAACGAGCAAAGCTCCCCTCGCCGATGCGGTCGAGGAGAGCTTCGTTTGTCCAAAGACCCGCGGGATCTGCGTTCATCTGCGTTGATCTGCGGCGAAAACGCTCTTGCCGAGCAGCAATATCCGCGTTCATCCGCGCAAATCCGCGGTGCCCGCCAGGGCCATGATCAGTTCGGTGTCCGCCCTTGGCACTTCCTCTGCGGCGACCGTGTTGGTCCAGGCACACACGGGCGGCGCGGCCCGTGGTCCTTGGCGCGAATCACACAGGGCATCGGGACTCCCATGGCGCAGCTCACGCAGCACCAGCAGCGGATCTTTCACGACGTCACCGAGACGATGGGCAACACGCCCCTCCTCCAGCTGAACCGGATGGCGGCTGGTCTGCCCGGGCGTCTCGTCGTCAAGCACGAGGGCTACAACCCGTACAACTCGGTGAAGGACCGCATCGGCGAGGCGATGATCGCCGACGCGATCCAGCGCGGTGTGCTCCGGCCGGGGATGGTGATCGTCGAGCCGACGAGCGGCAACACCGGGATCGGCCTCGCCTACGCGGCGCGGCCGCGCGGCTACCGCTGCATCTTCACGATGCCGGACACGATGACGATCGAGCGCCGCAACATGCTCAAGGCGCTCGGCTGCCGCGTCGTGCTCACCGAGGGGCCGAAGGGGATGAAGGCCGCGATCGCGCGCGCCGAGGAGATCGTCGCCCGGCTCGGGCCGGACAAGGCGTGGATGCCGCAGCAGTTCGAGAACCCGGCGAACCCGGCCATCCACTACCGCACGACCGGCCCGGAGATCTGGAACGACACCGCCGGCGAGATCGACATCTTCGTCGCCGGCGTCGGCACCGGCGGCACGATCACCGGCGCCGGCCGCTACCTGCGCGAGCGGAAGCCGAACATCCGCATCGTCGCCGTCGAGCCGGCGGAGAGCGCGGTGCTCTCGGGCGGCTCGCCGTCGCCGCACAAGCAGCAGGGGATCGGCACCGGCTTCATCCCCGGCAACCTCGACACGAAGATCTACGACGAGGTCGTCACCGTCACGAACGACCAGGCGATCGCGACGGCGCGCCGGCTCGCGCGCGAGGAGGCGATCTTCGCCGGCATCTCCTCGGGCTCGATCACCTGGGCGGCGCTCCAGGTGGCGGCGCGTCCGGAGAACGACGGGAAGCTGATCGTCTCGATCGTCTGCGACTTCGGCGAGCGCTACCTGTCGAACCCGGTGTACACCGAGCTGCCCGACCCCGACTACTCGGACCTCGACGCGGCGATCGGCTGATCGCTCGCTGAAGAGCGGCGCCGCGGATCTACGCGGATGAACGCGGAT
>DATMHT010000273.1:0-22747 GCA_035554795.1 Gemmatimonadaceae bacterium | reverse complement strand
GCGAGCGCCGTTGGTCGCGGGGGACGGAGGGACGGGGGACGTGGGACGCGCGGGCGGCTGCGCGGGCGCACGACCCGCGTCCCCCGTCCCGCGTCCTCCGTCCCGCACCGCCGCGACCACGTCCGGCTTGCTGACGACGCCGCCGCGGCCGGTGCCGCTGACGCCGGCGATGTCCACCCCCTGCTCGGCGGCGACGCGGCGCGCGGCGGGCGAGCTCTTGACGTCGGCGCTCGCCGCGGCGGCAGCGGGCGGCGCCGAAGCGGTGGCGGCGGCAACCTTCTGCTGCGAGGGAGCGGCGGCACTCTGTGCAACTTCCCGCTGGGGGGGGGCCCCCCCGACGGCTGCCGTGGCGCTCTCGTCGATCTCGCCGAGCACCTCGTCCACCTTCACGACGTCCCCCTCGTTGCGCGCGCGGCTCTTGAGGACGCCCGGGCTCTGCGCCGGCACCTCGACCGTGATCTTGTCGGTCTCGAGCTCGACGAGCGTGTCGCCGATGGCGATCGCGTCGCCCTCCTTCTTGAGCCAGCGCGAAATCGTGGCCTCGACGATGGATTCGCCGAGCGGTGGGACCTTGATCGAAGTCATGTGATGACCGCTTGGGAGGAGCGCTGCTGACGGTGGTGAGCGCTGGAGCGCGCGCGGTGTCGGTGACCTGGCGGCACGCGCGCCGCCGGGCTGGCCGCCGCGTGCCGGCGCGTCACTGGCACCGCGGGCGGACGCCGGTTACATACCCGGGCAATATAACCGCCACCTCCGGCGCCGGCAGCGAAGCGCGGCGCGCCGGCGCTCCCGCCTCCCCTGCGATTCATGCGCGCCCTCACCATCTCCGCGCACGGCGGTCTCGATCGCCTCGAGCTGCGCGACGACCTGCCGACGCCCGAGCTGCGCGCGCCGACCGACGTCCGCGTGCGCATCCGCGCCGCCGCGCTCAACCACCTCGATCTCTTCGTGGTCGGCGGCCTCCCCGGCGTGCACATCACGCCGCCGTGGATCATGGGGGGCGACGGCGCGGGGATCGTGGACGCCGTCGGCGGCGCGGTCGAGCGCGTGCGGGTGGGTGACTCCGTGATCATCAACCCGGGCATCAGCGACCGCAGCTGCGAGTACTGCCTGGCGGGCGAGCAACCGCTCTGTCCGCGCTTCCGCCTGCTCGGCGAGCATCTGCCGGGCACCCTCGCGGAGTACGTCGTCGTCCCGGCGGCGAACGTGCGGACCATTCCGGCCAGCGTGCCGGCGGCGACGGCGGCGGCGTTCCCGCTCGTCACACTCACGGCGTGGCGGATGGTCGTCACGCGCGCGCGCGTCGAGCCGCACGATACGGTGCTCATCTGGGGGATCGGCGGCGGCGTCGCGCTGGCGGCGCTGCAGATCTGCAAGCGCATCGGCGCTCAGGCGTGGGTGACGTCGGGGAGCGACGAGAAGCTCGAGCGCGCGCGCGCCCTCGGCGCCGACGTCCTCATCAACCACCGCACGACCGACGTCGCGAAGTTCGTCCGCGAGCGCACGGGGAAGCGCGGCGTCAGTGTCGTCATCGACAGCGTCGGCGAGGCGACGTGGGCGCGCTCGCTCGGTGCTCTCGGTCGCGCCGGCCGCCTCGTCACCTGCGGCGGCACTTCCGGACCGATGGTGCAGACCGACGTCCGGCGCCTGTTCTGGAACCAGTGGACGATCATGGGTTCGACGATGGGGAACGACGCCGAGTTCGACGCGATCACCAGCGAGCTGCGCGCGGGGCGGCTTATCCCGCCGGTGGATTCCGTGTTCGACCTCGCCGACGGCCGCGCCGCCTTCGAGCGGCTGGCGTCGGGGGAGCAGTTCGGGAAGGTCGTGGTGACGGTAGATTGAGGCATGTCCGACCTCGCCCAGTACACCTCCGACGAGCAGCGCCGCATCCGTGAGGCGTTCGCGGCCGGCGGCGCCATGCCCGCGTGCCCCCGCTGCGGGGTCGCGATGAACGAGCGGAAGATCGGCGGCGGCTCGTTCGGGCTCGGCTACGCGCGGCGGCGCGAGTGGCTCATCTGCCCGTCCTGCCACCGCAGCGCGATCTTCGACGTCAGGCGCGGGACGCGCAACTGAGCCGGCGCGCCGCCGACGGGAGTCTTCGCGCCCGTCGGAGCGGAGCGCGTTGCGGTGCCCGCGGGCCGGAGCGCCAGACCGCCGCGGCCGGTGCCGCTCCACTGCACCGCGGCGCGCGCCTCTCCTAGATTTCCGCCGCCGCCGGGCTCGCCCTCCGCGCCCCGGCGACTCCCGCCGTACCAGCACCCGACATCGCATGCGCCGTAGCTCGCTGGCCCTCCTCGCCGCCCTCGCCCTCGCGAGCGCGGCCGCGCCCGCCGTCGTCCCCGCGCCCCTCGCGGCGCAGGTCGTCGAGACCCCCGTGGCCTTCGACAGCGCCGGGCGCGTGATGGCGCTCACGCCCGTCGCCGCGGCGCGGCTCGAGCTGCGGCCGCCCGCGTGGCGCGTGACCGGCGACTTCAGCGAGGCCCGCCTCTTCCGCCTCAGCGACAGCGCCTACGTCATGACCGTGACGCGGCGCTCGGGCGCGGTCGAGCGCTACTCGATCACGCGCGAGGACCGCGCCTACCTCATGGCGAAGACGGCGACGCTGCCGCCCGGCTTCGAGAGCACGGTGTCGAGCGCGGTCACCGGCGGGGTCGGACGCGCCGCCCACGCCGTCGGCTCGGCGACGCGCAGCAGCGCGTTCATCCGCAACCAGTCCATCCTCGGCGTCGCCGTCTACGGGCCGGCGTTCGCCGCGGCGGTGACGAACAACGACGCGGCGCGCGTCGCGACCTGGCTGCTCGTCTCGGGTGGCACCTTCTTCGGCGCGATGGAGATCGCGCGCGACTACACGATCGCGCCGGCGCAGACGACGCTCTCCACCCACGCCGGCGCGCACGGCGCGCTCGCCGGCGGCGCGCTCATGTACGCTCTTGGCGCGGAGCACGACGGCGTCGCCGCCGGCGCGTTCATCGGTGGCATCGGCGGCACGGCGGCCGGCCTCCTCGCCGGCCGCGGGATGTCGGTGGGCCAGGCGCGCGCCGCCGGGTTCGGCGCGGACGTGACGGCGCTCGCGGCGCTCGGCGGGCTCGGGCTCGCCGGGGCGTTCGACGAGCACAACGTCGCCCCGCGCGCGCGCGCCGCGATCCTCGTCGGGGCGGGGCTCGCCGGCTACCCGCTCGGCGCCCGCTACGCCAGCAGCTCGGCGTACAACGTCACGCCCGGCGACGTTTCGGTGCTCGCCGTGACGACGACGCTCGGCACCGCGCTCGGCGGCGCCTTCGTCGTGGACCGCGACCATCCGAGCGACCGTACCGTCGCCTTCGCGCTGACGGCGGGCGGGCTCGCCGGCCTCGTCGCCGGCGACCGCCTCTTCGTCCGCCGCTTCGACCACAGCGACGCCGACGCCGGGCTTTTGAGCCTCGGTGCCGGCGCCGGCGGCCTGATGGGGCTCGGCACCGCGGTGCTGCTCGATCGCTCGGGCAAGCGCGGTGCGCTCGAGCTGTCGCTCGGTACGGTCGGCTCGGTGGCAGGCCTCGCGATCGCCGAGCGCTACACGAGCGCGAAGCTGGATGAGCGCCGCACCTCGAGCCGCATTAACTTCTCCCCGTCCGGTCTCGCCCTCGCCGCAGCCGGCGTGCGCGGCACCTTCCCGGTGTTGAGCGTCGACTTCTGACGACGTCATGGCTTCACCGCGCGCGCGCCGCGCGGCCCACGCTTCTCCTGCTCCGCCGTGCTTCTTCTGCAGTCCGCCGCCGCCGTCGTGGATACCGTTGACACCGTCGCCGCCCCCATTGCGACGGGCGCCGGCGCCGCCGCACCGATCGGTGCCGCGGGGAGCGACAGCTTCGTCGAGCGCGTCCAGGGGAGCCTCGCGGCGGTGGCGGAGTTCGTCCCGGCGATGCTCGCCGCGCTCGTCATCCTCTTCGCCGGCTACCTGCTCGCGAAGCTGGTGGAGAAGGGCACCGACCGCTTCCTGCGCCGGATCCGCCTCAACCGGATGCTCGAGCGCGGCGGCGTCATGGAGGCGGTCGAGCGCTCCGGCTCGCACCTGAACCCGACGCGCGTCGCGGCGAACCTCGTCTTCTGGGTCATCATGCTCGCGGTGATGGTCCTCGCGTCGCAGGCGCTGCGGCTCGATTCGCTCGTCAACGTCTTCTCCGAGCTGGTCAGCTACATCCCGAGCGTGATCGCCGCGATCGCGATCGTGCTCGTCGGCATCCTGCTCGGCCGCTTCGTCGGCGGCCTGATCATGGCGTCGGCGGGCGCGATGCAGGGCGGGCCGACGCTCGCCCGCGTCGGACGCGGCGGCGTCATCGTCATCGCCGTCTTCATGGCGCTGCAGGAGCTCGGCGTCGCCACCGACCTCGTGACGACGGCGTTCGCGATCCTCTTCGGCGCCGTCGCGCTGGCTCTCGCGCTCTCGTTCGGGCTCGGCAACCGCGAGCTCGCCGGCGAGATCACGCGCGAGTGGTACGAGCGCTACCGCGCCGAGCGCGAGCAGATCGCGCGCGAAGCCGAGGCCGCCGATCTCGCCGACGAGCTGGAAGCCGAAGGCGAGGACGCCGCGGACGCGGCCGCGCAGCACGCCGACGCCGCGCTCGCCGAGGCCGGGACGGGCGACCTCGCGTCCGAAGAGGTCGCGGCTGGCCGCCCGCTGCTGCCGCCGTCGCGCGGCCGCGTGATGCGCCGTCGCCGGTAGGAGTACCCGCGCCGCGCCCGCCGGCGCGCGGCTGCCGCGCCCTGCGGCGTGCCCACGATCGCCACCACCCGCCTTCCCTCTCGTCACTCCGGAGGTCGTTCTGCGCACCACCGCCGTCGTTCGCCTGTCGTCGCTCGCGTTGACCGCCGCGACCCTCGCCGCCTGCGCGCGGACCGCCGCCACCACTCGGGTCGAGCCCACGCCGGCGGTCGCGGCCGCGGACGTGGACTCGAGCGAGCTGCGGGCGCACGGCATCGCCGACTCGCTCCGCGCCCAGATCATCGCTCGCGCCGACTGGTCCGACGCGCCCGACTCCTGCGACCCGGGCGTGCTGCGCACCTTCACGGCCGACTCGTCGTCCACGCTGCAGGCGCGCACGACGGCGGGCATCGAGCGGATCGAGCAGCTCGTCGTGGCCTACGGGCTCGACACGCCGCTCGACACGCGCGCCGGCCATGAGCTGCTGCGTGAGGTCGTGGCGTGGGAGGCGGGCGGTGGCAACCTGCGCTGGGACGCCAGGCCCGGCGAGCCCGACCGCCGTGCGCTCGCGCCCGGGCTCGGCGGCCGCTTCCGCAATCCGAAGACAAATCGGTGCGAGCGCTACGTGCAGAACGATGCTGTGACGATCGCGCTGCCCGCGGTGACGCACTTCGTGCCGCCGACGGTGACGGGCGTGAAGGTGCGCGTGGTCGCCGGCGCGCCCGCGCTCCTGGCGGCGCGCGCGAGCGCAGGCGCGGCGAACCCGTTCTCGTACGTGCGCGTCGGCCCGGTCGTGCTGTGGCGGGACTATGCGCTCGTGACGACGGGGCGCGTGACCGAGGCCGGCACCGCGGCCGGTGCGGCGGGCGCACCGACCCCGGACGTCGGCAACGCGACGTACCTGCTGCACCGCGGCACGGACGGCTGGCGCCTGCTCGTCATCTCGCGCACCTGGTGAGGGCGCGGCGGCGGGGGACGTGGCTCGAGTGCCGCGGCCCCCCGCCGCCGTGTCGGTCGGCCGCTCTGGACGGGCACGGCCGTGCGCCGCATGTTTGGCCACCCATCGGGCCGCCCACCCGCCGATGATCGGGCGCGCCGCCGCGACCGGTAGCAGTCTCCGCGGACGCGGAGACGCGCGGGCGGTCCAGCGCCCCGACGACATGCGCTCTCGCCTCGCCCCATACGCCGCGCTCCTCGCCCTCGCCGTCGCTGGTGCCGCCGCGTGCAACGACTCGCCGACCGCGCCCGACCCGGCCCGGGCGGCGACGCAGGCCGCTGACCGCTTCGACCGCCTCGCCGACTCGCTGACCAGCGCGGGGAGCTACGACGACGCCGACTTCGCCCAGGCGATGGCCGACCTGATCCGGTCGGTCGGCCGCGTCGACAACGTCGTCGTTAAGGTGGATGGCCGCTCGGTGACCCACACCACCCTCGCCATCGAGGCGCTGGTTCCGTCTTCGGCGTGCGACAACAGCACCGACCCGGCCTATTGCCGCGAGCTCAACCCGCCCTTCTCGCAGGTCGTCTTCGGCTGGACCGGCACGGACCTGCGCGAGGGCTTCATGGCCTACTCCGAGCAGTCCGGCACCGCCTCGGCGGCGTACGATGGCGGCGCGACGCTCCCGCCCGCGTTCGTCACGTACACGCAGCGCGACGTGAACGCCAGCGACATCGATCTGTTCGGGGCGCCGGCACGGTCGTGGTATTCCGACGGCGGCACGGTGACGATGCCGCTGGGGGTACGCGGCGCCAGCTGCGCGCTGCCGCCGGGAACCGAACCGGGTGCCTCGTATACCTGCCACAAGGCGAGCTTCTCCCCCGCGTTCGACGTGACGGCGAGCGAGTATACCGAGGCCGGGACTTCCACGCGGCACATCACGATGGCGGCGCAGCGGGCGGACGGCGTGTCGGTGGACGTGACCGAGGTGTTCGACAACGGGCCGTTCACGGTCGCGCGCGCGGCGCGGCGCCGGACCGCCACGCCGGAAGTGCGTGCGCTGGTGCGGCGCGTCGCGCCGGTCTTCCTGCGGCGCGCGCCGGCGAGCCGCTGAGCGGGTTGCGGGGGAGCCGCGCGGCGCGTCTCCGAGGCGTGCCGCGCACGCCGGTCTCATCGCGGGCGGGCCCCGTCGCCGGGCTCGCCCGCACGGCGTTCCGGCGCCCCGGCCGGCGATGCCGCGGCGGCGTCCGGTGATGGTGTATAAGTGGGCCTGTAACAATCACTTGAGGCGTGCGGCGAAGGTTGCTATTCGCCTCTCTTTCGGGTACATTTCGCTTCTGCTTCAGAGCGTCTCGAGCGAGCCGCGGTAACCCTCCCGCTGTAGGACTATGACTGCACCGAACAATCGCGAGCGGATCCTCCCCCGTCTCATCGACGAGGAGATCAAAGAGTCGTTCATCAACTACTCGATGAGCGTCATCGTGTCGCGGGCGCTGCCGGACGTGCGCGACGGCCTCAAGCCCGTGCACCGGCGCGTGCTGTACGCGATGAACGAGCTCGGGCTCGTCCCGGGACGCCCGTACAAGAAGTCGGCGACCGTCGTCGGCGACGTGCTCGGCAAGTATCACCCGCACGGCGACTCGTCGGTGTACGACGCGCTCGTGCGCATGGTGCAGGACTTCTCGCTGCGCTATCCGCTCGTGGACGGGCAGGGGAACTTCGGCTCGGTCGAGGGCGATCCGGCGGCGGCGTACCGCTACACCGAGTCGCGGCTGACGCGCATCGCGACCGAGATGCTGGCGGATATCGACAAGAACACGGTCGACTTCGCCCCGAACTACGACGACCGCCTGCAGGAGCCCAAGGTCCTGCCGTCGGGCTTCCCGAACCTGCTCGTCAACGGCTCGTCGGGCATCGCGGTCGGCATGGCGACCAACATCCCGCCGCACAACCTGCGCGAGGTCGTCAACGCGCTCGTCGCGATGATCGACAACCCCGAGATCGAGATCGGGGATCTGCGGAAGATCATCAAGGGCCCGGACTTCCCGACCGGCGGCTACATCTACGGCAAGCAGGGGATCAAGGACTACCAGGAGACGGGGCGCGGCCGGATCGTGATGCGCGCGCGCGCCGTCATCGAGGAGAAGGAGAGCTCGAGCAAGTCGCAGATCGTCGTCACCGAGATCCCCTATCAGGTCAACAGCGCCAACCTGATGGTGCAGATCCGCGACCTGGTGCGCGACGGCAAGCTCACGGGCATCAGCGACCTGCGCAACGAGAGCGACCGCGACGGCATGCGGATCGTGATCGAGCTGAAGCGCGACGCGATCCCGCGCGTGGTGCTGAACCAGCTGTACAAGCACACGCAGATGCAGTCCACGTTCGGCGTCATCATGCTGGCGCTGGTGCCGGACGCGACGACGGGGCAGCTCGTGCCCAAGGTCATGGGGCTGCGCGAGGCGCTGGAGCACTACATCAAGCACCGGCACGAGGTCATCGTCCGCCGGGCGCAGTTCGAGCTCGACAAGGCGCTCGACCGCGAGCACATCCTCGAGGGGCTCAAGATCGCGGTCGACAACATTGACGCGGTCATCAAGGTCATCCGGGCGGCCGAGGACACGCCGACGGCGAGCACGCAGCTGCAGAAGCGCTTCAAGCTCTCCGAGCGGCAGGCCGAGGCGATCCTCAACATGCGGCTCGCCAAGCTCACCGGCCTCGAGATCGAGAAGCTGGAGGCGGAGCTGGCCGAGGTGCGCGCGATCATCAAGGACCTGCGCGCGCTGCTCGAGTCGAAGGAGCGCCGCATGAAGCTCATGAAGGAGGAGCTCGGCAAGGTCGCGGAGACGTACGGCGACCCGCGCCGGACCGAGATCACGAGCGACCAGGGCGAGTTCACGATCGAGGACCTGATCGCCGAGGAGGACATGGTCGTGACCATCTCCCACTCGGGCTACATCAAGCGCACGTCGGTCTCGACGTACCGCAAGCAGCGGCGCGGCGGGCGCGGGCGCTCTGGGCAGGATCTCAAGGACACCGACTTCATCGAGCGGCTCTTCATCGGGAGCACGCACGACTACATCCTCATCTTCACCGACGACGGGCGCTGCTTCTGGCTCAAGGTGCACGAGATCCCGCAGGCGGGGATGGCGACGCGCGGCAAGCCGATCGTGAACCTGATCAACGTCACGCCCGACACGCAGATCAAGGCGTTCGTGCCGGTGCGCGAGTTTGCCGAGGACCAGTTCCTCGTCTTCTGCACCAAGGACGGCACGATCAAGAAGACGCGGCTCACCGAGTACTCGAACCCGCGCACGAACGGCGTCAAGGCGATCAAGATCGAGAAGGGTGACGAGCTGATCGACGTGCAGGTGTCGCACGGCACGAACGACGTCGTGCTCGCCACGCACCACGGCCTCTCGGTGCGCTTCCACGAGAGCGACGTGCGCGACATGGGCCGCGACACCATGGGCGTGAAGGGCGTCGAGCTGCGCCCGGGCGACCACGTCGTCGGCATGGTCGTCGTCAAGCGCGAGGCGACGCTTCTCGTCGTCACCGAGAAGGGGATGGGCAAGGTGACCGACATCGGCGAGTACCGCGTGCAGAAGCGCGGCGGCAAGGGGATCCTCACCCTGAACCGGACCGAGAAGACGGGCAACGTCGTCACGCTGATGGAGGTGCTGCCGCAGGACGAGATCATGCTGATCACGAAGCACGGGATCATCATCCGCTCGTCGGTGGCCGAGGTGCGCAACACGGGGCGCAACGCGCAGGGCGTGCGGCTCGTGAACCTCGACGACAAGGACCACGTCACGGCGGTGGCCCGCGTCGTCCCGGAGGACAAGAGCGCCGAGGGCGAGGAGGCCGAGGTCGAGGCGGCCGGGGTCGGCGGCGAGGACGACGAGGAGTAGCCGGCGGCCGCGGCGGCCGAACCGGAAAAAAGTATCGAGGGCGGGGGGCCGTGGTTCACGGCCCCCCTTTCTTTCGCGTCTTGCCGCCCGTCGTGTCGCGGTCTCATACTCGTCGGGCGCGGCGCCTTCCGGGATGGTAGATTGGAAGCGCGCCGGACGGCGTTGGCAGACGCTGTCGTCTCACCCGCGCTCCTCGTCATGCATCGTCCATCTCCTCCGCTCGCTACCGCGGCGGTGTCAGGCCCGACGACGGCCGCCACGGCCGCGCCCCTCGTCACGCTCGACTCGCTGCGCGCCGCGGCGGGCGCGCTGCGCGGCGTCGCCGTGCGCACGCCGCTGCTGCCGGCCGACACGCTCTCCGCCGAGCTGGGCATCCCGGTCTGGCTCAAGCCGGAGATGCTGCAGCGCGGCGGCGCGTTCAAGTTCCGCGGCGCCTTCACCTTCCTGTCGGCGATGACGTCGGCGGCGCGGCAGCGCGGCGTCGTCGCGCCGTCGTCGGGGAACCACGCCCAGGCGGTGGCGCTCGCCGCGCGCCTGTTCGGCGTGCCGGCGACGGTCGTGATGCCGGAGACGGTGACGCCGGCCAAGCGCGCCGGCGCCGAGCGACTCGGCGCGCGCGTCGTGCTCGCCGGCACGAACACGTACCACCGGATGGAGCGCGCGAGGGAGATCGTGCGCGAGGAGGGCGGCACGATCGTCCCGCCCTACGACGACGCGACGATCATCGCCGGCCAGGGCACGGCGGGGCTCGAGATCGTCGAGGATTACCCGTCGGTGGGCACGGTGCTCGTGCCGGTCGGCGGCGGCGGCCTGAGCGCGGGAGTCGCGACGGCGGTGAAGCTGCTGTCGCCGACGACGCGCGTCGTCGGCGTCGAGCCGGTGACGGCGCCGAAGCTCACGCGGGCGCGCGAGGCCGGCCGGCCGGTGGCGCTCGAGCGCACGTCGGGGCTCACCGACGGGCTGCTCGCGGTCGAGATCGGCGCGGTGCCGTTCGCGCACCACCAGGCGTACCTCGACGACGTCGTGACGGTGGACGATGCGAGCGTCGTGACCGCGATGCGCTTCCTGCTCGACCGGATGAAGCTCGTCGTCGAGCCGAGCGGCGCGATCACCGTCGCCGCGCTGATGCAGGGCGTCGTGCGCGGCGAGGGCGGCACGGTGTGCGTGCTGAGCGGCGGCAACATCGAGTGGGACGGCCTCGTCGCTCTCCTCGGCGCGCCGGCCGCCGCGGCGCCGCGCGAGGAGCGCTGAGCGTGACGCCGGTGAGCGGTCCCCCAGACGTCGGGATGAGCGCCGCCGCTCCCGCCGACGCCGCCGGGAGCGCGGGCACGCCGCGCGCCGAGTCGCTCGCCGGCGCGGCCACCGGCGCCGGCGCCGCCGCCGGCTCGCACATCCTCGTCGTGGACGACGATCCGGCGATCCTGCACACGCTGACGTGGATCCTGAAGGAGCACGGCTACGACGTGTCGTCGGCGGACGGGGGCGACACTATGCTCGAGCAGCTCGCCGCGCGCACGCCCGACCTGCTGCTGCTCGACGTCATGATGCCGGACTGCGACGGCTTCCAGCTCCTCGAGCGCGTGAAGGCCGACGAGCGGTGGCGCGACGTGCCGGTGCTGATGGTGTCCGCGCTCCCGCCCGAGGACGCGACGGTGAAGACGCTCGGCCTCGGCGCCGCGGACTTCATCCGCAAGCCGTTCCGTGTCCGCGAGCTGCTGGCGCGCGTCCAGGCGCAGCTCCGCCACCGCGCCGCGCTGCGCTCGGCGCGCGAGGCGCTGCGGACGAAGGAGGAGGAGCTGGCGCGGGCGCGCGAGGAGGCGGAGAGCGGGCGCAAGCTCGTGGACATTCTCCACGAGGTGACGAGCGACCTGTCGCCGGACGAGATCTATCACATCCTCGCGCGGCGCGTGGCGCGCGCGCTGGCGATCTCGCACTGCTCGATCGTGCTCGCGCGGCCGGGCGACCGCGCCGGCATCGTCGCGACCGCGTACGAGAACCCCGGCCTCCGCAACCTCGAGATCCAGCTCGACCGGTACCCCGAGATCCGCGCCGCGCTCGACCACGGGCGCCCCGTGCTGATCGAGGACATCCGCACGAGCGCGCTCTACGCCGAGGTCCGCCGCGCGTGGCAGAGCGAGGGCACGCGCGTCGAGATCCGCTCGGTGATCGCGCTGCCGTTCACGCTCGACCGGATGCAGGCGGGCGTGTTCTTCCTGCGCCGCACGCACGACGAGCTGCCGCTGACGCGCGACGACGTCGAGTTCGCGGACGCGGTGATCAAGGCGGCGGTGGGCTCGATCCAGCGCGCCCAGCTCATCGAGAGCGCGCGCGCCGACAACGCGCGGCTCGAGGCGCTCGCGCACACCGACCCGCTGACCCAGGCGCTCAACCGCCGCGCGCTGACCGCGCGGCTGGCCGCCGAGCTGGATCGCGCGCGGCGGTACCAGTCGCCGGTGACGCTGCTGCTGGTGGATCTCGACCACTTCAAGAAGATCAACGACACCTACGGGCATCTCGTCGGCGACGAGGTGCTGCGCGAGGTGGCGGCGCTGCTGCTGCACGCGGTGCGCAGCGTGGACGTGGTCGCGCGCTACGGCGGCGAGGAGTTCGTCGTCGTGCTGCCGGAGACGGGGGCGGAGGGTGCGGTGGCGTTCGCCGAGCGCATCCGCGAGAAGATCGGCGGCGAGCCGTTCGGCAAGGCGGAGGGCGTGTCGCTGGCGTTGACCGCGAGCATCGGCGTCGCCGCCTATCCGTCGCCGGACATCGAGACCGTCGAGGAGCTGTTCGCTCGCGCCGACGCCGCGCTCTACCGCGCGAAGGCGGAGGGGCGCGACCGGGTGCGCATGTGAGCGGAGGTGCCGTGGTGGTGGAAGCGACCGCAGGGCGAGACGTCGGGAGGTGGGCAGCGTGATGTGGTGCCCGCGCTGCGGCGCCACGTACGACGACGAGACGCGGCTCTGCGCGCGCGACGGGACCGCGCTCGTGGCGGCCGCGGGCGACGCGGGGGCGAACACGACGATGGTCGTCCCGCGCTTCGACCCCGGTACGGGGACGTTCACGTCGGGCGAGACCGTCCGGCCGCCGGCCAGCGTTCCGAAGTCGCCGCCGAGCGCGCCCGAGCCTAACGCGGGCACGTCCAACGCGGGCACGTCCAACGCCGGCACGCCCAACGCCGGCACGCCCCGACCGCTGCCGCCGCCGCGCCCGCGGACGATCCCGCCGGTGCGCCCGGCCGGCGGGACGCGGCCGGCCGCGCCGCCGCCGCCGCCGTTGCCGCCGGCCAGCGCGTCCGAGAGCGAGTGGCGGCCGCCGCGCGCGGCCACGACGCCGCGCCACGCGAACCTCGTCGGCGAGCTGCTCGACGGGCGCTACCGCATCGAGCGCAAGGTCGGCGAGGGCGGGATGTCGTTCGTCTACCTCGCCCACGAGGAGGGAACGGGGGAGCGGTTCGCGATCAAGGTGCTCTCGCCGTCGCTCTCCGAGGAGCAGAACGCGATGGCCCGCCTGCGGCGCGAGGCGGGACTCGGCAGCCGGCTGGCGCACCCCAACGTCTGCCACATCGTGCGCCTCGGCGAGACGGCGGAGGGGCTCGTCTACGTGGTGATGCCGTACGTGGAGGGCGAGCTCCTCGCCGACCGCACGCACCGCGTCGGCCACGTGCCGCTGGCGCAGGTCGTCACCTGGGTGCGCGAGATCGCCGGCGGGCTCGACGTCGCGCACCGGCTGGCGATCGTGCACCGCGACCTGAAGCCCGAGAACATCATGATCTGCCGGCGCCCCGACGGCACCGAGTACGCCGTCGTCATGGACTTCGGGCTGGCGAAGGAGCGCAAGGCGGGGCCCGAGCTCGAGAAGCTGACGGCGACGGGCATGGTCCTCGGCACTCCCGAGTTCATGAGCCCCGAGCAGCTCCGCGGCAAGCCGCTCGACGCGCGCACCGACATCTACTCGCTCGCGCTCGTCGCGTACGAGATGCTCACCGGCAAGCTCCCCTTCGACGGCCGCACGCAGCAGGAGACGATGATCGCGCGCCTGCGCAGCGAGCCGGTGCCGCTCCGCCACATGCGCCCCGACCTGAACCTCCCGGCCACGGTCGAGCGCGTGCTCCAGCGGGCGATGGCGCGCGAGCCGGATCGGCGCTACCGCAGCGCGCCCGAGTTCGGCGACGCGCTCGCCGCGGCCGCCGAAGGGCAGGACGTGGAGCCGGAGCAGCCGTCGGCGCAGCACGCCGCCGGCCTGTTCGGCCGCCTCTTCGGACGCAGCTGACGCCGCCCGACGGACGCGAGCGGCGATGATGACGCGAGTCGGCGGCGCGCGGCGCGCGGCCGCGGGGGGACTGATGGCGGCGGCGCTCGTCATCGTGTCGGTGTCGTGTCGCGACCAGGCGACGCGGTCGGCGACGAGTGACGCAGGCGGTGCCGCCGGCGACGGCGCCGAGCCGTGCGGCACGGGCGCTGCCGCCACGGCGGCCGCGCGCGACACGGGCAACGCCGCCGCGCCGCGCGTGACGACGATCGTCGTCAACCGCGGTACCCACGGCATGGCGGCGCGCGTGCGCTGGACGCTGTCGCCAGATCGGTGCGCGCTGCTCGTCGTCGAGGATCCGGCGGGGGTCGAGAACGATCCCGTGCCGAACGGCTTCGTGCTCGCGAGCGAGCGCGGGGGCGGCGTGGTCGTGCAGCGGGACAGCGCGTGGGACGTGGCGCCGTCGCCCGACTGGACGCGGCTCGCGTACGGGCGCGCCTACGCGCTGCCGGGTGGCGAGCGCGACTCGATGACCGTCGCCGACTGGGCGGAGCTCGGCCGGCGAGCCGGGCTCGACGCGGCGACCGCGCGACGCGGCGCCTTCGCGAGCAGCGGCATGACGACGGCGTACGCGCTGGCGCGGCCCGTCATCGTCGCGGTGAGCGACTCGGTCGCGGACCACGCGCTCCCGATCGCGAACGGCTGGCGCGTGCGCTGGACGCGCGACGGCCGCGCGCTCGTCCTCGGCTCCCGCCCGGTGCGCGCCAACGACGACGCGCCGCCGACGCAGTGGGACGTGGTGGACGCCGGCACGCCGGCGGCGCGCAGCGCGTCGGAGCGGGCCCAGTCGTTAGGCGGCGACGTGTCGCGCGTGGACGCCGCCTGGACCGACGGGCCGACGATAGACATCTCGGTCGCGCCGTCGCTCGACTCGGCGGCGGCGATCGCGGTGGACGGCGGAACGGTAGAGAGCCGCGGCGGCACGGTCTGGCTGCGCACGCGCGGGCGGAGCGCGACCGCGGTCAGCGTCGGGCCGGGCGCGGCGCTCGCCGCGACGCGCGGTGGCCGCTTCATCGTCGCCCTCGCGCCGGCCCCCAACGCGGCCCGGTACGAGTCGAAGGTGCGCCTCGTCGTCTACCGGGTGGAGCGGTAGCGGCGGGACGAGCCCGACGCGCAGGGGCATTCGTGCGCTCGGTCACGGACCACCGCCGTTTCCGCCGATGGCTCGCCGGCGTGTGCCGGTGGTGACGCGGGGCGGGGGAGGACGGTCTAAAGAGGAGCCCCGCGGCCGTGCCCGCGCGATCACGTCGCGCGCCCCGGGCGCCGGCGCGGCCGTGCGCCCGCTCCTTTCCATTCTCGCATCCGGTGTCCCGATGCTTCGTCGCTCGACCGCCGTTCGCCCGTCGCCGACCCTGACCCTGCTCGTCGCGGCCGCCGTCGCCGCCGCCGCGCCACGCCCCGCGCTGGCGCAGGACGATTCGCCGCGCGAGGTCGCGTACGGCATCACCAGCGCGCGGCCGAGCCGCTACGTCGGGGACGACGTCGCGCGCGGGGACTCGCTGCTGCGTCGCGGCCGCATCTTCGCGGCGGAGAGCGCGTACTACGACGCGGCTCGACACGCGCCGCGCGATCCGTCGGCACGCCTCGCTCTCGGTCGCTACCTCGCCGCGCGCGGGGCACTGCGCATCGGCGCGGTGCTGATGGAGGAGGCGCGCTTCTTCGGCGGCGACACGAAGGCGATCGGCACCGAGCTGGCGCCGGTGTACGCGCGGCTCGGCGACTACCGCTCGCTCGCGGCGCTCCCCGGCACGCCGCTCACCGCGACCGAGCGCGCCCGCGCCGAGTGGCTGCGCGACCACGCGCCGGAGGCCAGGGGCTCCGACTCGGCGACCGTCGCCTACGCGCCCGACGCGGGCGGCGCGGGCGCGCTCGGCCGCGTGACGCTCGGCCTGGGCGGCGAGGCGGTCGAGGCGACGATCGACCCGTCGGTGCGCGGCCTCGTGCTCGACACCGCGTGGACGCACCGCCCCGACGACGCGAAGACGTTCGGCACGCGGCAGGCGGGCGGCGCGCCGGCGACGATCGGCGCGGCTCTGGCGGTCAAGCTCGGCGAGATCACGCTCACCAACGTGCCGGCGCGCTTCGCCCCGCAGGGCGGCCGCGCCAGCGCGCGCATCGGCCTCGACGTGCTCGCCGCGCTCGCGCCCACCTTCGACGAGCGCGCGCGCCGGATCACGCTGCGCCGCGCCGGCCGCGTGGCGCCGGCGCTGCCTGGCGAGCACCTGCCGACGCTGACGTTCGCGTCGGGCGTCTGGCTCGGCTCGTCGGCCAGTGCCGCGCCGGCCGCGTCGTCCCCGACGAGCGTCTCGCTCGCCAGCACCCGCGCACGATCGCAGCTGCGCGACACACGGTGGACGATGGACACGAGACGGGGGGAGATCGTTCTGGAGCGGTAACCGGGACGCGGTAAGCGCGAACGGACGAAGGGGCTGGCATCCGAGTGAGATGCCGGCCCCTTCGCGATCTCCAGCTCGCGCTTCCCGCTTACGACGTCCCGCTTACCTGCCCATCCGCCTCAGCTCCACCATCAGGCAGCGGTCCTGCACGACGTCGATGCCGGCGCGCGCGAGACGCTCGGCGGCGGCGTCGTTGCGAATGCCGAGCTGGAACCAGACCGACTTGGGACGCGCGGCGATGATGTCGTCCACGTGGGCGGGGATGCGCTCGGCGCGGCGGAAGACGTTCACCATGTCCACCGGCTCCGGGATCGCGGCGACAGTGCGGTAGACGGGTTGGCCGAGGATCTCCGTCACGTCCGGATAGTAGACCGGCACCGGCACGACGTCGTAGCCGGCGCGCTGCGCGTACTCGGCCACGTAGTAGGCGGGCTGCTGCGTCTCCGGCGTCTTGATGCCGAGGACGGCGATGCGCTGCGTCTCGCGCAGCACCCGCTGGATGCCGTCGCGGTCGTCCACGAGATGGCGGCGCCACTCGGCGGTTTGCGTGGGTGAGGTCATGGGAGGAGGGTGATGCGAGGATCGTGCGCGGAGAGGGTGTAGGGGAGGGGGTGTAGGGTGGAGACCTGCCTCGGGAAGCTTCCCGTAGAGTAGGTCTACACCCTACGCCCTGTACCCTACACCCTATAGTCCCAGGCCCTCGCCTAACTAGCTTTCCCGCATTCCAGCAACACGACCTCTACGGAGAACACCCCACATGCGGATGCTGGTTCTCGGCGCCGGGCTTCAGGGTTCGGCGTGCGCCTACGATCTGCTGCAGAATCCCGAGGTCACCGAGGTCCGGCTCGCCGACCTTCGCGTGGACCATCTGCACGACGCGCTCGCGCCCTACTCGGGCCAGCGGCTCATCCCGACGCACCTCGACGTGCGGGACCGCGAGGCGGTGCTCGCCGTCATGCGCGAGAGCAACGCGGTGATGAGCGCGATCCCCTACTACTTCAACTACGACCTCGCGAAGCTCGCCGTCGAGGCGGGGACCAACTTCTGCGACCTCGGCGGCAACACCGAGATCGTCTTCCAGCAGAAGGAGCTCGACGCGCAGGCAAAGGCGAAGGGCGTCACCGTGATCCCGGACTGCGGGCTCGCGCCGGGGATGGTCAACATCCTCGCCCAGTACGGCATCTCGCAGCTCGACAGCGTGGACGCGGTCCGCATCTACGTCGGCGGTCTGCCGCAGCACCCCGAGCCGCCGCTCAACTACCAGATCGTCTACTCGATCGAAGGGGTGCTCGACTACTACACGACGCTCTCGTGGGTGGTGCGGGACGGCAAGCGCCAGCAGGTGAAGGCGCTCTCCGAGCGGGAGCCCGTGCACTTCGACGGCGTCGGCGAGCTCGAGGCGTTCCACACCGCCGGCGGCCTCTCGACGATGGCGTGGCGCTACGAGGGGAAGATCCCGACGATGGAGTACAAGACGCTCCGCTATCCCGGCCACGCGCACATCATGGAGGCGATCCGCGAGCTCGGTCTCCTCGACCTCGAGCCCGTGGACGTGAAGGGGATCAAGGTGGTGCCGCGCGACGTCGCCGTCGCCGCGATGGCGCCGCGCCTGACGAAGCCGAAGGGACACGACCTCGTCGCGATGCGCGTGACGGTGGACGGCACGAAGGACGGCCGGCCGGCGCGCCGCGGCTGGGAGCTCGTGGACCGCTACGACGAGAAGCTCGGCGTCAGCGCGATGATGCGCACGACCGGCTACTCGCTCTCGATCACCGGCCAGATGCAGGCGCGCGGCGAGATCCAGCCGTCCGGCGTCCACACCCCCGACGAGTGCGTCCCGCCGGCGAGGTACATCGCCGAGCTGAAGAAGCGCGGGGTGGTGATCAAGGAGATCGTGTAGCGCGTAGCGCGTAGCGAAAAGGTAGAAAGGGCCGGCTCCGCATCGCGGAAGCCGGCCCTTCGATCTCGCTCGGCGCTACGTGCTACGCGCTTTCACTCTCTCGCAAAGCCCGCCAGCGTCGCACCCATTCGGTCGATCGTCTCCTTCGCGTTCCAGCGGTCGTTGCCGTTGTAGATGAAGGAGAAGGCGAGGACCTCGCCGTCCTGGGCGGTGACGTAGCCGCCGAGCGAGATGACGGTGTTGGTGGTGCCCGTCTTCGCGTGGAGGTTGCCCATCGCCGGCGTGTACTTCATGCGGTGGCGCAGCAGCTCCGACTCGCCGGCCACGGGGAGCGACGCGTGGAACGCGGAGCCCCACGGCGCGGCGTCGGCGTAGGCGAGGAGCTGCACCATCGCCCGCGGCGTGAGATGGTCGAGCGTCGAGAGGCCGCTGCCGTCGGAGACGTCCACCGCGTTCGGCGCGACCCCGACCTTCTGGGTCAGGAACTGGAGGAGCGTCGCCTCGCCCGTCTGCACCGAACCGATGCCGACGCGCTTCGGGCCGCGGGCGGCGTTCCGGAAGAGCAGCTCGGCGTAGTGGTTGATGCTCTCGCGGTTCATCACCGAGACGAGGCGCGACAGCGGCGGCGACGGGAGCGAGGTGACCTTCACCGCGCCGGCCGGCGTCGGCGCGAGGCGCACCTGGCCGTCCACCGTCACGCCCTGCGCGGCGAGCGCCGCACGGAAGGCGCCGGCGGTGAACGCCGCCGGGTCGTCCACCACGAACGAGTACTTGCGCGGGATCGAGCGGCCGCCGATCCAGCCGGTGGCGGTGATGTGGCCGTCGGTCGTCTTGCGGACGACGACGCTGCCGCCGGTGCTGCCCGGCACCGTGCGGACCTTGCTCGTGAGCGTGTAGGCGGTCGTCGCCGGCTCGAGGACGACGCGTGCCGCGTCGCGTCCCTCGCCCGGGTAGGCGGCGACCCAGACGAGGTTCTCGTTGAGCGAGAGCGCCGAGACGCGGGCTGCGTAGCCGGCGCCGAGGTAGCGGTTGAGCCACCCGTCGGGGATGCGCTGCTGGTCGAACGCGCTCGCGTCGCCGATCACGTCGCCGGTGACGTGCTTGATGCCGGCGCCGGCGACGAACTTGGCGAGCAGCTCCATCGGCGCGTCGGGCTCGCCGCGGAGGAAGCGGTTCGAGAGCGCCGGGTCGCCGTCGCCGCGGATGACGAGATTCCCCTTCACCGTGCCGGCGTCGAGCGGCCCGTCGCGCAGCACGTCGGTGCTGAACTGCCAGTCGGGGCCGAGCCGGTCGAGGGCGAGCGCGCTCGTGAAGAGCTTCATCGTGGACGCCGGCTGCATCTCGGCGTCCGGGTTCTGGCGGAAGAGCGTGTCGTGGCGCGTGAGCGAGACGACGATCGCGCCCCACTGCCCGCTGCGGACCTTGGCGTTGAGCATCGCGCCGAGGTCGGAGGTGAGCGCGTCGGCGCTGCGCGGCGTGGTGTAGCGCAGCGCGCTGCCGGCGACCGGCGCGTAGTAGCGCGCGGCGGTGGCGGCGACGCGCCGCGACGAGCGGCCGCGGCGCGAGCTCCGCCGCTTCTTCGCCGAGCGCTTCTTCGTCGCGCGGTCGGTCGCCGACTCGGCGCGATCGCCCCCGGCCTCGATTCCGCGACCGGGCTGCCACGTGCGCGCGGCGGAAGGCGAGGTGGCGGGCGCCGAGATCGCGGCGTCGGGCGCGGCGAGCGCGAGGAGCGCGGTCGCGCCGACGGCGGCGGCCGTACGATGGATCAGGCGGGCGAGAAGCGGGCGGGAAGACTGCATGCGTACGACAGGGGCAACTGGTGTTCCAGAGACGGCGAGCGGGCAAACTAACGGGACGACCACCGAAGAACGAACGACAATGGTCAGTCTGACCGACTGTCGTCGCCCATTGGTGGCCGGTGATCGGTGCCGACGACCGCCGCTGGCGCCGATCGGCGGTTGTTAGGCGGGTACTACACCTTCAGCACGATTCCTTTCCGGTGCAACAGGGAAAGGATGACGAACCAGACGAGGACGAAGGTGAGCGCGAAGAGCAACGACGCCTCCTTCGGCGCGAGCCACGAGGCGAACCCGACCTTGTAGATCGCCGTCTCCAGCGAGACGCGCTCGCCGTGGAAGGGGACGCTGATCACCGAATAGATGAGCCGCGCCATGAGGCCCGAGCCCACGAAGGCGACGATCGGGTTGATGCCGAAGGCGACGAAGGGCCGCGTCCAGCCGCGCACCTCGAGCGCGTCGATGATCCACATGCAGGTGGCGAGCGTCGTCGCCGCCATGCCGGCGGTGAAGAGGACGTACGAGCT
This sequence comes from Gemmatimonadaceae bacterium, assembly GCA_035554795.1. Lineage (GTDB taxonomy): Bacteria > Gemmatimonadota > Gemmatimonadetes > Gemmatimonadales > Gemmatimonadaceae > DATMHT01. Next base: position 2,297 of record DATMHT010000273.1, on the reverse strand, counting down.
CGTCCACAGGTTCTTGTTGATCGGGAAGCTCCATCCCCACATCGCGCCGAGCATCATCGCGATCGCGCCGGCGCCGAAGAGACCGGTGATCCGCTCGTAGAGCGGCCGCCCCGAGGCGATCCAGCGGCCGGCGAAGACGCCGAGCATCGCCGTGCCGATCGCCGGGATGGTCGAGAGCGGACCCTCCGGGTCCCAGGTCTCGGTCTGGTTCCAGGTGTGATTGCCGAAGCGTCCCCAGTCGAGCAGCGCGCGGTCCAGCCAGGCGGCGAGCGTCGCCGGGGCGTGGTCGAGGGTGAGGGCGCCCATCGTCCCGCTCCCGGGCACGGGGAGCAGCGTCATCGCGAACCAGTAGCCGAAGAGCAGCGTCGCCAGGATCACCACCTGCTGCTTGAGCGTCGTGCGCAGGGTGAGCAGCGCGCCGGCGGCGTAGGCGAGGGCGATGCGCTGCAGCACGCCGGGGATGCGGACGTGGAGCAGCCGGTCCATCACCCGGTCGAGCAGGCTCGGGTCGGCGACGCCGGCGACCTTTCCCCACGTATAGAAGGGGAAGAGGTTGAGCAGCAGCCCGAAGAGGAAAATCAGCCCGGCGCGGCGCAGCACCTGGTGCACGATCGCGCCGTCGTCGTCGCCGCGGGCCCGACGCGCGGAGAGCGAGAGGTGTGTCGTGATGCCGACGATGAAGAGAAAGAAGGGGAAGATCAGGTCGGTCGGCGTCCACCCGTGCCAGGGGGCGTGCTCGAACGGCGGGTAGATGTTCCCCCAGCTGCCGGGGTCGTTGACGAGCAGCATCGCGGCGACGGTCATGCCGCGGAAGACGTCGAGCGAGCGGAGCCGTTCGCGGGGGCGGGCGGCGGGGACGGGGGCGAGCGGCGGCGCCGCGACCGTGCCGGGCGTGAGCGTGCCCGCGCTCGTTGCACTCGCGCTCGTTGCAGAGGATGTCGTCACGTGCTGCGCTCCTCGGCGGTGCGCGTCAGGCGCCACGCGCCGCTCTCGCAGGTGAAGGAGACGGACCGGTCCGGCGCCTCGACGCCGTCGCTCGCGCCGCCGACGAAGTGGCCGCCGAGCCGGACGACGGCGTGCGTCGAATCGCTGCGCTGGAGGCCGCGGTAGCTGACGAGGAGCGAGGCCCACGGGCCGACCTTGGCCAGCCGCGCGCGAACGACCGCCTGCTGCGCCGGATTCGCTGGATACATGTAGGTGGGGCCTTTTTCCTGCAACGCCACGACGCCGGGGTCGGGCAGGGCGGAGTCCGTGCCGGCGGCGAACAGGAAGCGTTGTGGCGTCGGCCGATGCTGCGCCGTAATGTAGGCCAGCACGGCCGGTCCGATGACGGCCTGCTCGGCACTCGGGCAGGGCGGGGCGCCGGTGTGCAGCACCGGCGGCGGCGCCGGGCGGTTCGCGACCAGCACGAGCGCGCCGACCGCGGCCGCGGTCAGTCCGCAGGCGATCAGCGCGGCGCGCGCGGCGCCGCCGCTCGAAGGAGCGGGGCGCGAACGGGGCTGGACCGGGAACCGTGGCGGACGGGGCATCGCTTGGAGATTGGCGCGGGAAGTCGGGAGCGCGTCGCGGGTCGCGGGGCGCGCGCGGCGTCAGTCGAGAGACGCGCGAGTCGCGCCGGAGTGACCGCGCGACGGAACGTGGCGAGTGGTGACGTGAGCGTATCGAGCGCGCGACGCCGGCGGGAGTAGCCGCCGCGACGGCCACGCGCCCTGCACGGCTTGGACAGCGGGTACGGCCTGAACGTTCACACGCAATGCCGGTTCGGCGGGAGGGAGTCATGGCCGAGACGAGACGCCTTGGAGTCATCCGCGAAGGGATTCTCACGGGCATCATCGGGGCGACGGCGGTGGCCGTCTGGTTCCTGATCGTGGACACGATCAACGGCCACCCGCTCTATACCCCACGCGCGCTCGGCGCGGCGGTGTTCGGCGTCCTCGGTCCGCCGGCGGGCGAGCGGGCGATGACGTTCCTCGTCGCCTACACGCTGGTGCACTACGCCGTGTTCGCGGTGATCGGGATCGTGCTCGCGGCGATCGTCGCGCAGGGAGACGAGCAGCCGGCCGTGCTCGCCGGCCTCGCCGTCGCCTTCGTCGTCTTCCAGGTCGCGTTCTTCTTCTTCGCCTCGGCGCTGTCGCAGTGGAACATCTTCGGGGTCATGGCCTGGTACAACGTCTTCGCCGCGAACCTGCTGGCGACCGCGCTGATGGGCGCGTACCTGTACCGGCACCACCCGGGGATCGCGACGGGGATGGGGCACGCGCTGAGCGGGAGGGTCTAGCCTCTCTTTCGGGATGGGG
>DATMHT010000272.1:0-13130 GCA_035554795.1 Gemmatimonadaceae bacterium | reverse complement strand
CGGCACGGCGACGACGGTGTTGCCCATGGCGACGAGCGGCGCGACCGCCGAGACGAAGCCGAGCAGCGGCGCCTCGTTCGGCGCCGCGACGCCGACGACGCCGATCGGCTCGTGCATCGCCAGCGCGACGCCGCGGATCGGCACGTTGTGCACCGCGCCGTCGAACTTGTCGGCCCATGCCGCGTAGGTGAACAGCCGCGAGATCGCGGCGTCCACTTCGGCGCGCCCGTCGCTCACGCCGGACGACGCGAGCCGCGCCGCGAGCTCGTCGCCGCGCGCGGCGAGGTTCTCGGCCACGTAGTACAGGATCTGCGCGCGAGCGTGACCGGTGCTGCGTGCCCACGACTTCGCCGCCGCGTGCGCCGCCTCGACGGCGTTGCGCACGTCCTTGCGATTGCCCTCGCCCACCTCGCCGAGCAGCACGCCGTCGGCGCCGCGAATGCGCCGCGTGTAACCAGAGTCCGGGCGCGCCTGCTTGCCGCCGACGTACATCTTCGGCGTCCGGTCGATGGACGGGAGGGCATCACCTGATTCCTGATTCCCGCGCCCTCGAGCCGCTCCCTCAGAGTGGCTGGCTTCAGGTGACAGGAACCCGGAATCAGGTGGGGACTGTGGCTTCACGTATTCCCACATCCCCTCGCGTCCGCCCTCGCGCCCGAAGCCGCTCTCGCGGTAGCCGCCGAAGCCGGCGGAGGCGTCGAAGAGGTTCGTCGAGTTGATCCAGACCACGCCGCACTTCAGCTTCGGCGCGACGTCGAGGGCGAGGTTGATGTTCTCCGTCCAGACGCTGGCGGCGAGACCGTAGGGCGTGTTGTTCGCGAGCTCCACCGCCTCAGACGGCGTGCGGAACGTCATGCTCACGAGCACCGGCCCGAAGATCTCGACCTGCGCGATCGTCGCCGACGGCGACACGCCGGTGAAGAGCGTCGGCGGGTAGAAGCAGCCCTCCTGCGGGCAGGCCCACGACGGCTGCCACATCGTCGCGCCTTCCTGCACGCCCTGCTCGACGAGCCCGCGAATGCGCTCGAGCTGCACCGGCGCGACGATCGCGCCCATGTCCACCGCCTTGTCGAGCGGCGAGCCGACGCGAAGCCGCTCCATCCGCGCCCGCAGCTTCGCGGTCATCTTCTCGGCGATCCCCTCGTGCACGAGGAGACGCGAGCCGGCGCAGCAGACCTGCCCCTGGTTGAACCAGATCGCGTCCACCACGCCCTCGACGACGCTGTCGAGGTCCGCGTCGTCGAACACGATGAACGGGCTCTTGCCGCCCAGCTCGAGCGACAGCTTCTTCCCCGACCCCGCCGTCGCCTTGCGGATGGCGCGACCGACCTCGGTGGATCCGGTGAAGGCGATCTTGTCCACGTCCGGGTGCGCGACGAGGGCCTTCCCCGTCTCGCCGTCGCCGGTGACGATGTTCAGCACGCCCGCCGGCAGCCCCGCCTCGTGCGCGATCTCGGCGAAGGCGAGCGCCGTGAGCGGGGTGAACTCGGCCGGCTTGAGCACGACCGTGTTCCCCGCGGCGAGCGCCGGCGCGACCTTCCACGCCAGCATCAGCAGCGGGAAGTTCCACGGGATGATCTGCCCGACGACGCCCACCGGTCCGTAGCCGGCGAACTCGCTCTCGAGAAGCTGCGCCCACCCGGCGTGATGGTAGAAGTGGCGGGCGACGAGCGGGATGTCGATGTCGCGCGTCTCGCGGATGGACTTCCCGTTGTCGAGGCTCTCGAGCACGGCGAGCAAGCGCGCGTGTTTCTGCACGCCGCGAGCGAGGGCATACAGGTAGCGCGCGCGCGCGTGACCGGAGAGCGCGGCCCATGCGGGCTGCGCCGCGCGCGCCGCGCGCACCGCCGCGTCCACGTCCGCCTCCGTGCCCTGCGACACGCGCGCGAGCCGCTTCCCGGTCGCCGGCTCGGCGACGTCGAACAGCCCCGCGGGCGACGTCCACCGTCCGCCGACGTAGTGGCCGAACTCGCCCCGGCCGTGCGCCGCGAGCCACTCGCGCGCCGGCGCGTCGCTCTCGGGCGCCGGTCCGTAAGTCATGGTCTCGAAGATCTCGGCGACAGAAGTCATGGTGAGCGGGCGAAGTGGGACGGGAGATGGGGACGGGGGATGGGGGACGTGGGACGTGGGATCCCGGGGACCTTCGTCCCCCGTCCCCAGTCCCGCGTCCCTCACACCATCGGCTGCCGGTACGCGGCCGAGTAGCGTCCCGTCACGAAGTGCTCGAGCTGGCGCTCGATGTCCGTGAGCAGACCGCTGGCACCGAAGCGGAAGAGGTCGGGGCGGAGCCAGCGGTCGCCGAGCTCCTCCTTCATCAGGGCGAGCCAGTCGAGCGCGGCCTTGGCGGCGCGGATGCCGCCGGCGGGCTTGAAGCCGACCTTGTAGCCCGTCCACTCCTCGTAGTCGCGGATCATCCGCGTCATCACGAGGCCGAACGGGATCGTCGCGTTCACCGACTCCTTGCCGGTGGACGTCTTGATGAAGTCGGCACCGGCCATCATCGCCACCTGGCTCGCGCGCGCGACGTTGACGAGCGTCGCGAGCTCGCCGGTCGCGAGGATCGCCTTCATGTGCGCCTCGCCGCACGCCTCGCGGAACGCGCGCACCTCGTCGTACAGCGCCTCCCAGGCACCAGTGAGGATGTGGCCGCGCGTGACGACGATGTCGATCTCCTTCGCGCCGGCGGCCACCGAGGCCTTCACCTCGTCGATGCGCTGCGGCAGCGGCGAGAGGCCGGCCGGGAAGCCGGTGGAGACGGCCGCCACCGGGATGCCGCTCCCCTCGAGCGCCTCGACCGCGGTCGGCACCAGGGCGTGGTAGACGCACACGGCCGCGACGCGCACCCCGAGGTCGGCGACGCCGAGCGCCTCGAGGAGCTCCTCGCGCACCGGGCGGCGCGCCTTGGCGCAGAGCCGGCGGACGTTGCCGGGCGTGTCGTCGCCGGCGAGCGTCGTCAGGTCCATGCACGTGATCGCGCGCAGCAGCCACGCCGCCTGCCACTCCTTCTTCACGGTGCGCCGCGCCGGCAGCGTCGCCGCCCGCCGCTCGACGGCGCTGCGATTCACCCGCAAGGCGAGCACACGCTCGAGGTCGAGCGGCGTGCCCGGATTGCGCTCGAGCGAGTGCCCGGCTTCGCCGCTCGCTTCGCCGCTGGCGTCGCCGCCGGCGGACGGTCCGCCGTGCCGGGCGAGCGAAACGGGGGCCGCCGCGGTGCGCCGCGAGTCGCCGCCGTCCACGACGGACGCGATGCGGGCCTGTTGTCTGCGTTTGGCTTCCATGACGTGGGCTCGAGTTGCCGGGCGCGGCACGGGCGGCCGCGCGACGGACGCAATCTAAGGCGTCCGGGGGTCGTCGCGCAGCGGCGGGGCTTCGCGCCGTGCCCCGGCGACGGCGGGATGGGGGGCGGACCCGTCGGCCTCCTCCGCGGCGGGGAGGTAGATCGTGAAGGTGCTCCCGACGCCGGGGACGCCCTCGGCGGTGATGTGGCCGCCCGACTGGGTCACGATCCCGTAGACCATCGCGAGGCCGAGCCCCGTTCCCTTCCCGACCTCCTTCGTCGTGAAGAAGGGCTCGAAGACGCGCGCCGCGACGGCCGCGTCCATGCCGACGCCCGTGTCGCGCGCGGCGATCATGGCGTAGCGGCCGGGCGCGAGAGGCAAGGCGGTGCCGATCGGCTGGTAGTCCGGCACGACGGCCAGCGACGTCTCGACGGTGAAGACGGCGCCGCTGGCGCGCTCCTGCATCGCGTCGCGCGCGTTCAGCGCGAGGTTGAGCAGCACCTGCTCGAGCTGGCCGCGGTCGGCGACGACGCGCGGCACGCCGTGGCCGAGGAGGAGCCGCATGTCGGTGCTCTCGCCGATGGCGCGCCGGAGCAGCCGCTCGGCGCTCTCGATCACCTCGTTGACGTCGAGGAGCTGCGGCTGCATCACCTGGCGGCGACTGAACGCGAGCAGCTGCTTCGTCAGCTCGCCGGCGCGGACGGCCGCGCCGCGAATCTCCTCGAGGTCGCCACGCAGCTCGTCCGAGTCGGACCGCGCCGCGCCGGCGAGCGCCGGGTTCGCGAGCGCGAGCTCGGCCGACGCGAGGATCGCCGTCAACAGGTTGTTGAAGTCGTGGGCGATGCCTCCGGCGAGGCGGCCCACGGCCTCCATCTTCTGCGCCTCGCGAAGCTGCGCCTCGAGCAGCTGTTGCTCGCTGATGTCGCGCTTGATCGTCGAGATGCCGGTGACACTACCGGAGGCGTCGCGCACGGGCGCCATCGTCATCGCGATCGGGATCTCGCGGCCGTCCCGGTGTCGATGCCAGAGGTTCGGGTGCACCACGCGCTCACCGCGCGCCACGCGCTCGCGCAGCGCCCGCGCCTCCGCCCGCGCGTGCGGCGCGATCACCATGTCGGCGGGCTTGCCTATCGCTTCGGCGGCGCTGTAGCCGAACATGCGCTCGGCCGCCGGGTTCCAGGTGGTGATCTCGCCGCCGAGCGTCATGCCGACGATCGCGTCCTCGGACGACCGCACGAGCGCGGCGAGCCGCTCGAGTCCTTCTTCGGCGCGCCGGCGCGCCGTGACGTCGCGCGAGACTACGAGCACCGACGCGACCAGCTCCCCGCGCTCGTCGAGCTCCGGGACGAAGCGTGACTCGCACCAGTGCGCCGTGCCTTTCACCCGCAACAGGAAGGTCGTCGCCTGGGGCTCGGCGGTCTCGAAGCACCGGTCGAGCGCCTCACGCCACGGCGTCGGCACCGGCGTGTTGGGCACGATCTCGCCGAGCCGGCCACCGACCAGCATCTCCGCCGGGACGCCCAGCATGACGGACGTCGCCGGGTTGACGTACAGGTAGACCCGGTCGCGACTCACGCGCACGACGCTGTCCGGCGCGTGCTCGGCGAGCGCGGCGAAGTCGTGCGCCGTGCGCTCGAGCTGCTCGGCGCTGGCGTGCCGCTCGGTGACGTCCGCGAACAGGATCGCGATGCCGTTTGGGATCGAGCGGATGCGGTTCTCGAACCACCGTCCCCAGGGCGCGTAGTACTCCTCGATCGTCTCGGGCACCCGCGTCGCCATGACACGCTTGACGGCGCGCCCGAACGGCTGTTCCGCCGCTTCGGGGAACTCGCTCCAGAGCCGCTTCCCCTCGAGCGTCCCGGGCGGACGACCCAGCAGCTCGGCGGCGCGCGCGTTCACGTACACGTAGCGCCAGTCGCGGTCGAGCGCGACGAAGCCGTCGCTCATCGCCTCGAGCACCGTGACGAGGTACGTGTGTGTCGCTCCCGTCGATCCCCCGGACTCCTCGCGCTCCCCATCGGGGGTAGGCGCGACGGTCGGCCTGTCGGCTCTGTCCATGTGGTCGGCGTGGCCGCCTTCGCCACGGCTGAGGAATGCGCCTCGCTCGCCCGCGTCCGTCGCGAACGCTCTGGAGCATAGGAAGCGCCGCGCCCGTTGTCATCAGGCAGTCGCAGGAACGGCGCCGCGAGGCGCGCGGCAAGGCTCATGCATTGTCGCGACAGGCTACCCGACGCGACTGGCGCGAACGGGAAACGTGGGTATCGCGGCGGGTGGTCCACGCCCGCGCAACGGGACCAGACGACGGAACATGCGCACCTCTCCGCGAACGTCCGACGAGCCCGACGCCCGCCACATCGCGGCCGGGGCCGCTGCCAAGGCGGACTCGTCGGCGCCTGCGCCCGCGGGTGACCGCTCCGTCCTCGAGCCCGACGTCGACGCCACGGCGGCAGCGGCACCGGCGGCGCCGGGCGCGCCGCCGCCGGACATCGAGCGCACCGGCGCGGCCATCGCGAAGCCCACCAGCCGCTCGGCGGGCCTGACCGTGCTCGCCGTGCTCGCGCTGCTCTACACGCTGTACTTCGCGCGCGCCTTCCTCGTGCCGATCGTGTTCGCGTCGCTGCTCAACTTCCTCCTGAGCCCGGCGATCCGGGCCCTCACGCGCATCCGCGTGCGGCCGCCGGCGGGGGCGGCGCTCGTCGTCGGCATCCTGCTCGCCCTCATCGGCGGCGGCGTCTACGGGCTGTCCGGTCCGGCGCAGCGCTGGGCGACGACGGTGCCGGAGAGCCTCGCGCGCGCCGAGTCGAAGGTGCGGGCGCTCGTGCGCCCGGTGCAGCAGATGCGGCGCACCGCCGAGCAGGTGGAGCGCGCCGCGGGCTCGGTCGCGGCACCGGCGCCGGGGAAACCGCAGCAGCAGGTGGTGGTGGCGTCCGGACCGGGGCTCGCCTCGCGGGTCTTCGGCACCACCGAGCGGTTCATCGTCTCGCTGCTCGAGGTCATCATCCTGCTCTACTTCCTGCTCGCGGGCGGCGACCTCTTCCTGCAGAAGCTGATCAAGGTGCTGCCGCAGCTCGAGAACAAGACGAAGGCCGTCGAGATCGCGCGCGCGGTCGAGGCGGCGGTGTCGGCGTATCTGACGACGGCGCTCGCCGTCAACGTCGTCGAGGGCACCGTCGTCGCGCTCATCGTGTGGCAGATCGGTCTGCCGAACCCGCCGTTCTGGGGCGCGCTCGTCGCCTGCCTCGAGTTCGTCCCCTACCTCGGCGCCGTCACCGTCGTCGGCGCGCTCGCCGTCGCCGGGCTCACCACCTTCGACAGCGTCGGTCGCGCGCTCCTCGCGCCAGCGAGCTTCCTCCTCGTCAACATCGTGCAGGCGAACCTCGTCAGTCCGATGCTGCTCGGCCACCGGCTCACGCTGAACCCGGTCGCGATCTTCATCGGCCTCGCCTTCTTCTTCTGGATCTGGGGCGTGCCGGGCGCGTTCCTCGCCGTGCCGCTGCTGGCGACGTTCAAGATCTTCTGCGACAACATCGCGTCGCTCGCCGCCGTCGGCGAGTTCCTCGGCCGCCGCGACGACACCGAGCGGCGGCTGCTGGTGCGGCCGGTCGAGAGCAGCGCCTAACGGGAAGGCGTCGGCGTCGAGCGCGGCGGGGCGGCGACGACGGCACCCGCGTCACCGCCGCCCTCGCTGGTGGCCCCCGCGGCGACGCCGGCGCGCGGCAGCGTCAGCGTGAAGGTCGAGCCGCGTCCGAGCTCGCTGGCGACGGTGATCCGTCCGCCCATCGCCGTCGCGAGGTCGCGGCTGATGGCGAGGCCGAGCCCGGTGCCGCCGGTGCGGCGCGTGAGCCCCGTGTCCACCTGCACGAACGGCTCGAAGATGGCGTCGAGCTTCTCGGCGGGGATGCCGATGCCGGTGTCGCGCACCACGACGTGCACCTCGTCGCCCTGCGTCTCGCAAGCGACCGTGATCGTCCCACCGACGTCCGTGAAGCGGACGGCGTTCGAGACGAGGTTGAGAAGCACCTGCTGCAGCTTCTCGCGGTCGCCGCGCACCGAGCAGCCGCCGTCGGGCACGGTCACGTCGTAGCGCAGCTGCTTCGCCGCGATCTGCGGCGCGACGGCCGCCTCGGTCTCGGTCAGCAACTCGTCCACGCGCACGTCGTCGAGGCGGAGCGCGACCTGACCGGCCTCGATGCGGGCGAGGTTCAGGATGTCGTTGATGATCGAGAGGAGGTGGTCCTTGTTGCGGCGGATGCGCGTGAGGTCCTCGCTCTGCGCGTCGGTGACTGGTCCGCGCAGCCCCAGCTGCAGGAGCTCAGTGTAGCCGCCGATCGCGTTGAGCGGCGTACGCAGCTCGTGGCTCATCATGGCGAGGAAGGCGGATTTCGCGCGATTCGCCTCCTGCGCCGTGGCCCGCGCCTCCTCGGCCGCCTGCCTCGCCTGCACCGCCGAGTCGAATAGCGTCGCGCGGTCGAGCGCCTGTCCGCACTGCTGCGCGAGCGACATCAGGAAGGCGCGCGTCTCGGTGTCGAACGTCGTCGCGGACGCGAAGGTGAGGCCCATGATCCCGATCGTCCGACCGCGGGCCACGAGGGGGATCGCCGCCCACGCCCCGTTCCGCGAGGGCGTGTGGGCGCTCGGCGCGCCGTAGCGCGCGGTCCAGGCATCGAGCGACTCGACGAAGACGGGCGCGTTGTTGCGCGCCGCCTCGGTGGCGGCGGACGGCGTCTCGAGGTCGAGGCGCGTGCCCACGGGAAGCGTCCCCGCCGGATAGCCCGCGGAGCGGACGAGCGACAGCGCCGCGTAGTCCTCCGCGATCATGAAGATCGCGCCGGCCGCGGCGCCGGCCGCCTCGAGTCCGCTCGACAGGAAGACGTTCGCGACCGCCTGGAAGTCCACCGCGCCGGCGAGCGCGCCGGTGACGGTGTGCAGCCGCTGCATCCGGCGCACGGCGCGGCGCGTGTCCTCCTCGGCGACGCGGAGCTCGTCGTTGAGCAGCGCGAGCTCCATCGCGAGGGCGGAGGCCTGCTCGGCGCGGAACGCCAGCTCGTCGTGCGACGCGCCGATCCGCGCGGCCATCGAGTTGAAGGTGTGCGCGAGGCGTCCCAGCTCGTCCTGGCGCCGCACCGCGACGCGGTGCGCGTACTGCCCCGCCGCCACCGCCTCGGCGGCATTGGTCACCGTACGCAGCGGACGCGTGACGTGGCGGCTCAGCACCCACGCGCCCGCCGCGCCCACGACGAGCAGCACGAGCCCGATGCCGAGCATCCGCCGCAGGAAGTCGCGCGGGCGCCGCAGCACCCCCGCCGCGGGGAGCGACACGATGAGCGAATACGGCGCGCCGGCGACCGGCGCGCGCGACGCATACAGGCGCTCGCCACGCGGACCGACCGTCCGGAAGACGCGGCCGGCCGGCTGGAGCGCGAAGGGAGCCGCCACCTCGTGGCCGAGCAGGTCCGACCAGAACCGGCCGTCGTCGTTGGCGAGGAGCACCGACACGTCCTGGCCGGTGAGCTGGCGGATCTGGCGCTCGACGGTGGGCGAGTTGCCGACCCGCCGCCGCTCGGCCACGAAGCCGATGATCCGGCCCCCGTCGTGCGCGGGCAGCACGGTCCACGAGTAGACCCGCTCGCCGACGCGATAGAACGGGCTCCGGCGCAGCGAGTCCGCGCGCGCGGCCTCGGCCATGGTGCGGCGCAGCGCCACACTGTCGGCGGGCGTCGCCGGCTCGCCGCGGGCGAAGCGACGCACGCCGTCGGCCGACCAGAGCTCGGCGGCGATCAGCGTCGAGTCGCCGGACGCGGCGGCGCGCGCGAGCAAAGCCGCGGGTCGCGTCGTCGGCCCACCGCGCTCGAGCAGCCGACGCGTCGCGCTGTCCTCCGCGACGAGGCGCGTCACCGCGGCGCGCGGGATGGAGGCCGACCGCACCAGGTCCGCGAGCTGCCGCGAGACGACGTGCAGACGCGTGGTCGCCGCCGCCACGGACGAGGTGCGCATCTCCTCGTACGCGGCGCCGCCGTAGATCGCGACGACGAGCACGAGGAGGGTGGAGATGAGCAGCGGCAGCGTCCACTCGATGGACCACCGCAGGCGCCCGGGTCGGCCGGTCCGTGCTGGCGCGGTGGTTGGGACGTCCCCGTGCATTCGGTTCCTTACTTCGGGCCGTAATCAGGGCGCGGGTCGACGGCGCGCAGCGAGCGCATCGTCGCCGGGAGCAGCGAGGTCGTTAAATGCAAACGCGACCGTCGCCGAGCAAGGGGCACGGCGACGGTCACGCGCGGCGAGCGGAATCTAGCGTGCCTGCTCCGGCACCGGCCGGAGGTACCCGCCGCCCTTCTTGTGATGACATCCCTGTACCGCGCCGAGGGCGAGCGCGAGGGCGAGAACCAGGAAGCGCGTGCGCATCATCGTGAATCCTCCGTAATGATCGCGAGTACGACGCCGAGCGACTCGGCGCCGGGTCGAGCTAGTGCGAGGCCGCGCGCACCGCGGGCGCCCGCGGTGCCGCGACCGAGCGGTAGTCGGGCATGACGACGCGCAGGCCGCCGTTGGCGAGCGTGCGCGAGGTGCCGGCGACCAGCTGGCGGCTGTACTGCTCGAGGTTCAGATCGAGCGGGTCGCGCGGCTCGCCGTCCACGATCTGCAGATCGGTGTCGGTCATGAGCAGCTTGCCGAAGCGGAGCTGGCCGCCGCGGAAGTAGACCTCGTTCGCGGCCACGGAGTCCGGCCGCGCGTAGCGCCGGAAGATCGAGTCGTCGGCGAGCGGCACGAACGTCTGCACGAGCTCCGATCCCTCGACGGCGATGCTCGCCAGCCGGCCGGCGATCGCCGGCGGCGGCAGGAGCTTCGTCGGGTCGAGGTAGAAGTCGTTGCCCTTCACCGCCGCGCCGCGGGCGCCGCGGAGATCGAGCAGCGCGTCGAGATGTGTGTGCAGCACGCCGAGCAGCTTCACGCCGTTGACGCCGAGGATGCGGCTGCGCGTCGGATGCAGCCGGACGCGGCCGTCGGGTTGGAGCGCGACCGTCGCGGTGATCTCGAACGGGATGTCCACGCCCTTGTGCATGATGCCGTGCAGCACGACCTGCGAGCCCGCCGTGCTCGCGCGCAGCTTCCGGAGCGGCGAGCCGCGATAGCCGAAGACGACCTCGTTCAGCAGCGCGCTCAGCGCGTCGCCGGAGAGGGCGACCGTCCCCGAGGTCACGCGCACGGTGAACGACTTCGTGTCGTCGAGCACCGCCGGCGCGCCCGGCGTCGTGCTGACCACCTCGCCGCGAAGACGGCGGACGTGGATCGCCGCGTGCTCGTCCACGTGGAGATCCACGTTGCGCATCTCGATCCAGAGCGGCCCGCGCGCGGCGTCGGGCGACGCGGCCGACAGGGCGGACGCGCGTGTCGCGCCCGGCCTTCTCGACGCGGCGACGCGAGGCGGCTGGTCGGCGCTGGCCGACGTGCAGGCCGTCGCACCGGCGGCGAGCGCGACGGTCGCCGCGACCACGAAGATCCGCGTCGGATCGCGAGCCCAGCGACGAAGCCGCATCGTGCCTCGTCGCCCGCTTCCCTGCCACCGCTCACCCGTCCGATCCATGCATCGCTCCACGCGTCGTCGTTCCAGCACGAAGCCGCCGCGCATGGCGCCGGTTCCCATCTTCGCGGGAACTCGCGGGCGGGGGTAGCGTCTAAGTGGGGAAGGAAATCCCACTTCGAGGCCACGATGACACGCTCCGCCGCACTCGTCCTGTCGCTCCTCGCCGTTCCGGTCGTGCTCGCCGCGCAGACCCGCGGGACGACGGCCGTCTCGCGCGCCGCCCCCGCGCGCGCCGACACGGCCGTCTTCGCCGGCGGCTGCTTCTGGGGGGTCGAGGGCGTGTTCGAGCACCTCAAGGGGGTGACGTCGGCGACGTCGGGCTACGCCGGCGGCAGCACCACGGCGCCGTCCTACGAGCAGGTGGGCTCGGGCGGCACCGGACACGCGGAGTCGGTGCAGGTCGTCTTCGACCCGTCGCAGATCTCGTACGGGCAGCTGATGCAGGTCTTCTTCGTCGTCGCCCACGACCCGACGCAGCTCAACCGCCAGGGGCCCGACGTGGGTCCGCAGTATCGCTCGGCGATCTTCTACCGCAACGACCAGCAGAAGCGCGAGGCCGAGGCGTACGTCGCGCAGCTCCGCGCGGCGAAGGTGTTCACGCGCCCGATCGTCACCCAGATCGCGCCGCTCCACGGGTTCTACGTCGCCGAGGCGTATCACCAGAACTACATGGCGCAGCACCCGAACGCGATGTACATCGTCGTGAACGACGCGCCGAAGGTGGAGCACCTGCGGAAGCAGTTTCCGGCGCTGTACCGGAACTGAGCGGCGCCCGGCTCTCGGCTCTCGGCGAGAAGCGGCGCCGCGGATTTGCGCGGATGAACGCGGACGGAGCGCTCCCCTTTCTTGGTCATCCCGAGCGCAGCGAGGGATCTTCCGTCCGGGTCGGGGAGTGTGCTCCTCGTACCGCACGCAAGATCCCTCGCTGCGCTCGGGCTGACTGGGGAGAGCATCCGCGCCCTTCCGCGCGATCCGCGGCGACCACCGGCTCGGCGGTTGGACAGGATGAACAGGACGGACAGGATCCCGTTTATCCTGTCCATCCTGTCATTTGGCAGTAGCCGAGAGCCGAGAGCCGCCCACCCGTCGTGCACGCGTCGTGCACTGCGCGGCGCCGATGCTGTGGGGCGCCGGTAGCGGCCGACGAGGCTTCGCGCGCCCGTGGAACGCCAACGACACACGCGGCGGAGAGGCGCGCATGGCGAACGAGCAGACGGGCGAGCGGAGGCCGGTGAAGGTGCTGGTGCTGGGGGCGTCGCTGCGGAAGGGATCACTCAACGACCGGCTCGCCGCGCTGGCGGCGAAGGTCGCGACGCAGAAGGGAGCGACGGTGGACGTCGCGGTCATGGCGGACTTCGACTGCCCGTCGTACGACCAGGACGTCGAGGCGAGCGACGGGCTGCCCGAGGGCGCGCGGCGGATGCGGGAGCGCCTCGTCGCGAGCGATGCGTTCATGGTCGCGTCGCCCGAGTACAACGCGTCCATGCCGGGCGCGCTCAAGAACGCGATCGACTGGGTGTCGCGCTATCGGCCGCAGCCGTTCAATGGGCGCCAGGCACTGCTGATGTCGGCGTCGCCATCGATGGTCGGCGGCAACCGCGGCCTGTGGGCGCTGAGAATCCCGCTCGAGCACCTCGGCGCCCGCGTCTATCCCGACATGTTCTCGCTGGCGCAGGCGCACCAGGCGTTCGACGCGACGAGCGGCGCGATCGCCGACGCCACGCTGCAGACACGCTTCGAGAGCACGATCGAGTGCTTCCTCGACCTCGTCGAGGCGGCGAAGCACTACCGCGCGCTGAAGAAACAGTGGGTCGAGTTCCTCGGCGAGCGCCCCGACCGCACGATCGACCGCGTCGAGCACACGACGGTGGACGCGAGCTGAGAGCAGCGGGGACGGGGGACACGGGACGGGGGACACGGAAACCCCGCGTCCCCCGTCCCATGTCCCCCTTCCCTCCACCTACTCGCCCGTACTCCGCGCGACCTCGGTGCCGTGGGACTTGTGGCCGCCCGGCCACGGCTCGCCGTACGTCTGCGCGATCGCCCAGACGTAGGCGGCGACCTGCTTGATTTGGTCGGGGGTGAGGTTCGACCCGGCGCCGCGTGGCGGCATCGCGATTGACGTCCGAGTCATGGCCTCCGGAAGCCCCGCCGTCACGAGCGAGTCGATCGGGCCCCACTCGACCGGCACGAAGTGCAGGCCGAGGCTGAGCGAGGAGCCCTTGTCGGGCATCCCCATCGCGTTGGGGCCGTGGCAGGTGACGCAGGCG
>DATMHT010000271.1:0-10540 GCA_035554795.1 Gemmatimonadaceae bacterium | reverse complement strand
CGGGACGTCGCGGTGCCGGTGCGCGTGCGCAGCGCCAGCGCCGAGGGCTCGGGGCTCACGGAGCCGCCGCCGCCGCCGGCCACCGGTTGACGGGCCGGCCATTGTGACCGCGGCGCGCATCCGGCCGTCTCCCTGATAGCGCTCCAATCTTCGTCCGCCGCCGCGACCGCTCGATGCCGATCAAGCACGCCGTCCACTGGTACCAGCAGCTTCCGATCCTGACCGCGCTCGGTCCGATCGCGGGCGCCACGATCGGCTACTTCGTCTCGAAGCGGCGCGACCGGCTCGAGCGCGACCTCAGGCTGCGCACGGTGGCCGGCGCGCTCGCCGCCGAGGTGACGCGCCTTCGCACCGCGCTCGGCGCCGACACGCGCGACCACCGCGCCCCGGACCCGATCTTCTACGGGCTGACCTTCGAGCCGCCGCAGATCCACCCGTGGCTCGAGCGTGTGATCGTGGACGGGGCCGAGATCACTCCGGAGGTCGTGACCGACTTCATGGCGCTGGAGCGCGAGCTGCGCCACTTCGCCACGCTGCTCGGCCAGTGGCGCGAGGCTGCCGCGGCCGCGGGCTCGGCGTCGGCGACGCCGACGCGGGTGGCGGCGGTGGTCGGCGGCGGCGCCGCACCGTCGATTCCGGCGCCGGGCGCCGAGCGGGCGCGCGACCGGGCGCGCGCGCTGTACGACGAGTGCGTCGCGACGCAGCGGATGGCGGTGAAGGTGCTCGATCGCCTCGAGGCGACGCTGACGCCGGTGCTCGACCGCACGGCCGGGCGAGCCGTGTCGCCGACGGATTCACCGACGACGAGCCGGCCGAGCGCGGGCGAGCGGTGGCGGAGCGTCAAGACGCGCGTCCGCCGCGCCGGCGCGACCGTGCTCGCCGACTTCGGCCTCGGCGACGGCTGGCCCGAAGAGGGCTCTCCATCATCCCGTCATCCGGCCGACACGGACGGGTAAGGGCGGCTCTCGGCTCTCGGCCGTCGCTAGACAGGATGGACAGGATGAGCAGGATGTGGCGTTGTTGTCATCCTGTTCATCCTGTCCATCCTGTCTGACCGCCGAGAGCTGAGAGCCGAGAGCCTACCTTCAGACCGCGGCCGGCTGCCGGGACGGAACGTTCGCGTTAGGCACTGTGGCGGGGGCGGGCTCGCGGCGCTCGCCGACCTGCTGGCGCCACATCGCGTAGTACAGGCCGCCGAGGGCGATCAGCTCGTCGTGGCGGCCCTGCTCGACGACGCGGCCGCGCTCGAGGACGTAGATGCGATCGGCGTGGAGGACGGTGCTGAGCCGGTGCGCGATGAGCACCGTGACGACGTCGGCGCCGGTGGCGACGTCGCGCATCGTGCGCGTGATCTCCTCCTCGGTGAGCGAGTCGAGCGCCGACGTCGCCTCGTCGAACACCAGCAGATGCGGGCGGCGGAGCAGGGCGCGCGCGATCGAGAGGCGCTGCTTCTCGCCCCCCGACACCTTCACGCCGCCCTCGCCGATCACCGTGTCGAGCCCCTGGCCGCCGCGGCGGAGCAGGTTGTCGGCGGCGGCGCGGTGCAGCACGTCGAGGCACTCGGCGTCGGTCGCGCCGGGGCGGACGAAGAGCAGGTTCTCGCGGATCGTCCCAGAGAAGAGCTGCGCGTCCTGCGTGACGAAGCCGATGCGCTCGCGGAAGCGGTCGAGGTCCACGCGCGTGCTCGGCTCGCCGTTGTAGAGCACGCGTCCGCTCCGCGGCGGGTAGAGGCCGACGAGCAGCTTGACGAGCGTCGTCTTGCCCGCGCCCGAGGGGCCGACGAAGGCGATCGTTTCGCCGCGGCGGGCGCGGAAGGAGACGTCGGCGATCGCCGGCGTGGCCGCCGTCGCGTGCATGAAGCCGACGTGGTCGAACTCGAGCGTGCGCAGCTCGTCCACCGCCACCGGGTGCGCCGGCTTCGGATCCACCGGCATCGCGAGGATGGCGTCGAAGCTGCCGAGCGACGCCTCGGTCTCGCGGTAGACGTTGATGACGTTCCCGAGCTCCTGCAGCGGGCCGAAGATGAAGAACGAGTAGATGAACAGCGAGAAGAACTGCCCGACCGTGATCCGCTGGGTGAAGATCAGGTAGAGCATCAGCAGGAGGATGCAGGTGCGGAGGAAGTTCACCGACGTCCCCTGGATGAAGCTGAGGGAGCGGAGGTAGCGCACCTTCTTGAGCTCGAGACTGAGGATCTTCTGCGTCGTCGCGTTGAGGCGCTGCACCTCCTGGTCGGCGAGGCCGAGGCTCTTCACGAGCTCGATGTTGCGCAGCGACTCGGTGGTCGCGCCGGCGAGCGCGGTGGTCTCGGCGACGATGACCTTCTGGATCTGCTTGATGCGCCGGCTCAGCACCGACGACAGCACGCCGAGCAGCGGCACGGTGAGCAGGAACGCGGGCGCGATGCTCCAGTGCACGTGCCAGGCGTAGATCATGACGAAGATCACGCCGACGAGCGTCGTGAAGAGCAGGTTCACGAACGCGGTGATGAACTTCTCGACGTCGCTGCGCACCTTCTGGAGCTTGCCGAGCGTCTCGCCGCTGCGCTGGTCCTCGAACGCGGCGTAGGGCAGGGCGAGCGAGTGGCGGATGCCGTCGGAGTAGATCTGGGCGCCGAGCCGCTGGGTGACGACGTTGACGAAGTAGTCCTGGAAGTTCTTCGCGACGCGCGAGACGAACGCCACGCCGACGGCCGCGCCGAGGAGGAGGGCGACGCCGCGGAAGAACTGCTGCGTCGTGTACTCCTTGTAGCGCGTGGCGTACTCGTCGATGACGTGCCGGAAGATGAGCGGGTCGAGCAGCGAGAAGACCTGATTCACCGCCGCCAGGAAGAGGGCGAGCAGGATCAGCTTCCAGTAGTGGCGGAGGTACGGGTAGAGGGTGCGCAATGCTGGTAGGCGGGAAGCGGTTGGCGGTAGGCGCGTGCACTGAGACTAGTCATGCGGCGTGGCGGAGGCGAGGATGCGTGGGAGGCACGCGTTCAAGTTGCTGCGGAGGTAGCGGCTCTCGGCGGTGGGCTCTCGGCCCTTGTACGACAGGATGAACAGGATGAATGGGATGAACTGCACATCCATGTCCTGGTCATCCTGTCCATCCTGTCCATCCTGTCCAGCGACGGCCGAGAGCCGAGAGGTGCCGTTCGCCGATCCCCGACAGCTACCCCTTCACGCCAGGGTTAGCTTGAAGACAGGCGTCAATCCGACGCCGCTGTCGTCGTCCGCGCATCACCGCCAGCCAGGACATCCCGTCATGCGCATCAGCAAGCTCGGCATCGTCGGTGCCGGGGCGATGGGGAGCGGCATCGCCGCCCTCGCCGCTTCCGCCGGCGTCCCCGTGGTCCTTCTCGACATCCCCGGCGACAAGGAGCGCGGCGGGCCCGCCGCCGAGGGGCTCAAGCGCGCGCTCAAGGCGCGGCCGGCCGCGTTCATGGACGCCGACCGCGCGTCGCTCATCCGCACCGGCAACATCGCCGACGACCTCGCCCTGCTCGGCGACTGCGACTGGGTGCTCGAGGCGATCATCGAGCAGCCCGGCCCGAAGAAGGAGCTGTACGCGCGGCTCGAGGACGTGCTCAAGCCGACAGCCGTCGTCTCGTCGAACACGTCGGGGATCCCGATGGCGGTGCTCACCGAGGGACGCAGCCCGCGCTTCCGCGCGCACTTCCTCGGCACGCACTTCTTCAACCCGCCGCGCTACATGCACCTGCTCGAGCTGATCCCGACGCCGGAGACGGCGCCCGAGGTGCTCGACGCGGTGCGCGAGTTCAGCGAGTCGGTGCTCGGCAAGGGGATCGTGATCGCGAAGGACGCGCCCGGCTTCGTCGCCAACCGGCTCGGCGTCTTCGGGCTCGTGCACACGATGCGGCGCATGGAGGAGATGGGCCTCACCATCGACGAGGTGGACGCGCTCACCGGCCCACTCATCGGGCGGCCGAAGAGCGCGACGTTCCGCACCGGCGACATCTCCGGCATCGACGTGCTCGGCCACGTGACGACGGGGCTCGCCCAGGCGACGGGGGAGGACTTCGGCTTCTCGGACTGGGTGCGCGGCCTCGTGCAGCAGGGGCGGCTCGGCGAGAAGACGGGCGCCGGCTTCTACCGGAAGCAGGGGAAGGACATCCAGACGCTCGACTGGCGCACGGGCGAGTACGCGCCTCAGGCGAAGGCCGAGTCGCCCGAGATCGGCGCGCTGATGCGCAAGCCGCTGCCGCAGCGCATGGCCGCGATCCGCGACCTGCCCGGCAAGTACGGCGACTTCCTCCGTGCGTCGCTCGTGGACTCGCTGCGCTACACGCTGGAGAAGTCGCCCGAGCTCGCGTACGACGTCGCCGGCGTGGACCGCGCGATGGAGTGGGGCTACGGCTGGGACGCGGGCCCGTTCAAGCTGATGGACATGCTCGGCGTGGACTGGCTGCGCGGCGAGATCGCGAAGCGCGGTGGCGCCGTGCCGCCGCTGCTCGACAAGGTGCAGGGAAGCTTCTACCGCGCCGGCGCCGACAGCGCCGCGCCGACCGCGCTCGCCCTCGACCCCTCGCTTCGCTCGGGGCAGGCTCAGGATGTCGCGTATGTGCCGGTGAGCGAGATCCCGCGGCAGACGTCGCTCGCGGCGATCGCGCGGCGGCCGGGCGCGGTACTCGAGCAGAGCGACGCGGCGGCGCTGCTCGACCTCGGCGACGGTGTCGTGCTGCTCGAGTTCCGCTCGAAGGCGAACACGATGGGCGAGGGCGTGCTGCGCGCGCTGGAGAGCGCGATGGCGCGCGTCGAGCGCGACGGGCTCGCCGGTCTCGTCGTCGGCAACGACGATCCGCGCACCTTCACCGCCGGCGCCGACCTCTCGCTCGTCGCCAGCCAGGCGGCGGAGAAGAAGTGGGACGTGCTCGAGGACGCGGTGCGCATCTTCCAGCGCAGCACGACGAGCCTGCGCCGCGCGCCCTTCCCGACCGTCGTCGCGCCGTTCGGGCTCACGCTCGGCGGGGGCGCCGAGCTGACGCTGCACGCGTCGCGCGTCCAGGCGCACGCCGAGCTGTACATGGGGCTCGTCGAGGTCGGCGTCGGACTCATCCCGGCGGGCGGCGGGACGAAGGAGCTGCTCTTCCGCTTCACGCAGGAGCTGCTGCCCTACGACGAAGCGGATCCGTTCGAGGCGGTGAAGCGCGCGTTCGGCCTGATCGCGACCGCGCGTACGAGCGCGAGCGCGCTCGAGGCGCGCAAGCTCGGCTTTCTGCGCGAGAGCGACCGCATCACGATGAACCGCGACCGCCTCATCTCCGACGCGAAGCGCCGCGTCCTCGATCTCGCCCCCGACTACGTGGCGCCGGTGCCGCGCACGATCCGCGCGCTCGGCCGCGAGGGGATAGGGAACCTCGAGTACGCGCTCTGGGCATTCAAGGAAGCCGGCCAGGCGAGCGACCACGACGTGTTCATCGGACGCGAGGTCGCGTACGTCCTCTGCGGCGGCGACGGCCCGCCGCGCGACGTCACGGAGCAGGACATCCTCGACCTCGAGCGCGAGGCGTTCCTGAAGCTGCTGGGGACGAAGGAGACGCAGGAACGCATTCAGTTCATGTTGAAGAACGGGAAGCCACTCAGGAATTGAGTTCCTACCTGATTCCTGACTCCTGCGTGCTCGAGCCAGCCCCTCTGAGGGAGCTGGCTTGAAGGGACGGGAACCAGGAATCAGGTAGGTGCCCACCCTCTACTGCGTGGGCGATGCATCCAAAGGGAGACAGCGCATGAACGAAGCAGTGATCGTATCGGCCGTGCGGACCGCCGTCGGCCGTGGCAAGAAGGACGGGTCGCTCGCCAACGTGCATCCGGCGGACCTCGCGGCGGCGGTGATCCGGGCGTCGGCGGAGCGCGCCGGCGTGAGCGGCGACCAGGTGGACGACGTGCTGCTCGGCTGCGCGATGCCGGAGGGCTCGCAGGGGCTGAACGTCGCGCGGCTCGCGCTGCTGCACGCCGGCTTTCCGGTCGAGGTGTCGGGGAGCACGGTGAACCGCTTCTGCTCGTCGGGCCTGCAGACGATCGCGATGGGCGCGCAGGCGATCATGAGCGGGATGGAGGACGTCGTCGTCGCCGGCGGCGTCGAGATGATGAGCCAGGTGCCGATGTCGGGCTACCACACGCGGCTGCACCCGGCGCTCACCGAGAGCTACATCGGCATGGGCTTCACCGCCGAGCGTGTCGCCGAGCGGTGGAAGGTGAACCGCGCCGACCAGGACGCGTTCGCCGCCGACAGCCACCGCAAGGCGGCGGCGGCGTGGGCGGCGGGGAGGTTCGCCGACGAGATCGTCCCGATCGACGTCGAGAAGGTCTCGTGGCACGGCGCGGAGAAGAAGACCGAGACGGTGCCGTTCACGCGCGACGAGCTGCTCCGTCCCGACACGACGCCCGAGACGCTGGCGAAGCTGCGCCCGGCCTTCAAGACGACCGGCACGGTGACCGCCGGCAACGCGAGCCCCTACTCGGACGGCGCGGCGGCGGTGATGCTGATGAGCCGCGCACGCGCCGAGGCGCAGGGGATCGAGCCGCTCGCGCGCTTCGTGACGTTCGCGGTGTCGGGCGTCGAGCCGGACGTGATGGGGATCGCGCCCATCAAGGCGGTGCCGAAGGCGCTCAAGCGTGCCGGCCTGACGATGCAGGACCTCGCGCTGATCGAGATGAACGAGGCGTTCGCGGCGCAGGCGCTCGCCGTCGCGCGCGTGCTCGACATGCCGATGGACAAGCTCAACGTGGACGGCGGCGCGATCGCACTCGGCCACCCGTTAGGCGCCACCGGCGCCAAGCTCACCACGCACCTCGTCCACGAGCTCCGTCGCCGCGGCGGCGGGCTGGGCATGGTGACGATGTGCGTCGGCGGAGGGATGGGCGCGGCGGGAATATTCGAGGTGTACGGGGCATAGTTCCTACCTGATTCCTGGTTCCTGCATGCTCGAGTCAGCCCCTCTGAGTGGCCGGCATTAGCACGCAGGAATCAGGAATCAGGTAGGAATCAGGTCTTCTGCGGCGGGAGGAACTCGATTCCGCATTCGCGGCCGACGGCGAGCAGGCGCGGGATGTCGGGCGGGGCGTCGGGCGCCGGTGGAGCGTTCGGGTCTTCGATCGGCCGGCCGACGGCGGAGAAGAATCGGACGTGCTGACTGCCGGGGGAGACGAGCGTCAGGACGCGCGCCGGTCCGGGACCGGGGTTGTGCAGTGCGTGCGGCACCCCCGGGGGGATGCTCAGGAAGTCGCCCGCGCCGAGTCGGTAGCGCTCGCCCTCGGACTCCACGACCAGCGTGCCGTCGAGCACGTAGAACGCCTCGTGATTGCGCTCGGTGTGGGGCGGGACGCCCAGCGTCGCCGGCAGCATGTGCTCGAAGAGCAGCGGCGCGCCCGGCGTGTCGTCGTCGGGCTCGCCCTTGAAGGTGACGGAATCGCCCAACACGCTGAACGTGCGACCGGTGCCGGACGGGAGGTGCCGAATGCTGCGCGTCGAGATCACGAGCGTGCCTCCGGTAGCTGAGATCGTGTGCCGACCGTGTGACGAGTGCGCGACGACGACGTCGTCCGCGCGGTGGGGATTGCCGCCCGGCTGATAGTAAACTAAATTTACTACATGTCAAGACGTGACGGCCAGGCGCCGCCGATGATCGGCGCGCTGCTGCGCTATGCGTGGCAGGGCGTGCGCGCGCAGATCCTCGACGGGCTGCAGGCGGCGGGCTTCACCGACCTGCGGGCACCGCACCTCGACGTGTTCCAGCACCCGGGGCCGGAGGGCGCGCGGCCGGGCGACCTCGCCGAGCGCGCGCGCACGACGAAGCAGGCCATGAATCAGCTCCTGCGCAGCCTCGAGGAGCTCGGCTACGTCGAGCGACGCTCTCCTTCGGCGAAGAGCGCCGACGGTCGCGCCCGCGCCGTTCACCTCACGCCGCGCGGCGTGCGCGCCGCGGCCGCGATCCGCGACGTGCTCCTCGAGATCGAGGCGGCGTGGGCGGCGCGACTCGGCGCGTCGCGCTTCGCCGACATCAAGGCGGCGCTGGAGGAGATGCGGGGAGCGGCTGAGCGGTAAGCGGTGGGCGGTGGACGCAAGCCGAGGGGCCGGCTTCGGTGATCTGAAGCCGGCCCCTCGTACGTTCGCGCTTACCGCCCGCCGCTTACCGTCCCTTCGCCCGCGCCTCGTCCTCGGCGGTCGGGCCGCGGGTCGCGCGGTCGATCTGGCGGATGGCGCCGAAGTGATAGGCGAGGTGGGCGACGCTTCCCGCGATCCACGCAGCCTCCGTGTCGCTCAGCTCGCGCGGCGTGCGCAGCGCGTCCGTCCACGCGCTCGCCTCGCGGCGGAGCTCGTCGCGCAACGTTCGCCACTCGGCGTCCGACACGGCCGTCCTCTTCCAGCTCGCCGTCCAGTCGGCGGCCTTCCACGGCGTCGGCTCGCCCCGCGCCCACCGATTGAGCAGCGACAGGCCGTAGCGCAGGTGATCGACGTGCGCGGCGATCGACGCGCCGCCGCCGTGCGTCGCCGAGGCCGCGGACGCCGGAAGTCGATCGAGCGACGCGAGCAAACCCGGGTCGCCCTGGTTGAGCATGAACGTGGGCGCGCTCGGGTCGGGCGAGCCGTGAACCAGCTCGCTCATCAGCGTCGGTAGGACGGTCGCGAGGTAGAGGGTGCTCATGGGCCGCAGGGAAAGTAGAAATCTACGGGGCATAGTTCCTACCTGATTCCTGGTTCCTGCGAGGGACACAGTCCCTCCCTGATGCCTGGTTCCTGCTTGCTCGAGTCAGCCCCTCTGAGTGGCCGGCATTAGCACGCAGGAACCAGGAATCAGGTAGGATGCCTACGCTCTACGGCCAGGCGGTACTTGTCCTCGTCGAACTGCTTCTCGCTCTTCGCGACGACGATGGTCGCGACGCCGTTGCCGATGAGGTTGACGATCGCGCGGGCCTCGCTCATGAACCGGTCCACGCCGAGCAGCAGGGCGATGCCGGAGATCGGGACGAGGTGCATCGCCGAGAGCGTCGAGGCGAGGACGATGAAGCCGGAGCCGGTGACGCCGGCGGCGCCCTTGGACGTCAGCATCAGGATCGCGAGGACGGCGAGCTGGTGGCCGATGCCGAGGTGGATGTCGAACACCTGGGCAAGGAAGACGACGGCCATCGAGAGGTAGATGGACGTGCCGTCGAGGTTGAACGAGTAGCCGGCGGGAATGACCAGGCCGACGACCGACGGCGCGCAGCCGAAGCGCGCCATCTTCTCCATCATCGGCGGCAGCGCGGCCTCGCTCGACGACGTGCCGAGGACGAGGAGGATCTCCTCCTTGATGAAGGCGAGGTAGCGCCAGACGGAGACGCCGTACGCGCGCAGGATCGCGTTCAGGACGACGAACACGAAGACGGCCATCGTCAGGTAGACGGCGGCCATCAGCTTCGCGAGCGGGAGCAGCGTCTGGAGGCCGAACGCGCCGACCGTGTAGGCCATCGCGCCGAAGGCGCCGATCGGCGCGACCTTCATGATGATCGCGACGATGCGGAAGAACACCTGCGACAGCCGCTCGAGCGTCGCCAGCAGCGGGCGCGCGACGTCGCCGGCGCTCGCGAGCGCGACGCCGAAGAGCACGGCGATGAAGACGACCTGCAGGACGTCGCCCTCGGTGAACGGGCCGAGGAAGCTCGACGGGACGATGTGCGTGACGTAGTCCACGAAGGTGAGCTGCTTCGCGGCGGTCGCGTACTTCGAGACGTCGCCGGTGGCGAGCTTCGAGACGTCGAGCCCGGCGCCGGGCCGCACGACGTTGACGACGGCGAGGCCGATGGCGAGCGCGAGCGTCGTCACGACCTCGAAGTAGATGAGCGCCTTCCCGCCGACGCGGCCGAGCTTCTTGAGGTCGCCCATGCCGGCGATGCCGACGACGATCGTGAGGAAGATGATCGGCCCGATCACCATCTTCACGAGGGCGACGAAGGTGTCGCCGAGCGGCTTCATCGCCTTGCCCGCGTCGGGGGCGAGGGCGCCGAGCAGGATGCCGATGGCGATCGCCGTCAGCACCTGGACGGTGAGGTTGCGCGAGAGCGATCGTCGCGCGGGCACCGCCGCGGGCTCGGCGGGCGTCGTCGTGGTGGCGGATGCGTCCATGCGGCGTGCAACGTCGCACGGGGCATGCGAGGGCACAAGGCGCTCCCTGAAACGCGGCGCCGCGGATCTTCGCGGATCGCCGCGGATAGGGCTGCTCTTTGAAAAGCTTGAACCACGGAGGTCACGGAGGACACGAAGATCGAGCTGTCCAGGCTCGCCTCCGTGTTCCTCCGTGACCTCCGTGGTTCAGTCTCCTTGCACAGCAGGAGCAGTCCTCCGCGTCCTCCGCGGTCCGAGTTCTTCAACAGGACTGCCCTATCCGCGGCGATCCGCGAAGATCCGCGGCGCCGCGTTTCAGGGAGCGCCTTGTGCCCTCGCACGCCCCGTGCGACGTTGCACGCCGCATGGACGCATCCGCCACCACGACGACGCCCGCCGAGCCAGCGGCTATCCCCGCGCGACGATCGCTCTCGCGCAACCTCACCGTCCAGGT
>DATMHT010000270.1:0-5755 GCA_035554795.1 Gemmatimonadaceae bacterium | reverse complement strand
CCTCGACGCGACGCGCGCGGACGGTGGCGTCGCCCGCAGCCTGCCCCGAGCCTGTCGAAGGGTCGAGCACGTAGACCAGTGTCGCCCCGTCGGCGTCGCGCACGACCGCGGACGCCGGCACGGTGATGGCGCTCGCGAGCTGATCGCCGTAGACGCTCGCTTCGGCCACCATGCCCACCTTCAGTCGGTGCGCCGGGTTCGGTACCGAGACCTCCACGGCGTAGCTGCGCGTCGTCGGGTCGGCGGCGATCCCGACGATCGTCACCCGACCGGCGAAATGCTCGCCGGGCAGCGCCGGGAGCCGCACGTCGGTCCGCTGGCCGACGCGCACCGCGGCCACCTCCGCCTCCGGGACGCCGATGCGAACGCGCACCGGGTCCACGTCCACGATCGTGAACACCGGCTGGCCGGGCGCCGCCGTCTCGCCGGGCTGGATGGCGCGACGCGCGACGACGCCGGAGAGCGGCGCGAGGAGCCGCGTGTCGGCGAGCCGCTTGCGCGCGAGTGCGGCGGCGGCCGCCGACTGGCGCGCTCCGCTCTCGATGCGCTCGTAGTCGTTGGCGGCGACGCTCCCCGCGGCGACGAGCGGCCGGAAGCGCTCGCGCTCCTGCGCGGCGCGCTCCGACTGCGCCTCCGCCTGCGCGAGCCCGAGGCGGTAGTCGGTGGGGTCTATCCGCGCGAGCAGCTCGCCGGCGCGCACCGTGCTCCCCTCGTCGGGCCCGACGGCGACGACCTTGCCGGCCACCTGGAAGGCGACGCCGACTTCCGTTCTCGCCTGCACGACGCCGCTGGCGGCGGTGACGTGGGGACGGCGGACGCTCGCCGCCGCCTGCACGCGCACGGGTACCGCGCGCGCGGTCTCGGCCGCGGCGTCCGCTTCCTCCGAGCGCGCCGCCCTGCAGCCGGACAGCGCGCCGGCGGCGACGACGATGATGATCGTGGGTAATGCCCGCTGGGTGTTCATGCTCAGCTCCTGTGGACCGTGACACGGTTCCTCCTAGACCGTGATACGGTTCCTGGCGCCGCCAGCGGACAAGGCGGGCAGGAGAGCGGAGCGCGCTCTTATCTTTGCGTCGCTACGTCACGCGACGGGCCGACGGCGGCGGCTCCTTCCGCGTCTAGCGGCCGGCGTGCGCGGCCGGCGAACGTTCGCGCCGCACGGCGCCCGGCGTCACCCCGTACTCGCGCTTGAAGAGGCGGGTGAAGTGCGCCTGATCGGAGAAGCCGGCGCGCAGCGCCACGTCGGACAGCACCGAATCGGGCGCGTCGAGCATGCGGCGGGCGCGTCGCAGGCGGAGCGCGAGGAGATACTGGTGGGGCGCACGGCCCAGCGTCTCCTTGAACGCGCGCGCGAAGTGCGCGGGCGAGAGGCCGGCCTCGCGCGCGAGGGCGTCCACCGTCAGCCTCGCGTCGAGCTTCGCGTCGATGAGCTCGAGCGTGCGCCGCCGCGCGAGCGGCGAGAGCCCGCCCCGCACGCGCCACGGGCGCGGCCGCTCGACGCCGGCGTGCAGGGCGAGCTGGTGACTCACCGCGGCGGTGAGCGCTTCGACGAAGGCGAGCCCGCTCGGGTTCCCATGCTCGGCCTCGGCGGCGAGCGCCTCGAGCACGTGCGCCAGCGGCGGACTGGCGACGCCGTAGCTGCGCCGCAGCTCCACCGGCCGCGCCGAGTCGAGTGAGCGCGCGAGCAGCCCGTCGAGATGCGCCGGGTCGAGCATGACGCGGACGTACGAGAAGGACGTGTCGAGCCGGAGCGTCACCGGGTCGCCGGCGGGAAGGATCCAGACCGCGCCCGGCGCGAGCGTGACCGTCCGCATGCCGTGCGGACCCGCCACCTCGAACGTGTACGGCCGCGCGTCGGCGTTGAGCGAGACGTAGTGGTGCGAGAGGGCGCGGTCGCTCACCTGCGTGACGTCGTTGCGCCCGGCCTCGACCAGCGTGCCCGGCCAGTCGAGCGCCTGACTGCAGACGACGGGCGGCACGTCCTCGCGAACCTTCACGCCCTCGGGCGGGCGCGCGCGGTCGAACGGCAGATGGCTGTGCAGTAGCTGGCCCACGACTTCTCCTGAAGCGCACGGATCCGGTGAGCGGCATCCCGGCCGGCGTTCGCGCCGGCGACGCTCGCCACCAGTGCGTGAGTGATCAACACTCCGACCCCCGGCTTGGTTCTCGCGCGAACGCCGCGGCGACCCGTCGTGTGTTTGCGCGCGCGTGCTCGAGCGTGTGGCCGCGCGCGCGCCCGGCCCGCGCGGCGCGTGGCAGCAGCTTCGTTCAAGGACCCACCGTCGCTCCGTTCAAGACGCCCGGTCGGATGCGCGCGAGCTTCCGGTCGTTCGAAGTCGAACGATCGAAAAAGGACACGACAATGCTCGCCATGTGGCGGGCACGGAGGATCGATGCGCATTCGAGGAGCAGCACTCGCGGCGGCCGCGGTCGCGGCCCTGCTGGCGTGCGGTGGGAATGGTGACGGGCCCGCCGCGGTGGAGAGCGGTGGAGGCGGGGGCGGAGGCGGTCGGGCGGGAACGGTGACCGTGGGCTCCGGCATCCAGTTCACGAGCGTCCACAACGGCACCATGAATCCCGCCGTGGACACCGTCGCCGTCGGCGACACTGTCACCTGGACGTGGACCGGCCCGCTGCCGCACAGCGTCAGGTCGGTCGGCACGCCGAGCTTCGCGAGCAGCGGAACGCTCACCGGCCGCGGGACGTACTCCGTCGTCTTCACCGCGCCCGGCACGTACCGCTACGACTGCGTCGTGCACGGCGCGGCGATGACGGGTGCGGTGGTGGTGATCGGCGCCGGCACGCAGAGCGCGGCGGAGACGGTCACCGACCCGGTGGGCGACATGTTCGGCTCGGGCCCCATCACGTGGGACCTGACGGCGTTCACGGCGGCGCGCGACAGCGACGCCGTCACCGTGGGGCTCGAGCTGTCGCGCGACATCGTCTCGCCGCTTGGCGGCGATACGACGGCGATGGTCGGCTTCGTGGACCTCGACGTGGACCAGGACGCGACGACGGGCGGCGACGGTGTCGTGAACGAGTTCCGCCTCGACGGCGGCTCGAGCGGGCTGGGCGTGGACTACGTGCTCCAGCTTCGCCACTTCGACACGGACTCCACGTTCGTCGTGACGTCGTGGGACGGCGCCGTCGTCGGCCACGTCAAGCCGGAGTTCGACGGCCGCCGGGTGACCGTTCGCATCCCCAGGGCGATGCTCGGCGACGACGACGGCTTCCTGAACGCCGCCGCCATCGTAGGAAACGTCGGCCACCCGACCGACTTCGTCCCCAACGCCGGCCACCTGACGCTCGGCGGTGGCAGCGCAGAGACCGCCGTGGCGCGGGGAGGGGCGGCGGCGCGGCGCCCTTCCGTCGTGCGCGCGTGGCCCGCGAGCTAGTGCGCGCGCACACGCGCCGGCCGCGAGCGACGCCGTCCCCGTGGAGCTCATCCGCGACGGCGGATTGCTCGCGGTCGCCGGCGGGAACCGGAACTTCCCCGGTAAGGATTCCACGGTCGACGTGACTCGCGACGCCCGCAAGATGGACAGCGTCGCGCGCACGCTCGCGGTGAGCCCGGTGAGCAACGGACAGGCGCTGACGACGGCGCCGTGAGCGGCCCGGGCTGCTGGACGAATTCACGAACGAACGGATCGTTCGCGAGAACGATCAGGAGACGAGTGTCATGAAGAACGCATGCGCCGACGCAATCATGCGCCGGCAGGCGCCACGGAGGATTCTCGTGGTCGCGGGCCTCATCGTGGCCGGGGCGGATCTCCTCGCCTCGGCCCAGCTGCCCGCCCCGGACGCCGCGACATACCGCATTCTGCCGAGCAGTCGCTTCGAGGTGCGCACCGGCACCGCCGGACTGCTCGGCTTCGCCGGTCACAGTCACGTCGTCCGCGCGCGGTCGTTCGCGGGCTCGGTGCGCTATCGCGCGGGCGACCCCTCGGCCGCGCGAGTGGACGTCGTCGTCCGCGCCGACAGCCTCGAGGTGCTGACGCCGCACGATCCGGCGGAGATCCGGCAGGTCACCGCGACGATGCGCGACCACGTCCTGCACGTGGCCGAGTATCCGGACATCCGCTTCACCCTCACGCACGCGACTCCGACGCGCACCGGCGTTCGGCTCGACGGCGAGCTGACGCTCGCGGGCCGGACGCGCCCCGTGCAGGTGGACGCCACCGTCCAGGCCGGCGCGGACACGCTGCGCGCACGCGGGACGTTCGGCGTGAACCAGACGGAGTTCGGGATCGAGCCGTACCGCGGCGGGCCGGGTGGGACGGTGCGCGTCGCCGATCGCGTGACGTTCGACTTCGACGCCGTCGCCGTGCGCGAAGCGGCGGCGGTGGGCGCCAGCCGGAGCGCCGAGCGCGGGGACGCGGCGACGCGCGCCGCACCCGACGGAGGTGAGCGATGATCTCGCGATCATGGACGCGCGCGCGGTTGCGCATGTGGTCGCGCATCGCGAGCGTCGTCGTGCTGATGCTCGCGCCGGCACAGCGACTGGTCGCACAGGTCTGTCGGCCGTCCACGAGCTCGAACGAGGCGCGGACGTTCGCGATCCTGTCCGTCCCGCTCGCCTTCGGCCCGCTGCTCGCCCCCGAGTCGCGTCCGCGATTCGAGGCGGGGCTCGAGGGCACCTACCTGCCCAGGATCCCCCGCGCGAGGGCGACGCCGACGACGTGTCAGCCGGGCAAGGGACCGGAGGACACCGAGTTCCTGTTCGCCGTGCCGCGGCCGCGCGTCGGCGTGCCGCTGCCGCTGGGGCTCGCGCTGCAGGCGTCGTGGGTTCCACCGGTCCGCGTCGCCGGCGTGCGCGCCAACCTGTTCGGCGTCTCGCTGGCGCGCAGCTTCGCGCTGCGGAGCCTCGTCGGGTCGCTGCGCGCGCACGGCACCTTCGGATCGATCCAGGCCCCGATCACCTGTAACCAGGCCGAGCTCGCGGACCCGGCGAGCGAGTGCTTCGGCGGCACGCGCTCGGACGACAGCTTCTCGCCCAACATCGTCGGCGCCGACGCGTCGCTCGGCGGAACGCTGTTCGGCGGCCGGCTTCGCCCGTACGTCGGCGGCGGCTACAACCGGCTGCAGCCGCGCTTCCGGGTGAACTTCACCAACCGCTTCGGCGGCGTGGATCGCACGCGGGTGGAAGTGAACCTCGACCGCGCGGTCGTCTTCGGCGGAGCGACGTGGCAGCTGGCCGACCACTACACCACCACGGCCGAAGTGTACGCCGCGCCCGGCGACGCGACGACCGTGCGGCTCGCGATCCGCGCGGTGCGGCCGTAGGCGAGCGCGATGCCGTAGCCGGTCGCGTGTAGCGGGGTCGGGGCGGGTCGGATCCGCTCTCTCGCCGCGTCCGGTGCGCGGGGGATACATTCGGCGCGGGTCCGACCTCACCTCCACCGCGCCGCCTCGTGAACACTCGACGCCAGTTCCTGATCCAGGCTCCACTCGGTCTCGTCGGCGCCGTCACCGCGTGCAAGGGCGGTGGCGGCGCCGGCGAGCAGAAGCCGGGCACACCGACGACGCCCGGTGCGCCGCCCGCCTTCAACACCGCGCCGCCCGTCGGGCCCGAGGTCACGGCGGGGACGTTCGCCGAGGCGGAGAAGCTGGCGCAGGTCTCGATGACGGACGCCGAGCGGCGCATGGCCGCCGGCAGCTGGCGCACGTCCATGGCGCCGCTGCTCGAGCGCCGCACCGGTCCGCGGAAGATCGCGCTCGAGCCGACGCTCGCTCCCGCGACGCGGTGGGAGCCGGC
>DATMHT010000269.1:0-3485 GCA_035554795.1 Gemmatimonadaceae bacterium | reverse complement strand
GATCTACGCAGTCGCGACGGCGACGTTGATCGCCACCCTCGTGCCGGCCGCCACGGCGCGCGCCCAGTGGACGCCCGAGTCGAGCGGCACGACCGCCGAGCTGCGCGGCCTGAGCGTCGTGAACGCGCGGGTGGCGTGGGCCAGCGGCACGGGGGGCCACTACGCCCGCACGACCGACGGCGGCACGACATGGCGCGCCGATACGATCGCCGGCGCGGGGGCGCTCGACCTGCGGGCGATCCACGCGCTCAGCGCGCGCGTGGCCTGGGCGATGAGCGCCGGACCGGCCGAGGAGGGGCAGGCGCGCATCTATCACACCGCCGACGGCGGCGCGCACTGGACGCGGCAGTGGTTCACGGACGAGAAGGGCGTCTTCCTCGACGCGATCGCATTCTGGGACGCGCGCCACGGGATCGCGATGAGCGATCCGGTGGACGGTCGTCTCTTCATCATCACGACGAGCGACGGCGGCGCGACGTGGGCACGCGTACCACCCGAGCGGCTGCCGGCGACGCTGCCGGGCGAGGCGGCGTTCGCGGCGAGCGGATCGTGCCTCACCGTGCAGGGCGCGGGCAACGTGTGGATCGGCACCGGTGGTGGGGCGACGGCGCGCGTCTTCCGCTCGACCGACCGCGGCCGGCACTGGAGCGTCGCCGAGACGCCGGTGCGCGCCGGCGGCGCGTCGGCGGGGATCTTCTCGGTGGCGTTCCGGGACGCGCGCCACGGCGTCGCGGTGGGCGGCGACTACCGGAAGGCGCACGAGCGGAGCGACAACGTCGCCGTGACGGACGACGGCGGACGGAGCTGGCTCCTCGCGCGCGGTCCGCTCCCCGAGGGCTACATGTCGGCTGTCGCCTACGTACCAGACGCGCCGAGCCCGACGCTCGTGGCGGTCGGGCTCGGCGGCACCGCGGTCTCCCGCGACGGCGGCCAGTCGTGGCGCATGGTGGACAGCGTCGCCTGGAACAGCGTGCGCTTCGTCCGGGGGCGCGGCGTCGCCGCCGGTCCGGGCGGGCGCGTGGCGCGGTGGGCGGTAAACGGGAGGCGGTAGGCGCGGTCCGAAGTGGCGTGTTCACCTCGGTGACGAGAAGTTCGCGACACGTCGAGGAGCACGACGTGGGGGGTCCGCGTACCTTTCGGCGCCTACCGCTCACCGTCTACCGCTTACCCGCACTATCGCACCGCCAGATTCGGCCGCTCCGCGAGCCCGGCGACGAGGTTCCGCAGCGCCACCTGCCAGGCGAGCGGGTGACCGGGGAGGTCGTCGCGGCGCAGCGTCCGCGCGCGCTCGACCTGCTCGTCGGTGATGATCGCCTGGCCGCCGATCGCACTGACGCCGAGGCTCGTGCGCTGAGCGAGGATCCCCTCGGCGCCGATGCTGACCGCCTTCCCGTCGCGACCGACGCGGACGCCGGTGACCTGGAGGACACTGACCGGAGTCTCGAGCGACGTGAGCCAGGGCAGCTCGACCGTGTAGCCGGTGCCCAGCTCGACGGACTTCGTGCCGCGCGCGCCCTCCTGCTTCGGGAGGTACTGCCCGACCTCGAGCGTGACGACGAGCGCGCTCGTCGCGCCGGCGCGGTGCATGGCCGCCGTCGCCTCGGTGACCCAGCGAGCCGACGGCCGGCCGACGTCCAGGTTCATCGTCGTCCCCTTGCGGCCGAGCGCGCCACTGGCGTCGCGCGCCACGCAGTCGCCGGTCGCGTCCACGTCGCAGCCGAAGCGCACGTCCGGCGCCGTGCCGGCGACGGGCGCGGCGAGCGGCGTCGTCGCGGAGAGCGAGTCGAGGTAGGCGTTCATCTCGGCGACGAGCGCGGCGATCGGCGTGCCCGGACCGTCCTTCGGATCCATGACCGGCGACTGCGACCCGCCGCGCTGATACGACACCGGCATGTGGGCGATGCGCGCGCTCTCAGCGGTCGCGTCGCTCGCGGCGTAGTAGGGCGCATGCTCGCGCGTCGCGTCGCCGACGCCGCTGCCGAACGTCGCGCCCGTGGTCGCGCACGCGGCGGACGAGAGGACGACTGAAACCAGCAGGGTCGCGACGGGTGTCGAACGGGAGGCGAAGATGAGCGGCATGGTCCGGAGGGTGTAGGGTTCAGGGTGTAGCATGTTGCGCCTGATGCGGTGCGGCCGCGTGAGACTGCCTACGGGGCGACACGCGATCAGGATTCAACGAACTCTCGATCGCGGCGCGTGAATCCCGGCGCGCGCTGCGTGCGTTGTGCTTCGCAGTCCGCGCGGCTGCCGACTTCCCTCCCTGCTCTCGCCGTCGTTGGTCGTTGCTTGACAGCTCACCGGCCCGCCCGTATGAAGCGAGCGGGCCCCGTCGTCGCGCGACGTCGCGCACCCGGTGCTCCCCACCGTACCCCTACTCCCAAGGTATGCCCATGGCGTTCCCCCGCGGCTCGACCCGCCGTGCCGCACTGCTGCCCGCCGCGCTGGCGGTGCTCGCCGGCGGCGCGTTAGGCGCCCGTCCCGTTCACGCGCAGGTGGACGCGCGCATGCTGCGTCAGCCGACCGTCTCCTCGACCCAGATCGCCTTCGTGTACGGCGGCGACATCTGGGTCATGCCGAAGAACGGCGGCACCGCCGTGCGCCTGACGTCGGCGAAGGGGGAGGAAAGCTTCCCGCGCTTCTCGCCCGACGGCTCGCTCATCGCCTTCACCGGCAACTACGACGGCAACCAGGACGTGTACGTGATGCCGTCCACCGGCGGCGAGCCGCGGCGGCTGACGTACCACCCCGGGCCCGACCGGATGGTCGCGTGGTACCCGGACGGCAAGTCCATCCTCTTCGCGTCGCCGCGCACGAGCGAGACGAACCGCTACAACAAGCTGTTCAAGGTGGCGGTGACCGGCGGCCAGCCGGTGCAGCTACCGATGCCATACGGCGAGTTCGCGTCCGTCGCCCGCGACGGGAAGACGCTCGCCTACCTGCCGGAGGCGGTGGACTCACGGACGTGGAAGCGCTACCGCGGCGGCTGGGCGCCGGACATCTGGCTGTTCGACCTCGAGAAGGGCACCGCGCGCAACGTCACGCACGACGACGCGAACGACGCGCAGCCGATGTGGCACGACTCGACGCTGTACTTCCTGAGCGACCGCGGCGCGAACGAGCGCGGCAACCTCTGGGCGTACGACACGAAGAAGGACGCCTTCCGGCAGGTGACCGACTTCGGCGACTTCGACGTGAAGTATCCGTCCATCGGCCCGTCGGACATCGTCTTCCAGAAGGGCGACGGGATGTACCTGCTCGATCTCGCGACGGGGCAGGCGAAGGAAGTGCCGGTGAAGCTCGTGACCGACAAGTCCACTCTCCGGCCGCACGCCGAGAACGTGGGCGGCGCGATCGCGAACGGCGGGATCTCGCCGACCGGCAAGCGCGCCGTGTTCGAGGCGCGCGGCGACGTCTTCACGGTGCCGGCCGAAGAGGGACTCGTGCGCGACCTGACGAGCACGTCGGGCGCGGCCGAGCGGACGCCG
>DATMHT010000268.1:0-8857 GCA_035554795.1 Gemmatimonadaceae bacterium | reverse complement strand
CGCCGTGATCGCGCCCGGCGCCGACGGCTACGAGCTGCGCGACACGAGCACGAACGGCGTGTTCGTCAACGACGAGCGCGTGCCGGTGGTCCGGGTGCTCGGGCGCGGCGACGTGCTGCAGGTGGGCGACGCGCAGTTCCGGTTCTACGCGGACACCGCCCCCGTGACGGACGCGCCGCCGATCACGCCGCCCGCCGGAGCACCGCGGGCCGAGTCCGCGCCGCGACCGGTGCTGGCGCCGGCGTCGCCGTCGCCCGAGCCCCAGGCCGCAGCGCCCGTCGCCACGAGCGCGGTGCGGGCACCAGTCGCGGCGCCGACGGCCGCCGAGCGGGCGGCCGACGCGCGGCCCGTGCTCGCGA
Source organism: Gemmatimonadaceae bacterium (assembly GCA_035554795.1). Classification (GTDB taxonomy): domain Bacteria; phylum Gemmatimonadota; class Gemmatimonadetes; order Gemmatimonadales; family Gemmatimonadaceae; genus DATMHT01. The sequence goes on along the minus strand of DATMHT010000268.1, from coordinate 8,498 downwards.
CGCTCGAGATCATCAATCAGGGGATGCTGCGCGGCCGCAAGTTCGCGGTGCGCACGCCGCTCGCGCACATCGGCCGCGGCGCGCACAACGACGTCGTCATCCCCGACGAAAGCGTGTCCGACACGCACGCCAAGCTTCAGAAACGCGAAGCGGGCTGGTACGTAGTGGACATGGACTCGACCAATGGAACCTACGTGGCAGGCACCCGCATCGCCGGCGAGCAACGGCTCGTCGGCACTCCGGACGTGCGCTTCGGCGGCGTCAAGATGATCTTTCAGTCGGCTGCTCCCGCCGACGGCGACGCCGTCGGCACGCGCGCCATCGCGCGGCGTGGTGCGGTCGCCGAACCCGTCGTGCCCGCCGCGACGCCGGCGCCCGCTCGCGTCGCCGACGCGGCCGCGAGCGAGGTGTCGTCCTCGGGCGGCGCCGCCGGGCGCTGGGGCCTGGTCGCGTTGATCGCGGCCGTCGTCGGTTTCGTCGTCGTCTACCTTCTTCGCCAGGGACGCTAGTGCAGCTCTCCGTCGCCGCCCGCACCGATATCGGGATGATCCGTGCCGGGAACGAGGACAGCTTCTACGCCGACGCGAACCAGTTCCGCGGCCTCTTCATCGTCGCCGACGGGATGGGTGGTCACGCCGCGGGCGAGGTCGCGAGCGAGATGGCGGTGGAGATCGTCACCAAGGAGCTCGCGTCGGTGCAGCGCCTGAACGGCGACGACGTCGGGCCCCGCGTCGCCGCCGCGCTCCGCAACGCGAACCGCGCCATCTTCCTCCGCACGGTGGAGGAGGTGGACAAGCAGGGGATGGGGACGACGGCGTCGGTGCTGCTCCTCGCCAACGACCGCTACCTGATCGGCCAGGTCGGCGACTCGCGCGTCTACCTGCTGCGCGACGGAGTCCTCCGCCAGCTCACGAAGGATCACTCCTACGTGCAGGAGCAGGTGGACGCGGGCTTCCTGACGCCGGAGCAGGCGCGCTATCACCCCTACTCGAACGTCATCACGCGCTGCGTCGGGGCGAGCGAGAGCGTCGAGCCGGACACCTACGGCGGGCCGGTGAAGGCGGGCGACATCTTCCTCGTCGCGAGCGACGGGCTCACCGGCATGGTGGACGACCGGCGGCTGCAGCAGCTGCTGCTGGCGCGATCGAGCCCGGGCCGGCTCGTGGATTCGCTCATCGCCGAGGCGAACGGACGGGGCGGGCTGGACAACATCACGGCGATCGTGATCCAGGTGAGCGCGCTCGACCAGCAGACGACGAAGGAGACGCCGTCCACCGGTGCGCGCACGCTCGAGGTGCCGACCTTCCCGCCGGGCAGCGGCGGGACGCGTTAGGCGCGGGCATCGCACGTGAGCGAGCCACACATGGCGCCGGCCAGCGGCGGCGAGGCGGAGGAGACGGTCGCCTCGGTCGCCGACCTCTACCTCGGCAACATCCTCTACGCGATCGAGCGCGCGGCACTCTCCCTCGACGAGGAGGGCAAGCCCGCCGACGCGGCGTTCTACCGCGGGATCGGCCGCAAGCTGGCGGAGGCGCGGGGACGCGAGCGCGGCGCCTGACGGCCCGCCGTCACGCCAGCAGGCGCTCGCCCGAGTCGAGCGCGCGGCGCAGCTCGTCGGGCGAGCGCTCGATGACGCCGAGCAGCGCGCGCGTCGGGAGCGGGGCATCGCGACGCGCGACGAAGACGCGGAGCCAGCGCGCCGAGCGATAGAGCTGCTCGGAGAGGGCGGGCAGGTTGATCGCGCCTTCCCAGCCGGCGGCGGTGAGGCGCCGGACCTCGCCGTCGCGTCGGCGTACCGGCAGGTCGAGCCCGAGCATCTGCGTCTTGGCCGGGTAGTCGAGCAGCAGCTCGCCGTGCGCCATCCCGAGCTCCTCGGCGAGCCGGTTCTCGACGTGCACGACGAGCGCGCGGTCCGCCGCGATCCACTCGCCGAATCCCTCGCCGAACTCCGCCGCCGGGCGCTCGAGCACGCGCTTGTAGAGCCGACGTCCGCGCAGCGCCGCGAGGAGCGCCGACGGTGCCGTCGCGCTGTCGCCGAGGGCGTGTAGGAGCCCCTCGTCGGTGAAGCGCGCCAGCGCGCGCGGGTCGAGGGCGGCGGCGCTCAGCGCGTCGTCCACGAGGCGCTTGTACATCGCCGTCGCGCTCCGCACGGCATGATGCCAGTACACGTTGCGGTACATCTGGTACTTGGCGAAGAGCAGCGACTCGAGCGCCGAGAGTCCCTTCTCGAGGATGCCGACCCGTCGCGTGCCGGTCTCGGGGTCGTCGAGCAGCACGAGGCTGTTCGTCAGGCGGTCCACGTCGATCTCGCCGTACGGCACGCCGCACATCGCCGCGTCGCGCTTCAGGTACTCGATCTTGTCCAGGTCGAGCGAGCCGGAGATGAGGCCTTGCAGCGGGCTCGCGCTCTCGCCGCGGATGAGCGCGAGCACCCGCTCGGGCGCGTCGCCGCCGAGCGCCTCGCGCAGGACCGCGGCCACCTCGCCGGTGCCGATCAGCGGCCGCGCGACTTCCTCGTGATGCAGCGCGCCGATCTCCTCGAGCGCATGCGAGAACGGATAGTGCCCGACGTCGTGCAGCAGCGCGGCCGCGCGCACGACCTCGCACTCGCCCGGCGCGAGCCCCGTCAGCTCGCCGCGCTCGGCGAGAAGCGCGAGCGTCTGTCGCGCCAGGTGGTAGGCGCCGAGGGCGTGCTCGAAGCGCGTGTGCGTGGCGCCGGGGTAGACGAGGTACGCGAGCCCGAGCTGCCGCACGTAGCGCAGCCGCTGGAAGACCGGCGTGTCCACGAGCCGCATCGTGAGCGCATCGACGCGGACATTGTTCCAGAGCGGGTCGCGAATGATCTCGAAGGCCATGGCCGGGAGGTTACCGCGACCGCGGGCGGCGGGGAAGACTGGGGACGCGGGGACGGGGGGACGGGGGACGGGGTAGTCCTCAGCGCCGACCCCGCGCCCTCAACGTCGCGCGGGGCCCCCCCGCGTCACAGTCTGTGTCGCGAGCCGCGCTTCACATCACCGAATTCGCGCACGCCGCATCGGGTCGCGCATCGCGCATCGCGCACCCGCGTCCCCCGTCCCCCGTCCCACTTCACATCTGGTACGACGGCGTCGTCGCGCTCTCGGACACGACGAACTTGATGAACATCCCGCTCGGCCCGTGGCCGGGCACGCCGCAGTAGATCAGGTAGTTCCCCGGCTTCGACGCGCGGAAGCTCAGATCGTCCGCGCCGGTCTGCGGCTGGAGCCCGTCGTTGACGTGCGAGGTGTAGGCGCGCGGGATGGCCGGCGAGTCGGGCGCGTTGGGGAGCGGCCGCTGGTCCGCGATGATGATCGCCGAGTGCGGGATGGCGTCGACGTTCTTGACGTGCATCTGCACCTGCCAGCCGGCGGGGACGGTGATCGTGTGGCCGCCATTGGAGCCGCCGTTGAAGTTGAAGCCGCCCTGCTGGCTGTTGAAGGCGGCGATGATCTCGAGGTTCACGCGCTTCGCGGCCGCGTCGTAGCTCATGAAGCGGTTGACCTTCACGCTCCCGGTCTGCGCCTCGCCGGCCGAGGGTGCGGCGGCCGCTGCTGCGGCGGTCGTCGGCGCGGCGGTCGTGGACGGCGTCGTCGCGGCCGCTGGCTTCGCGGTGGCGGCCGGCTTCGCCGTCGCGGTCGTCGGCTTGGTGGTGGTCGCCGACTTCGCCTTGCGCGTCGAGTCCGCGGCGACCGGCGGCGAGACGCGCATGGCGCCGGCGCTCGACGTCGTCTTCACCGATGGCTCCTTCGCGGGGGACGTTGGCGCCGCGGCCGCGGTGCGGGCCGTGGTGTCCGCGCTGGCGGCCGCGGGCGCTGGCATGGCGGTATCGGTCGGTGCGGCGGTCGCGCCGGTGGTGGCGGACACGCTATCGGCGGTCGCCACGTTGTCGGCGGGCTTGGAGGAGCACGCGGCGGCGAGGAGGGCGAAGGCGGCGCCGAGCGACGCGGTGCGAAGTCGTAGCATGGAGTCTCCTGAGGCTTCGGGGCTGGGCGGACGCCGTCGCCGGAGCGGACGGTCGTCCCTGCGGCACAGCGGCAAGCCGGGTGCCGCATACCGCGCATGCGACACGGGGGACGCAGCGCTCAGAACGCTTCGTCCCCCGTTTCCGTTCGCGCGGCGACCGCGTCAGCTTCGCGGGCCGGCGGCCTTCACCTTCGCGTCCACCTGGTCGCCGAACTTCTCGATGTTCTTCCGGAACATCTCGGCGAGCTTCCGGGCCTGCGCGTCGTAGGCAGCGCCGTCGGGCCAGGTGCCGCGCGGGTTCATCACCTCGCCGGGCACGCCGGGGACGTCCTGCGGCACCTCGAGGCCGAAGATCGGATCCCTGGCCGTGACGACGTCGTCGAGCGCGCCGGCGAGCGCCGCGCGCACCATCGCGCGGGTGTGGCTCAGCTTCATGCGCTTGCCGACCCCATAGGGACCACCGCTCCAGCCGGTATTCACCAGCCAGACGTGCGAGCCGTGCTCCTGAAGCAGCTTGCCCAGCATCTCGGCGTACTTCGTCGGGTGCCAGACGAGGAAGACCGCGCCGAAGCAGGCGGAGAACGTCGCCTGCGGCTCGGTGACGCCACGCTCCGTGCCCGCGACCTTCGCCGTGTAGCCGGAGAGGAAGTAGTACATCGCCTGCTCGGGCGTCAGCCGCGCGATCGGCGGCAGCACGCCGAAGGCGTCGGCGGTGAGGAACACGACGTTCTTCGGATGGCCGCCGCGACCGCCGGGCACGTGGTTGCGGATGTAGTGCAGCGGGTACGAGGCGCGCGTGTTCTCGGTGATGGACTGGTCCTCGAAGCGCACCTTCCGCGTCGCCGGGTCGAGCACGACGTTCTCGAGGATCGTGCCGAACATCTGCGTCGTCTGGTAGATGTCCGGCTCGCCCTCGGGCGAGAGGTTGATCACCTTCGCGTAGCAGCCGCCCTCGAAGTTGAAGATCCCCTCGTTGGACCAGCCATGCTCGTCGTCGCCGATGAGCGACCGCTCGGGGTCGGCCGAGAGCGTCGTCTTGCCGGTGCCGGAGAGCCCGAAGAAGAGCGCCGTGTCGCCACTCTCGCCGATGTTGGCCGAGCAGTGCATGGACAGCACGTCTTCCTTCGGCATGAAGTAGTTCATGACCGTGAACATCGCTTTCTTCAGCTCGCCCGCGTAGCGCGTGCCGCCGATGAGGATCGTACGCTCGGCGATGTTGAGGATGATGAACGTGCCGGTGCGCGTGCCGTGCTTCGCCGGGTCGGCGTGGAACTCGGGCGTGTGCAGCACCGTGAAGTTCGGCGCGAAGTCGTCGAGCTCCGCGCGCAGCGGGCGCACGAACATGTTCCGCACGAACGCCATGTGCCACGCGTTCGGCGACACGTACCGGACGCTGAGCCGGTGCGCCGGATCGGCGCCGCAGTAGAGATCCTCGACGAACAGCTCGTCGCGACCGTTCAGGTACTCGCGGACGTCGGCCAGCAGCAGCGCGTACTTCTCGGGCGGGAAGGGCTGGTTGACCTTGCCCCAGTCCACGTCCTTCTCGGACGACGGCTCCCGGACGATGAACTTGTCGTTGGGCGAGCGGCCGGTGTGCGGCGCGGTGACGGCGGCGAACGGCCCCATGTCGGCGAGCTCGCCCTCGCCGCGGCGGATCGCGGCCTGGATCAGCTCCGGCGCGATCATGTTCCAGTGAACCGTGCCGACGGGCTCGAGCCCCTGGCCGGCGAGTCCGCGCCCCTGTCCCGCCGCGCCGGTCACCTCTCCCGGCGCACGGCTCTGCGCCTGGAGCGGCTGCGTCTGTGTCGCCATCGAAACTCCTCTAGAGGATGGGCGCGGAGCGGCGGCGGGACGCCTCGGGCGCCCGCGGGCGGTCCGCGGCGTTGGATCGTTCCTGCGCATCCATGACCGCGACCGCGGCCATGTTGACGATCTCCTGGACGTCGGCCCCCTGCTCCAGCACGTGCACGGGGCGGCGCATCCCGACGAGGATCGGGCCGATGGCCGTCGCCCCGCCGAGGTGGTCGAGCAGCTTGTACGCGATGTTGCCGGCGCTCAGGTTCGGAAAGATGAGCACGTTCGCACATTCCTTCAACGAGCTGAACGGGTACGCCTCCCGAAGCAGCTCCTCGTCGAGGGCCGTGTCGGCCTGCATCTCGCCGTCCACGGTGAGCGAGGGGTCGCGCTCGCGGAGCAGAGCGACGGCGCGCGAGACCTTCTCGGCGTCGGGGTGGCGCACCGAGCCGAAGTTCGAGAAGGAGAGCATCGCGATCTTCGGCTCGATGCCCAGCGTCTTCACGATGCGCGCGGCGGCGTAGCCGATCTGCGCCAGCTGCTCGGCGGTCGGGTCGATGTTGACCGTCGTGTCGCCGCAGAAGATGACGTGCTTCTCGAAGACGAGCATGTACATCCCGCTGACGATCCCCGCCTTCGGGTGCGCGCCGATCACCTGGAGCGCCGGCCGGATCGTCTCCGGGTAGTGCGCGTTCAGCCCGCCGACGAGCGCGTCCACGTGGCCGGTGGCGAGCATGCTGCAGCCGTAGTAGACGCTGTTCGAGATGCGCTGCTGCGCCTCGGCGAGGCTCAGCCCCTTGCGCTGCCGCCGGTGCCAGAGGAACTGCGCGTACTCCTCGCGCCGCGACGACGTGGCCGGGTCCTCGATCTCGATCTCGTCGAGCGAGATGCCGGCCGAGCGGGCCGTCGCCTCGATCGTCTCGCGGTTGCCGAGGAGGGTCGGGAAGGCGATGCCGTCGTCGACGAGGATCTGCGCGGCCCGCATGACCTTCGGGTCCTCGCCGTCCGGGAAGACGACGCGCTTCGGGTCGCGCACGGCGCGGTTGATGATCCCGCGCATGATCCCGCGGGCGCGGCCGAGCCGGGCCTCGAGCGTCTCGCGATAGTCCTCGATGTCCATGAACTCGCGGGCGACGCCGCTCGCCACCGCCGCCCACGCCACCGCCGGCGCGACCCAGAGCAGGACGCGCGGGTCGAAGGGGAAGGGGATGAGGTAGTCGCGGCCGAAGCGCACCGACTTCATCCCATAGAGCTGGGCGAGCGAGTCGGGGACGTCCTGCTTCGCGAGGAGCGCGAGGGCGCGCGTCGCCGCCATCTTCATCTCCTCGTTCACCGTCGTCGCGCGCGCGTCGAGCGCGCCGCGGAAGATGAACGGGAAGCCGAGGACGTTGTTGACCTGGTTCGGGTAGTCGCTGCGGCCGGTGGCGACGATCGCGTCGTCGCGCACCTTGCGTACCTCGTCGGGGAGGATCTCCGGGACGGGGTTGGCGAGGGCGAAGATGATCGGATTGGGCGCCATCTTCGCGACCATCTCCTTCGTCACCGCGTTGGCGACCGAGAGGCCGACGAAGACGTCGGCGCCGTCGAGCGCGTCGGCGACGGTGCGCGCCGAGGTGGCGTTCATGAACCGCGCCTTGTAGGGGTCCATGTCCCCCTTGCGCCCCTGGTAGATCACGCCCTCGCGGTCGCACATGATGATGTGCTCGCGCTTGACGCCGAGTCGGACGTAGTGCTCCGCGGTCGAGATCGCGGCCGCGCCAGCGCCGGAGAAGACGACCGTCACCTCGTGGATCGCCTTGCCGACGATCTCGAGGGCGTTGAGCAGCGCCGCGCCGGAGATGATCGCGGTGCCGTGCTGGTCGTCGTGGAAGACGGGGATCTTCATCGTCTTCCGCAGCGTCTCCTCGATGTAGAAGCAGTCCGGCGCCTTGATGTCCTCGAGGTTGATCCCGCCGACCGTCGGCTCGAGGAGCTGGCAGAACCTGATGACCTCGTCCGGGTTCTCGGTGCCGACCTCGATGTCGAAGCAGTCGATGTCGGCGAACTGCTTGAACAGGTTCCCCTTGCCCTCCATCACCGGCTTGCCGGCCAGCGCGCCGATGTTGCCGAGCCCGAGGACGGCGGTGCCGTTGGTGACGACCGCGACGAGGTTGCCCTTCGCCGTGTACTTGTAGACGTCGTCCGGGTTCGCCTTGATCTCGAGACACGGCTCGGCGACGCCGGGCGAGTAGGCGAGCGACAGGTCACGCTGGTTCGTCAGCGGCTTCGTCGGGACGACGGCGATCTTTCCGGGGCGGCCGCGGGAATGGTACTCGAGGGCGTCTTGGCGTTTCATCCCGGTAAGGTAGCAGTAGAGTGGTCCGGGGCGGGAGGTGGGCGGTCGGCGGAGCCGGTAAGCGGGTAAGCGGGAAGCGGTAAGCGCGAACGTACGAAGGGCCGGCTCCCGTGATGGGATGCCGGCCCCTCGGATCGCGCCCATCGCTTACCGCGTTCCACTTACCGCTTCACGGCGTCACTGCCCCACTCTGGTGCAGCACGTACCGCAACGTCTGGCCGTCGGCGGCGGACGGCGCGTCCACCTGCGGGACGGGGAACATGAGGTCCTCGCGGCTGCCACTGTGGGCGCCGATGCCGAAGACGTGGCCGATCTCGTGCGCGACGACGCGGCGAAGCTGGGCGTCGTCGGCGATGCGGCTGACGACGGCCGTGACGTCCATCTTCAC
>DATMHT010000267.1:0-7176 GCA_035554795.1 Gemmatimonadaceae bacterium | reverse complement strand
TGCCGGTCGAGATGCTCGGACCGGCCTGACGAGCGCTCGGCTTCGCCGGGCTGGCGATGGTCGCTCGCGAACCGGCCACACGACTACGGCTCACCGCCGCGGTCGCGCGGGCGTCTGCCGCGGCCGATGCGGCGACCGGTACCGCGATCGGCTTCGAGGGCGTGCGGCTTCGACGCCCCGGAGCGACCGGCGCGACCACATCGGCGATCGGCGGCACGGCTGCCGGCAGACGCGGCACGGCCGCCTGTACTGCGGCCTGCGTCGACCGGTGGCGCTTGCCCGCCAGCGGTAGCGCTGGCGCGAGCGTCGGCTGAGCGACGGATGGCACTCCCAACGATGGCGTCGGGCCGTTCACGGCTACCCCCATGTGCTGCTTGACTTTCGCCACCCTGGCTCCTACGTTGTGCAACATACGTCGCACGTCTTCGGTGCATTTTCGGTAGACCAAGCTAGCGATTTGCGTAACGAATGTCAACAGAAATCGCCGAAGAAACACCGCATGATAGTGGCTTCCCGGAGCTCAGCGCGCTCGGCAAGCGCATCGAGCTGCTGCGGATCGAGCGCGGGCTCTCCAAGCAGCGGCTGGCGCGCGAGGCGGGGACGTCGCGCCAGCAGCTCTGGCGGGTGACGACGGGCAAGTCCGAGCTGACGTCCGCCCTCTGCCAGCGCCTCGCCGACGTCCTCCGCATCGACGCTCGCTTGCTGCGTGGCGAGGAGCTGGCGCCGGAAGCTCTCGGACTCCGCGCCCTGGCGGCGCCGACGCCGAGCGACGCGTCGCCTCCGGTCGTCGATCTCGCCTCGTACGTCGCAACCGAGCAGCACCTCGTGCGGACGCTCGCGACCCTGCCGGGCGGCGCGTCGGGCGAGCGGCTCAAGCGTGCGCTGCTGAACTGCATCGAGGAGGTCGCGCGGGCCGAAGGGCTCCGTCTACCGAGCACCTTCTTCGAGCGCCGCGGCCGCGTCGTCAACGGCGACGGCTGACCGATCCGCGCCGGCCACGAATACACATGCGTGGCCCGTGATGTGCACCTCCTCCCGCGCTCTCAGTAGAGGAGGAGTACATGGATCGGGGAATGGACTTTCTGAAGAGCCAGGTCAACAACGCGGTCATGCAGCACAAGACCTTCGTCGAGAACCTGGAAGACCACGAGGGCCAGGCCGAGGATCCGCGCTTCCGCGACCTCTGCGCACGTTTCATCCCGACGATGCGGCAGCATCAGGGAATGCTCGAGCAGTACCAGCAGCAGCTCGGCGCCGAGCTCGGCGCCGGCAAGAAGGCGCTCGGCAAGGCACTTGGCGTCGCGCGGGATCTCGCCGACTCGGCACGCGAGAGCGACTTCCTGCGCCTCGTCGGCGACATCGTGACGTCGCGCCAGTCGGAGGACACGTTCAAGACCTTCCGCGAGGCGGGGAAGGCGCTCGGCAACGCCCAGCTGCAGCAGATCGGCGAGGTCGGCGAGCGTCACCACGACGACTACGCCAAGGAAGCCAATCGGCTCGCGCAGCAGATGTTCGTCGAGCACGTGCGCGAGGGACAGGTCGCCGGCGCACGGGCGAGCACGACCGCGCACCCGTAGTCGCCGGCTACTCGAGCGCGACTACTCGCGCATGCGGGTGAGTGGGGCGGGGGCGCCGAGCTCGGCGCCCCCGCCCCCCGTGCGTCGAGGACCGATCGGTCCGCGGTGGCGCGCTCCTTGACCTTGGCTGCGCCTCGCGTTTCCGCCTCGTCTCGCTCCACCGCACCGCGGTGCTGTCGGGCCCATGCCTTGCGTGCACACGCTGACCAGTGGTTCGCGCCAGCCGCCGTTGGGTGACGCGACCGCGGCGTCATGCGCGCCGCACGAACGAGATCGGGATCCCAGCTGATGGTGGCAGGCATGATTGGAGAGACCCCGCGTGAGTCGTCGCGTACGCGGAGGGCGGCCGAGGAGTCTGTCGCGGCGCCGCCGGCGAAGTCGTCATTCGCCCGACGTATCGACTGTTCGGAGCCCGAGGAGGACGCGGTCGAGAAGCGCCCGCGTCGCCCGGCCCGGAGTGACGGCGTGCGGCGCGAGAACGGCTCCGGCGGAAGCGGCACGCCCGGGCGCGGCGAGCGCCGCTGACGACGAAGCTCGGGCGAGGGGCGCGCGGACTCCGCGACCGCCCCGCGATCTCGATGGACACGCTCGACCGGTTGGCGCACGGCTGGGGTGCGACTACCTTTGCGCCCATGACGGACGTCGTCGCCCTCGCGGCCGAGCTGCTCTCGATCGAATCGCCCACCGCCGGTGAAGGAAAGGCGGTGGAGTACGTCGCCCGCTGGCTCGTCGCGCGCGGCTGGAACGTGTCCGTCCAGGAGGTGTCTCCGGGCCGCGGCAACGTCTGGGCGTCGCGCGCCGGTGGCGGCGTGACGCTATCCACGCATCTCGACACCGTGCCGCCCTACGTGCCGCCACGCCTCGACGGCGATCGGCTATACGGACGCGGCTCGTGCGACGCCAAGGGGATCGCCGCCGCGATGCTCGCCGCGGCGGACCGCCTCGCCTCCGCCGGGGAGCAGCGCGTGGACGTGCTGCTCGTCGTCGGTGAGGAGAAGGGATCCGACGGCGCCCGTGCCGCGAACCATCTCCCGGCAACGAGCCGGTTTCTGGTAAACGGGGAGCCGACGGAGAGCAAGCTCGCGAGCGGCGCGAAGGGATCGCTGCGCGTCACGGTCCGCACCCACGGCCGCGAGGCCCACTCGGCGTACGCCCACCTCGGCAAGTCGGCCATCGAGCCGATGCTCGAGCTGCTGCCGACGATCAAGCAGCTCGCGCTCCCGACCGATCCCGTGCTCGGCGAGACGTCGGTCAACATCGGGACGATTCGCGGGGGCACCGAGGCGAACATCATTCCGGCGCTCGCCGAAGCGGAGCTCATGTTCCGCCTCGTCGGCGACGTCGAGGACGTGAAGCGCGCCGTGGCCGCGTGGGCCAGCGGGAAGGCAGAGATCGAATGGGGATCCACGATCCCGGCGCAGCGATTCCACACCGTGCCCGGCTTCGAGGTCGCGCCCATGTCGTACACGACCGACATCCCGCTCCTCGATCGCTGGGGGACGCCGCTGCTCTTCGGGCCCGGCTCCATACATGTCGCCCACACGCCCGACGAGTACGTGGACGTGCGCGAGCTGCGCGCGAGCGTTGACGCCTACGAGCGGCTCGTCCGCTCGCTCCTCGCGTCATGAGCGGCGCTCGCGAAGTGGCCGCGTCGCCGTTCGGCAAGCGGCGCCTGCCGGTCGCGGTGCTCGGTGCGACCGGCGCCGTGGGACAGACCTTTGTCCGTCTGCTCGACGGCCATCCCTGGTTCGAGCTCACGGAAGTGGCGGCGTCGGAGCGCTCGGCGGGGAAGCGCTACGACGAGGCGACGCGCTGGATCGAGGGCACGATGCCCGAGGCGGTCGCGAAGAAGCGCGTCACGCTCTGCGACCCGAGCGAGGTGAGGGCTCCGGTCGTGTTCTCGGCGCTCGACTCGGCCGCCGCCGGGGACGTCGAGCCGGCATTCGCCCGCGCCGGCAGGATCGTGCTGAGCAACGCCAAGAACTACCGAATGGACGCGGACGTCCCGCTGCTGATTCCCGAGATCAACGCCGATCATCTCTGCCTGCTCGACGCGCAGCGGCGCGGGCGCGGGTGGTCGGGCGCGATCGTGACGAACTCGAACTGCGCGACGATGGTGCTCACGCTCGCCCTCGCGCCGCTGCACGAGGCGTTCGGCGTCCGTGGCCTGTTCGTCGCGACGATGCAGGCCGTGTCGGGCGCGGGCTACCCGGGCGTGCCGTCGCTCGACATTCTCGGCAACGTCATCCCGTACATCGCCGACGAGGAGCCCAAGATCGAGACCGAGACTCGCAAGATCCTCGGCCGGCGCGCGGGCGATGGCATCGAGCTCGCCGAGATGGCGATCACCGCGCACGCCAACCGCGTGCCGGTGGAGCACGGCCACACCGTCTGCGTCTCGATGTCGCTCGATCGCAAGCCCTCGCTCGCCGACGCCATCGCGGCGATGCGCGCGTGGCGCGGCGCCGACGAGGCACGCGCGCTGCCGAGCGCGCCGGAGCGGGCGCTCGTCTACAGCGACGACAGCAGCCGGCCGCAGCCGCGGCGCGACGTGATGCTCGGCCGCGGGATGACGGTGACCGTCGGTCGGCTGCGGCCCGATCCCGTGCTGCACTTCAAGATGGTCGCGATGGGGCACAACACGATTCGCGGCGCGGCCGGCGCGTCGCTCCTGAACGCCGAGCTGATGGCGGCGCGCGGACTGCTCCCGTCCGCGTGAGCGTGGCCGCGTGATCATCGTCAAGTTCGGCGGCACGTCGGTCGGGGGCGCGGAGGCGATCGAGCGCGCCGCGCAAATCGTGCGCGGGCGCCTCGACCGGCGGCCGATCGTCGTGGTCTCGGCGCTCTCGGGGACGACGAACGCACTGCTCGCGATGGCCGAGCAGGCGGCGCGCGGTCAGCTCATCGGCGCGGTGCGCGCGGTCGAGGTGCTGCGGGAGCGCCACCTCGCCGAAGCGGAGGCGCTGCTCGGCGACGCCGGCACCGACGTCTGCGCCGAGATGAGCGCGATGTTCGACGAGCTCGCCGGACTCGTCGGCGCGCTGGCGACGCTCGGCCACGGCACGCCTCGCTCGCTCGACGCGATCGCGGCGCTCGGCGAGCAGCTGTCGTCGCACCTGGTCGTCGCGGCGTTCGAGGCGCGCGGCATCCCGGCCGAGCTCGTGGACGCGCGCCGCGTGATGATCACCGACGAGCAGTTCACGCGCGCCGAGCCACGCGCGGAGCGGATCGCCGAGCAGTCGCGGGCGCTGCTGCTCCCGCTGGTGCGGGAGGGTCGCGTGCCCGTGCTGGGCGGCTTCATCGGTGCCACCGAGCAGGGCGTGACGACCACGCTCGGCCGCGGCGGCTCCGACTACAGCGCGTCGCTGATCGGCGCGGCGCTGCAGGCGGAAGCGATCGAGATCTGGACCGACGTTGACGGCATGCTCACCGCCGATCCGCGCGTCGTGAAGGGTGCGCGGCTGATCGAGCGCATCCGCTTCGACGAAGCGTCGGAGCTCGCCTCCTTCGGCGCCAAGGTCCTGCACCCGAGCACGATCGCGCCGGCGGTGCGTCGCGGCATCCCCGTCTACGTCTACAACTCGCGGCGTCCCGGAGGCCGCGGCACACTCATTACTTTCGACGCGCCACGTCGGGCGGTGAGCGCGATCGCGGGGAAGTCGGGGGCGACCGTGCTCAAGGTACGCTCGCCGCGGATGCTCCTCGCGCACGGCTTCCTCCGCACCGTGTTCGACGTCTTCGACCGGCACCGCACGTCGGTGGACGTCGTCGCGACGTCGGAAGTGTCGCTCTCCGTGACGATCGACGACCCGGAGCGGCTCGAGGAGCTGCTCCCCGACCTGACGCCGCTCGGCGACGTCTCGATCGAACGCAACCGGGGCATCGTCGCCGTAGTCGGCGCGGCGCTCGGTGAGAGCACGGCCGCGATGGGCTGCGCGCTGGCGGCGCTCGACGGCGTGCGGCTGCACATGCTCTCGCTCAGTGCGACGGGCATCAACCTGACGATGGTCGTCGACGCCGATCAGGTCGCGCCGGCAATGCGCCGGCTGCACCACGCCTTCTTCCCGAACGACGAGCGTCGTCCCGACGACGAACGCGGCGAGGCACGTCAATGAGCGACACCGGAGACCGCCGACCGCTACGGCTCGCCATCATCGGTCTGGGCAAGATGGGGCGCGCGGTCGAGGCGCTCGCGCACGACCGCGGGTGCACGGTCGTCGCCCGGATCGGGGGCCGCGACAACGTCGGCGGCAGCGGGATCACGCCCGCGACGCTGGGCGGCGCCGACGTCGCGATCGAGTTCACCGAGCCGTCGTCCGCGCCGACGAACATCGAGGCGTGCATGGAGGCGAACGTGCCGGTGGTGTGCGGCACGACGGGGTGGTACGATCAGCTTCGCGTCGTCGCCGCCTCGGTCGAGCGCTACGACGGGGCCCTGCTGTACGCGCCGAACTTTTCGGTCGGCGTCGCCGTTTTTCTGAAGGCGGTGCGTGCCGCCGCCCACGCCGCTCGCGCCGCGGGTGGCTTCGACGCCCACGTCGTCGAGGTGCACCACGCGGCGAAGAAGGACGCGCCGTCGGGAACGGCGATCGTCGTGCAGCATACGGCGGCGGAAGGGCTGGGCCGCGACGTACCGGTGACGAGCGTGCGCACCGGCTCCGTGCCGGGAACGCACACGCTGCTCCTCGACGGCGCGTTCGAGCAGATTCGGGTCGAGCACCTCGCGCGCGACCGGCGCGTCTTCGCCGACGGCGCCATCACCGCCGCGCGGTGGCTCGTGGCGCAGCGCGCGCGTGGAGGTGGTGTGTTCACCATGGACGACGTGCTCGCCCCACCGGCGGGCGCGGAGGAGAGAGCATGAGCGCGCGAGCGGAGCGGGACGGACGGATGTTCGGCTGCGGCACGGCGCTCGTGACGCCATTCGCGCGCGACGGCGCGGTGGACGAGCCGGCGCTGCGGGCGCTGGTCGACTGGCAGATCGCCGAAGGCATCCACTTCCTGGTGCCCTGTGGCTCGACCGGCGAGGCCGCGACGATGACACCCGCCGAGCACCGGCGGGTCGTCGAGATCGTCGTCGAGCAGGCGGCCGGGCGCGTGCCGGTCGTGGCCGGTGCGGGCTCGAACGACACGCGCAAGGCGATCGAGCTGTCGCGCGAGATGGAGGCGGCGGGGGCGACGCACCTGCTGCACGTCTCGCCGATGTACAACAAGCCGCCGCAGCGCGGCATCATCGCTCACTTCCGCGCCATCGCCGACGCGACGACCCTCCCGATCATCGTCTACAACGTGCCCGGCCGCACGGGGAGCAACATCGAGGCGAAGACGACGCTCGCGCTGGCCGACGTGCCGAACATCGTCGCCGTGAAGGAAGCGTCCGGCAACCTGGGCCAGATCCTCGACGTGATCCGCGACCGGCCGGCCGGCTTCAGCGTGCTGTCGGGTGACGACGCGATCACGTTGCCGGTCGTCGCGGCCGGCGGCGACGGCGTCATCTCCGTGACGTCGAACGCGACGCCGCGGCTGATGGCGCGGCTCGTCGAGTGCGCCGCCGGCGGCGACCTGCCGGGCGCGCGCGAGATCCACTACCGCCTGACTCCGT
>DATMHT010000266.1:0-3887 GCA_035554795.1 Gemmatimonadaceae bacterium | reverse complement strand
AGAAGCGGTCCTGGTCGGTGACGATCGGGAGCAGCTCGAACGTCGCCGCCGCGCTCCCCGTACGCGCGAGGCACTCGATGACGCGCTGCGCGAGCCGCCGGCGCTGCCGCTCCTCGGCGGTCGGCTCCGCTGGTGCCGCCGATACCGCCGGCGACTCCTCGCCCTCGGTGTTCGCACCATTCGCGGTACCGCTCGCGGTGCCGCCACTCGCGCCGTTCGGCCCCTCGAACAGGTAGACGAGGCGCCAGAAGAGGCGGTTGTCGTCGGGGGCTTCGTCCCACGGTGCGCTGTCGCTCCGCTCGACACCGAGCGCGTCGGCGGAGAGCACGGTGTCGAGCCAGCGCTGGAGGTCGGCGTGCGTGGCATGACCGCCGGCGAAGGCGCCGAGCTGGCGGGCGAGGTCGGCGAGGGTCATGGGAGCGGGTAGGCGGGTAGGCGGGTAGCGGGTAGCGGGTAGGCGCGAGCCGATGCGGAAGGCGGCGATTCGATGACGCGAAGTTCGACGCGCGCCATAGACTTTGACGTGGGGGGGGCCCCCCGGCGCGCGGAAGCCAGGGCCGATGGAATCGAGCTTACCGCGTCCCGCTTACCGCGTCCCGCTTCCCCGCTCACCGTCTGCCGATTACGCGCCACCGTCGCCGGAAATGCCGGGATTCCCACGCGTCGGCCGGCGCTCAGGCGGTCGCGGTCAGGATGTGGCTGCGCATCGGCGCGGTGACGGCGCCGGTCGGCGTCGTGAGCGGGACGAGCCGGCGGCGGAGCGCGGCGGCGAGGCGCGCCTGCGCGTCCGCGGGCAGCTCGGCGAGGTGCGGCGCGAGCGGCGTGCCGGCGATCGCGGCGTGCAGCTGGCCGGGGCCACCCTCGAAGGTGAGCGGCAGCTCCCGCTCCTCGACGCGCGGCGAGTGGAAGCCGGCGGCCGCGGCCTCCTCCACGAGCGCGCGCGCGCCGGGCCCGAGGAACGGAACCGCCATGAGCTCCGCGAGCGGCGCGATGCCGGCGTCGAGCAGCGCGTCGCGGATCGCGGCGAAGATCCCGTTCTCCTCGACGCGGGTCCAGACAGCGGCGCCGAGCCGGCCGCCCGCGCGCAGGGCGCCGCGCATCGCGCGCAGCGCGCCGACGCGGTCGGGGAAGAACTGCAGCCCCTGCTGGCAGAGCGCGACGCCGAACCGCGTCTCGCGCACCACGGGGAGCGCCGCGAGCGACTCGGCCGGCGCCGCGACGTACTCGATCGGCGCGCCGCCGGCGATCGGCGGCTTCGACCGCGCGACGCCGAGCATGGACAGCGAGCGATCGGTGGCGACGACGCGGCCGCGTGGTCCAGCGCGCCGGCTCGCCGCGCGCGCGACCGTGCCCGGCCCGGTGGCGACGTCGAGCACCACGTCGCCCGCGCCGACCGCGGCGGCGTCGAGCAGCAGCTCGGCCCACGGCCCGAACAGCCGCGGGACGAGGTACGCGTCGTAGGCGCGCGGGACGGCGACGTCCGTGAACGCGAAGACGGGCTCAGCCACTAAGGTCAGCTACGGAATCGGTCAGGACGTTACTCCCGCTCGCGTCGTGAGTCTGCAACGATGTGACGGCGGCGTGCGACGTCTCAAGAATGCGCGACAGTGCGGCGCGACGGCAACATGTCGTGAGCCAGCGCACTTCGGCATCGAACGATCGTGCGTAGCATACCACGTCACCGCTGACCCCCCGCTGGAGCAGCACAGACCCACCACGTACCACATATCCCTCATGCGTCGTCGTCTCGCCCCCACCGTCGCGGCCACCGCCGCCCTCGCCCTCGCCGCCGCGGCCTGCACCGACACGAAGTCGGTCGCCCGCGCCGACAGCCTGCAGGCCGTCGCCAGCCAGCAGGTCGCGCTCGTCACGCAGCTCGCCGCGCAGAAGGACTCGCTCACGCACGTCGTGCTCGACGCCGACCGCTTCATCAGCCAGGTGGACAGCCAGGTCGACCGGGTGAAGGGGCTCAAGGTCAAGCACCCGAAGGGCCCGACGACGTTCGAGAGCCCGATCGAGGAGCAGCTGCACGCGCGCAAGGAGATGCTGGCGAAGGTGAGCGCGCTCGCCGACCGCGCCCAGGCGACGGCGCGTCAGCTCGCCGAGGCTCGCCGCCGCGAGCTCGCGCTCCGCGGAAAGAACGAGAAGCTCGAGGCGGCGAACGCGC
The DNA here is from genome assembly GCA_035554795.1 of Gemmatimonadaceae bacterium. Taxonomy (GTDB): domain Bacteria; phylum Gemmatimonadota; class Gemmatimonadetes; order Gemmatimonadales; family Gemmatimonadaceae; genus DATMHT01. The sequence continues at coordinate 1,720 of DATMHT010000266.1, read as the reverse complement.
AGCTCGAGGCCGATCTGGCGCACGAGAAGCAGGTCATCACGCAGCTCGAGGAGACGATCCAGCGCCAGACGCAGCAGATCGCCGCTCTTCAGACGCAGGTGGACAGCCTCAACAGCAACGTGAAGACGATCGGCACCGCGCACTACCGCGCGTACTACGTGGTCGGCTCGGAGAAGGAGCTGCTCAAGCGCGGCGTGGTCGCGCGCGAGGGCGGCGCGAACTTCCTGCTCGCGCACCCGGGCCGCACGCTGCAGCCGGCGCGCACGCTCGACCCCGAGCAGTTCACGGCGATCGACCAGCGCGAGGTGCACGAGATCCTCGTGCCCGACTCGACGCGCCGCTACCGGATCGTCTCGCGCCAGAGCCTCGACGCCGCCGAGGTCCACGACCGCGACAAGACGACGTTCCGCGGCAACATCAAGATCCTCGACCCGGACAAGTTCTGGGGCGGCTCGCGCTACCTGATCCTCGAGGCGCGCTGATCGGCGCCTGATGCACGTCACCGCCGCCCGACGCGGGGCGGCGGCTGGCGTGCATGTCTTTGACGACGCGATCGCGATCGCGTCGTCCCGCCGCGCCCCGAGCGCCCGCCTGCTTCGACGGCGGCGCGCTCGGGGCGCTGGCACGTCGAGGGCCCGTCAGCGTCCGTCAGCGGCGGCCGGCGGGGCCAGCGGCGGCGCGCCGCGCGAGCACGTCGCGCACCGCGCCGAGGTCCGCGCCGACGGCGTGCAGCGCGACGAGCGTGTGATAGACGAGATCCGCGGCCTCCTCGGCAGCGCGGCCGGCGTCGCCGTCGGCACACGCGGTCACGAGCTCGGCGGCCTCCTCGCCCAGCTTCTTGAGGCGCAGGTTGCGGTCGGCGAGCAGGCGCTGGCTGTAGCTGGGGCGGTGAGCGATCGGCGGCTGGCGGTCGGCGGTTGGCGCGAGCGGTGATTCGGTGACGTGCTCGCCATCGCGCGACATAGACTCCGACGTGGGGGGGGGCCCCCCGGCGTCAGGGCTCGCGCCAACCGCCGACCGCTCACCGCCCACCGCTACATCCCCCGTGCCTCAGCCGCCAATCCATCCAGCAGGCGGACGACGTGCTCGCGCGTCGTCCGCGGGTTCATGACGGTGACGCGGAGGACGCGCCGGCCGCCGAGGTCGGTCGCGGTGATCCACCCCGCGCCGGAGCGGTTGTAGCGCTCGCGCAGCTCGCGGTTCACCGCGTCCAGCTCCGCGTCGCTCCGCGATCCCTCACCAACCCAGCGGAAGCAGAGAATGTTCGACTCGGGCTCGTGCAGCGCGACGAAGTCGCCGCGCCGCCCCACCTCCTCGTACAGCGCGCGCGTCGTCTCGCAGAGGCGGTCGTACAGCGCCGCGATCCCCCGGCGCCCGTAGCGCTGCAGCGCCACCCACAGCTTGAGCGCGTCGGCCCGGCGCGAGCAGAGGAAGCTGCGCACGCCCTGGTCCCAGACCTTCTCTTCGCTCCCGGAGTGAAACAGGTACGGCGCCTTCTGCGCGAAGGCGAGCTCGAGGTCGCGCTCCTCGCGCACGAGGACCATCCCCGCTGCCAGCGGCAGGAGCATCATCTTGTGCGGGTCCCAGGCGAGGGAGCGCGCGCGCTCGATGCCGCGCAGCTTCCCGCGGTGCGCGTCCGAGAGTAGCGCCGACGCGCCGTGCGCGCCGTCCACGTGCAGCCAGAGCCCGCGCCGCTCGCAGATCCGGCCGACGGCGTCGA
>DATMHT010000265.1:0-1848 GCA_035554795.1 Gemmatimonadaceae bacterium | reverse complement strand
GCTCATGCGCTGCCACGCCGGCCTCGGCGAGCGCTCGCAGGCGCTCCGTGCCTACCGCCGCTTCGCCGAGCGGATGCGCGAGGAGCTCGAGGCCCAGCCGCAGGGTGAGACGACGCGGCTGTTCGAGCGGCTCCAGCAGGGGGCGACGGTGTAGGGCGGCTCTCGGCCCGCACGTCGAGGGGTCGCGCAACGAGCCAGCGCGGTGGCGGTGTGAGTGATGGGTGATGCGTGATGAGGCAGCACGAGTATCGCGCCTCGCGGGCGGCGTGGCACGGCAGGCTCCGCGCGCGATCTTGCCCGGTCGCGATCCCGGCCGGGCGCGTGACCCACCGCTTCCCCACGCATCACCCATCACCCACACCGGCGGCGCGCATCCGTGCCGCCGCGTAGGGCCGCACGCCGCCTACCAGCCAGAGGCGCCGACAGCCGAGAGCCGAGCGCCGAGAGCCGAGCGCGCCTCACCATGAATCCGCGGCGCGACGTCGCTACGTTCCACGCATGGCCAACCTCTCTCCCTACCGCTCACTCCCGCCGGAGCGCCGCATCGCGCTCCTCACGCACGCGATGAAGGCGAGCCGCGAGGCCCGCGCGCTGTACGTCCAGCGCCTGGTGGCGCGCGGCGGCGGCTTCCGCGCCGTCACGCTGCAGTCGTGGCCCGTGGACCGGCTCGCGCGCGAGCTCGTGCGGATGAACGCCGAGACCCCGCAGGACGAGCTCGACCTGCTGCACCTGCTCTTCGTCGAGCTCGAGCCCGCCGTCCAGACCACCTTCCTCGACGCGGCCGGTGTCCGTCACGAGAACGGCCGGATGGCCGACGACCTCGAGCCGCCCTACGCGAACGCCGACGCGGTGCGCCGCGCCTCGGCCGAGGTGCGCGAGCGCCACGGCGAGGACGGCATGCGCTACCTGCGCACCCTCGCCCGCTACAGCCCTGACGGGTGGCCGGGGATCGGCGACGTCGTCGGCGAGCTCGGGGGCTGAGCGCGGAGAGCGCGGAAGACGCGCCGGGCTATTTCGCGTCGCTGGCGTGCGTGCGCCAGTAGGCGGCGTCGCTGATGGCGACGACGAGCAGCGTCGGCTCGCCCGCCGGCCCGCCGATCGCGGAGGTGTCGATGACGTCCACCGCGTCGGCGGGCAGCACGTCGCCGGCCTCGGTCACGAGCTCGAGCCCGAGCGCGTCACGCTCGGCGAGATAGCGCGCGCGCGCCGCCGCATCCACGGTCACGCGCGTGCGGCCGTCCGGCTCGCGCTCGGCGAGCATGCCGCGCACGAACACCGGGCGCACCGCCTCGTACGCGGCGTCGGCGTAGAAGTGGCCGATGGCGACGCACTGCTCCGCGGAGAACGTGTGGAGCACGGCGCGGCCGATGACGGTCCCGCGCGCGCGCACGTCGAACCCTTCAAGCCGCATGCGGACCGCGCGGCCTCATCCCGCGACCGCCGTCAACCGCACGTACTGCCCCCAGAGCGGCACCAGCCGGTCCAGCCGCGCCCTGAGCGCCGCCGCGGACGCTGGAGGGAGCGCCACGAACGGGTCGCTCGTCAGGCGCTGCCGCATCTCCGGCGTCGCGTGCGTCGTGTCCATGGACAGCGGGCCGTCTATCCGGCCCTGGAAGTCGAGCGTCTCGAGCACGTGGTTCACCGTCTCGCGGACGCGGCCGTAGCGCTCCAGCGGGAGCCCGGCGCTCTGCGCGCCGCCGGGCATCGTCTGCTCCTTCCACTGCGCCTGCATCGCCTCGCCGCGCGCCTGGGGCGTCGTCGCCGTCCGCTCCCGCTCCTGCGCCGCCCGCACCAGCTCGATCTCCTTCGTGAGGCCGCGCTCGTACGCGTCCAGGTCCGCCTCGGTGA
>DATMHT010000264.1:0-3733 GCA_035554795.1 Gemmatimonadaceae bacterium | reverse complement strand
CTCCGTCCGGCTCGACGCGCCGAGCTTGGCGAAGATGGACGCGACGTGGTACTTCACCGTGTGCTCGGTGATGCCGAGCCGCGGCGCGATCTGCTTGTTGCCGAGTCCTTCGGCGAGCATCCCGAGCACCTCGATCTCGCGCGGCGTCAGCGACGGCCCGCCCGCCGGCTCGTCGGGCAGCGCGGCGCGGGACGCCGGCGCGCGCTGGTCGGCGGCGTCGGCATGGACGGCGGCGGCGAGCGGCGCGGCGGCCACCTCCGGGTGCAGCACGACGAGGCCGGCCGCCGCCGACTCCACCGCGAGCGCGATCTCGGCCGCGCTCGCCGTCCGCGGCAGCACCGCGCGCACGCCGGCACGGAGCGCCGCCGGAGCCCAGTGTCCCGCGTCGTCGGCGTCGGGCACGAGCAGCACCGCCGCCGGCGACGGCGCGCTCGAAGACGACTCGCCGCCGTGCGCGGCCAGCGCCGCGAGCAGCGCCGCCGGCGGCGCGTGCGGCCGGTCCTCTCCCTCGTCGTCCGCGCCGCCCGGCTCGACCTCCACCAGCACGACGTCCGGGCGCAGTCGCTCCGCGTGCTCGGCGACGGCGGCCGCGTCACCCGCCGCGACGCCGACGACGGTGACCGAAGCGCTCGCGCCGAGCAGCGCCTCGAGCCCAGCGCGCACGACGGGCGACGACGCGGCGACGAGCACGCGCACCGGCGGCCCGGACGACGGGACGGTCACGCCGCGAGGCTCCATGTCGCGCGTCTCACGATCGCGCGTCTCACGATCGCGCGTCTCACGATCGCGCGTCTCACGATCGCGCGTCTCACGCCGCCGCCGGCTCCGCCGCGCGCCACGCGGCGGCGAGGAAGCGCTCGACGGCGTCGCTCGGCACCGCGTAGGCGAGCCCGCGCACGATCATGCTGTTGATGCCGACGACGCGTCCCCATGCGTCGGCGAGCGGGCCGCCCGAGTTGCCGGGCGCGAGGCGCACGTCGGCCTTCACCCAGTGACGGTCGCGCGCGCTCGTGGCGTGCACGACGCCGGCCGCGAGCGCGTTGCGCACGCCCCACGGATGGCCGAGCGCGACGACGAGCTGGCCGGCGCGCAGCGCGCCCGGGTCGCCGACGCGCACCGCCGGCAGGTGCAGCGCGTCGAGCCGCAGCAGGGCGAGATCGCGGCGCGGGTCCACGCACGTCACCTCGGCGTCGAACGCGCGGCCGTCGGTGAGCTCGACGACCACGCGCCGCGCCTCGCGCACCACGTGGGCGTTGGTGACGACGACGCCGTCGGCGCGCCAGATGACGCCCGATCCCGCGCCGCTCGGTCCGCGCCGGCCGTCGCGCAGCTCGCGCGGGTCGCGCACCTGGACGGTGGACTGCGCGAGTCGCTCGGCGACGCCGGCGAGCGCGTCGGCGAGCTGGAGGGAGGCGGCGGTGACGCCGCTCGGCAGGGTGGCCATGTCAGCGCCCCCCATGTCCATGGTGGCCGCCGCCGCCCGCCCGCGGCCGCTCACCGACGGTGAGCGTGAGGTCGCGCAACGCGCCGGCGCGGACGACGCGCGCGGCGAGCGGCTTGCCGACCGTGTCGGGGCCGAGCGCGGCGAGCACGTCGCTCGTGTCGCGCGCCGCTGCGCCGCCCAGCGACACCAGCACGTCGCCGACGAGGACGCCGCCGGCGTCGCCCGGTCCGCCCGGCTCGACGCTCAGCACGATGACGCCGACGTCGCCGTCGAGGCCGAGCGAGCGGGCGAGCGCCTCGGGGAAGCGCACCGGCTGCATGCCGAGCCCGAGGTAGCCGCGGGCGACGCGGCCGGTGGCGAGGATCTGCTCGACGACGCGGCTCACCGTCGCCACCGGCAGCGCGACCGCGCCGCCGCGCACGAGCCCCGACGTGTTCACGCCGACGACGCGGCCACCGGCGTCCACGAGCGGGCCGCCGGAGAAGCCGTCGTAGATCGCGAGGTCGAGGCGGAGCATGCGGTCCACCGCGCCGCCGGCCCAGGTGCGCCACGGGCCGCCAGTCGCGCTCACCGTGCCGAGCGTCGCGGTGACGTCGTCGCCCGGCCGGCCGACGGCGAGCACGAGGTGGCCGACGCGGAGCGTGTCGCTGTCGCCTAACGAGGCGGCGGCGTCGGCGCCGGCGACGGTGAGCACGGCGAGGTCGGTGCTCGGGTCGCGGCCGGCGAGCTGCGCCGGGAGCGCGCGGCGGCCGCCGTCGAGCGTGACGGTGATCCCGTCCTCACGACGGATCGTGTGGTGCGCGGCGACGACGACGCCCGGGCGCCAGACGACGCCGCTCGACGGGATGCGCTGTCGCGCGTGGATGGCGACCGTCGCGCGGCCGGCGTCCTCGACCGCCGCGGCGAGCGCGTCGGAGAGGGCGGCGAGTGGACTGTCGCTCCGTGATGTGGACGTGGCTGTCATGCTGCGGTTCCTCCGAAGTCGCCAACGTAGTGCGGAGCCGGAGAGGTTCCCGCTCCGCCTGCATCACGATGGCGTCGGTCACGCACGCGGCGACACCGGCCGTTTCGGTGGACGGCCCCTCCACCAATGGCTAGGCCGCGTGAGGAGCTGCACTTGGCGGTTGGACAGGATGAACAGGATGAACGGGATGAAGAGCACACTCACATCCCGTTCATCCTGTTCATCCTGTCCAACAACGCCCGAGAGCTGTCATCCCCCCCGAGATCCGATCCCGATCCGGCGTCGTACCTCCGTCAGTGCCACCGATCCGTCGGCTGCACGGCACGACACACGACACCTATTGGAGGCTCACATGCTCGCTCGTACCCGCGCCACCATCACCGCCGCGGCGCTCGCCGTCGCCGCGCTGTCCGTTACGCCGTCCGCCCACGCGCAGAACGCCGCGCCCGCGGCGAAGGGGCTCGACGATCCGACCATCGTCGCGATCTTCGACGCCGCCAACACGTGGGACATGGAGACCGGCGCGCTCGCCGCGAAGAAGGGGCACAGCAAGGACGTGCGCGCTTTCGGCCGGATGATGGTGCGCGATCACCGGATGGTGCGCCAGCAGGGCCGCGACCTCGCCGCCCGGCTCAAGGTCACGCCGACGCCGCCGGGCAAGGACTTCGCGCTCTACCAGGACCACGTCGCGATCATGAAGACGCTCCGCCACGCGCGCGGCGCGGCGTTCGACAGGGCGTTCATCGATCACGAGGTGACGTACCACCAGGCGGTCATCGACGCCGTGACGAGCCAGCTCCTGCCGGCGACGCAGAACGCCGACCTCAAGGCGCTCCAGGTGAAGGTCGCGCCCGCCTTCCAGGCCCACCTCGCGCAGGCGAAGCAGGTCCAATCGAAGACGAACGGAGCGAACGCCGACGGCCAGTAGCCGCTACTCGGCGAGAAGCGGCGCCGCGGATCTTCGCGGATGAACGCGGATATGGCTGCTCTTTGAAAAGCTTGAACCACGGAGGTCACGGAGGACACGAAGATCGAGCTGTCCAGGCTCGCCTCCGTGTTTCTCCGTGACCTCCGTGGTTCAGTCTCTTTGCACAGCAGGAGCAGTCCTCCGCGTCCTCCGCGGTCCGAGTTCTCCCACAGGACTGCCCTATCCGCGTTCATCCGCGAAGATCCGCGGCGCCGCTTTTCAGGGAGCGCCTTGTGCCCTCGCACGCCCCGTGCGACGTTGCACGCCGCATGGACGCATCCGCCACCACGACGACGCCCGCCGAGCCAGCGGCTATCCCCGCGCGACGATCGCTCTCGCGCAACCTCACCGTCCAGGT
>DATMHT010000263.1:0-3447 GCA_035554795.1 Gemmatimonadaceae bacterium | reverse complement strand
AGGTCGCCCGACAGGCGGAAGACGTGGTCCTCGTGGACGCGCGCCTGGGCGCCGAAGCCGAGCACGCCGCGGAAGACGCTCGCGCCGGCGAAGTGGCGGGCGCGCAGGAGGTCCACGATCGCGCGATACAGCGGCACGCCGCCGTGGCGGTCGTTCTCCCCGATGTGGATGCGCATCAGCGTGCGCTCGCCCTCGAGACCGTGCATGGGTCGCTCGCCTCCGCTCACGCGTCCGCCGCCGGCGCGCCGGCGCGGTAGAGGATGACCTTCGCCCGCTCGAGCGTCACGAGCCCGCCCACGAGCATCGCGTCGATCTCCGGCAGTACCGCGTCGAGCTTCTCCGCGCTCTCGACGCACTCGACGACGACGGGCATGTCGGCCGCGGTGATCTCGTTGAGCATGCTGTGCACCTCGCGCCGCGCGCCGAAGCCGGCGATGCAGCGGAGCACCGTTGCGCCGGCGCAGCCGCGCTCGCGCAGCAGCTCGACGAGCGCGCGATAGAGCGGCCGCCCGCCGTGCTTGTCCGATTCCCCGACGTGGATGCGCATCAGGACGCGCTCTCCGACGAAGCCGTGCATGGTGTCTCCGGTGGAAGCAGCTCTCAGCTCTCGGCTGTCAGCTCTCGGCTCTCGGCGCCCTATTGGACAGGATGAACGGGATGCACGGGATGAAGAGCACACCCAATCCTGTTCATCCCGTTCATCCTGTCGAACAGCCGAGAGCCGAGAGCTGACAGCCGAGAGCCGCTCTTCATCCGTCCCGCAACAGCAGCGCTTCCCGCGCCGCGACGACGCCGAGGAAGGCGGCGGCGATCGAGAGGAGGACGCTCGCGGCCACGTACGCGGCGACGCGCGCCCAGGCGCCGTCCTCGGCCAGCGCGACGGCCTCGTAGCTGAACGTCGAGAAGGTGGTGTAGCCGCCGCAGAAGCCCGTCGTCAGCAGCGCGCGCACCTCGGGCGTCACGCTCGCGGTGCCGAGGGCGTAGCGGAGCAGGAAGCCGAGCAGGAACGAGCCCGTGACGTTGATGACGAGCGTCCCGACGGGAAAGGACGCGCCGGCCGCGCGCTGCAGGTAGCCGCCGAGCAGGAAGCGGGTGACGCCACCGAGCGCGCTGCCGGCCGCGACGTACCAGAGCATCGAGACGGGGTGATGGGGACGCGGAGAGGACCGGAATGGTGGAGAGGATTCTACCGACCGCGCGGCAGGGGCGGAACGGGGGACGCGTGACGCGCGCCGTGTAGCGCGGCCGCGGAGCACCGCAAGTGGGTGGCGCGGGCGCGTCGTCGCGGCCATCATCCGGGTCCACGTGAAGCACCCGACACCGGAGCTGGAGATTCGACCGTCATGATCGCGAACACGCTGCTGCCCGAGTTCGACCAGGAGATGGCCACGACGCGCCGGCTGCTCGAGCGCGTGCCCGATGCGGAGGCCGCCTGGAAGCCGCACCCCAAGTCCACCAACCTCGGCGACCTCGCGCAGCACATCGCCACGCTCGCCGGGTTCGGCGCGATGATCATCAACCAGCCCGAGCTCGATGCGGCGGCCGGCGGCGGCCTGAAGCCGCCGCGCTTCGTGTCGGCGAAGGCGCTGCTCGAGACGTTCGACGAGAACGTGCGCAAGTCGCGCGCGGCGATCGCTGGCGTGGCCGACGCCGACCTCGGCGCGAAGTGGACGTTCCGGAACGGCGACCATGTCATCTTCTCGCTGCCGCGCGCGGCGGTGCTGCGGACGCTGCTGGTGAATCACATGATCCACCATCGCGGCCAGCTCAGCGTCTACCTGCGCCTGCGCGACGTGCCGCTCCCGTCCATCTACGGACCGACGGCGGACGAGCCGATGTAAGCGACGTGATCGCGGCGCTGCCGCGGCGCGGCGTCAGTCGCCGATCAGCCGCAGCAGCGCCGGCGTGAGCGCCCAGAGCAGCCGGGCGCCGCCGGGCCGCGGCCGGCCGTCGAACTCGAGGAGGCACGCGCCGCCTTTGCGCAGCGGCGTGCGCGACTCCTCCAGGCCGGTGAGGAGCCAGGTCACGAGCGTGCCGAGGTGCGGCTCGTGGCCGACGGCGGCGACGACCTCCGCCTCCCGACGTTGCCGCAGCCAGGCGAGGAAGTCGTCGAGCGGGCTCTCGGGCGCGAGGGCGGGGACGGTCGTGACCGCGACGTCGTCGTACGCCGCCGCGACGACGCCCGCGGTCTGCGCGGCGCGGAGCAGCGGACTGGCGCCGAGCACGTCGAGCGCGTCCACGACGCGGCGGAGCGCCTTCGCGTTGCGCTCCATCTTCCGCGTTCCCTCCTCCGTCAGCGGGCGCAGCGCGTCGTCCTGCCCGGACTCCGCGAACTCCTCGCGCTCGACGGCGTCGCCGTGCCTGATGACCAGGAGCCGCATGCTCCACCTCCGTCGCGGTGTACGCGTTGCGGGATCGTGACGGCATTCGGCCGTAGAAACCCGGTCCCCGCGGGCTACATTCGAGCACGATCCTCGACCACACACTAGCGGGCGGGAGGGCGCCATGAACAGAGTCCAGGCCCAGATGCTCCAGCGGAAGCGCGTGGCGCTCATCGCCCACGACAACTGCAAGGTGGACCTCGCCGACTGGGCGCGCGAGCACCGCGCCGCGCTCGCCGAGCACGAGCTGTACGCGACCGGCACGACGGGAGGGATCCTCGCCGCCGAGCTCGGGCTGCCCGTGACCCGCTTCCGCAGCGGCCCGCTCGGCGGCGACCAGCAGGTGGGGGCGGGCATCGCCGAGGGGCGCATCGACTGCGTGATCTTCTTCTGGGATCCGCTCGCGCCGCACCCGCACGACGTGGACGTCAAGGCGCTGCTGCGCATCGCGGTCGTGTACAACATCCCGATCGCGTGCAACCGGGCGACGGCCGACTTCATCCTGTCGTCGCCGCTGATGGCGCTGCCGTACGAGCGGGACGTGCCCGACCACGCGGCGGCGACGGTGCCGAGGTGAAGGGCGGGTAACGGGTAACGGGTAAGGGGCCGGGCTCCGCGTTCCCGTTACCCCTTACCCGTTACCCGACTCTCAATGCATCTCGTGCCCGGCGGCGTGATGGTCGCGGCGCTGGAAGGCGAGGAAGGCGTGCACGGCGGCGACGGCGGCGGAGTCGGTGGTGCGGATGTCCACCTCCGCGCCGCGCGGCCGGTCCGTCACCGCGTACGAGATGGCCGCGCGGCGCTCGGCCATGACCGCGGTGCCCGGCACCTGCTGGGCGTGGACCCGGAACGGCTTCGTGAAGTTGCCGCGCTGGAAGTCGTCGGCGATCTCGCGCATGTGCCGGCGGATCGTGGCGATGCCGGCCGTGTCGGCGGAGTCGGCGCGGTCGAGGACGATGCGGCCGCCGTCGGGGAGATCCTCGAAGACGTGCGCGGACGTGTACTGGTTCACGCCCATCACCGCCCGGCCACGCTCCTGCACGGCGGAGTAGGCGCTGTCGGTACG
>DATMHT010000262.1:0-1592 GCA_035554795.1 Gemmatimonadaceae bacterium | reverse complement strand
TCGAGGCGCGCGAGCAGCTTCGCGTCCCCGGGGTGGGCGGCGAGCCACGCCGACACGGCGCGCGCCTCCGGCTCCGGGCTCTCGCCGGCCTGATATCGCGCGAGCACCTCCCAGTCGGGGGGCGCGTCGCTGTCGCGGCTGGACGGAGGGAGCGGCGTGTCGGTCATACCGGGGGAACACGGAAGCCGGCGGCTACCCTAGCACGGTGGGCGCCCGGCGGTCTGCCGGAGTATACATACGTCGAGGCCGGGGCGCCTCTCTCGCCGGCGAGCGCCACGGCGAGAGAGACGGCGGTCGCGGATCGAATCGGACACTAAACGCTGACGGCCGACAACTCGTGGATGAACTGAGAGAGGTCGCCGTTGATTCGTTCGTCGGTTCGTCCGTCGGCTCGCCGCTCGCTCGGCCTCACATCGACTCCCGTGGCATCCAGTCCGAACCTCGTCCGCGTGCCGATGAACGATCGTGAGCTCCTCGCCCAGTTGAGCAGTGGCGAGGAGGCGGAGGCACGCGAGGCGTTCGACGCGATCTTCCGCGCCTGGTACGCGCCGCTCGTGCGCGCGGCCGACGCCGTGGTGCGCGAGCGGGCGGTGGCCGAGGAGCTCGTGCAGGACGTGATGCTCGAGCTGTGGCGACGGCGCGAGCGGCTCGACGCCGACGGCTCGCCGCAGGCGTACCTCTTCCAGGCGACCCGCAACCGCGCCCTCAACCACCTGCGCCACCTCCGCGTCGCCGAGCGCGGCGCGGCGCAGGCGGCGGCGCCCGAGGAGGCCCGCGACCCCGCCGCGCCGGCGCTGCTCGTCGCCGAGGAGATGGAGACAGCCGTCCGCGCCGCCATCGGCGAGCTCACGCCCCGCTGCCGCGAGGTCTTCGAGCTGAGTCGCGTCCACGGTCTCCGCTACACCGAGATCGCCGCCACCCTCGGCGTCTCCGTGAAAGCCGTCGAAGCGCAGATGGGCAAGGCGCTGAAGGCGCTGCGGGAAAGGCTGGCGCCGTGGCTGCCGAGCGGGGATCGGTTGTGAATGGCGGGTTGGGGGTGGCGGGTGGCGGGTAGCAACACCGACGGGCCGGCCTCTCAGCGTGAGAGAGCCGGCCCGTCGTAGCAATCCGCGCACCCGCCACCCGCCACCCGCTCTCACGAACAGCTCAACTCCCCCCGCGGCAACGCGCGCGTGCAATTCCGCGTCGTGCCGTTCTCGGTGATGACGACGTGCGCGGTCGCGGAGCCGTCGTAGGTGACGACCTCGCGGCGCGAGAGCGTCACCGGCGACTGGCCGGTGTAGGTCAGCGTCGCCTGCATGACGCGAACGACGGTGCCCGCCGTCGGATAGGTGGGCATGCCCGCCTGGACGGGGACGACGAGCCCGCTCGCGGTGTCCGCCACCGAGCGCGTCGCCGTGAAGTCGCCGCGGCTCGACGTGCCGGCCGTCGTCTCCTCGCCCGCTGACGTGCCGCTCACGGTGCGCTGCGTGCTGCCCTGCGCGAGCCCGCTCACCGTACGGTCGCTCGCGTCGTTCACCGTCGTCGTGGCGCTCAGGATGTGCGCGGTGTCGCCGAGCAGGCGCAGACCTCCCGGGCCGCCGCGCCCGCCG
>DATMHT010000261.1:0-6697 GCA_035554795.1 Gemmatimonadaceae bacterium | reverse complement strand
GTCGCAGGAGAGCGCGTCCGGCGGCGGCATGAACGAGCTCTCCGGCCGCGGCGGACGGAGCACCGCGTCGCCGCACCCCGACCCGTCCGTGTAGATCGACGTCCGCAGGCTGCCGCCGAGCCGCCACTCGACGCCGAGCGGGCCGAGCGCCGGCGGCCGCTCGACCTCCAGGCCGACGCGGACGAGCGAGACGCCCGCGACCGGCAGCGTCGGCTCGTAGCGGCCGGCGAACGGCGTCGCGTGCACCGAGAGCGCCCGATCCTGCTCGTACGCCGCGGAGAGCGTGCCGCGCAGCCCGCTCGTCCCGCTCACCAGGTCCGCCGCGAGCTCGGCGCCGCGCGCGAGGTACGGGTCCGTCCAGTCGCTCCCGAACTCCTGCGCGGCGAGCGAGTTCCGCGCGAGCGACACCTCCGGCTCGTCGCCCGCCTCGCGGAAGTCGCGGTAGCCGGTGAGGCGGAGCGCGGCGCCGCCGGGCCAGCGGTGCGCGAGCGCGAGGCGCCCCTTCACCTGGTTGTCGTCGAAGCCGTAGCGCCCCTGCGCGGTGACGCTCACGCCGCTCCCCACGCGCCACACGTAGCCCGCGCCGAGCGCGAGCCCCTCGACGCGGTTCACGCGCGCGAAGTCGGAGATGCGCCGCGCGGCGAGCGCGCTCGAGCGCGTGCGCGCGAGCACCTGCTGCTGCACGAGCGCGCGCGCCTGCGCCTGCACGCGGCGCACGTCCTCGTCGGTCACCATGCGGACGTCGGCGGGGAGCGAGTCGAGCACGGAGCCGCCGCCGAACGCGTAGCGCCGCCGCTGCTCGGGCGGGAGGAAGGTGAGCTCCGGGCCGCCGAAGATCGCGAGGGCGAGCCCCTGGTTCACCGCGTAGTCGCCGATCTCCCAGCGGCCGCGGATGATGCCGCGCGCCGGGAAGTCGAGCCAGGTGCCCGTGCGCCGGATCTCGATCTCCTGTCGCCGCGGGAGCCAGAAGCGCGTGCCGACGAGCGCGTTCTCGAGCACGACGGAGACGTCCTCGAGATCCTTGTCGCGGAGCGCGGCACGCGTGAAGCTGAACGCCATCCGCACCACCTGCGCCTCGTCGCGATCGATGTAGACGGCGCCGATGGCGCGCGGCTTCGTGTCGTCCTTCGGCCGCACCCGCACCTCGATGACGTCGATCTTCCGGTCGGGGAGGCGGATCTGGAGCGAGTCGCTGATGGCGTAGTCGTACGCCTCGAGCCCGGCGGCCGAGAGCGGGTGCGGCACGTCGAGCACCTCGTCGCCCTCCCCGAGGCGGATCGCGTTCGGGAAGTTGTTCTGGACGATGCCGAGGTGGTCGCGGTGGTAGTTGATGTCCGTCGGCAGCAGGAGCGTGTCGCGGCGGCCGACGATGCGCTGCTTGCTCATGTCGGGCGCGTGCCAGTACACTTCGAGCGCGAGCTGGTCCGCCTTCACGACCTTCGGCGGCTCGGTGAGCCCCTCGCCGACCTGCGCCAGGAACGTGAGGTAGCCGTGCGCGGTCGCCTTGTAGTCCACCAGTCCCGTGTCGGCGAGCTGCTGGGCGCGGCGCGCGGTGGCGCGCTCGACGAGATCGCGTGTGCGCGCGTCGTTCCACTGCGCCGGCGGCTGCGGCCGCTGTGCGCTCGCGGGTGCCGCGGCGACCACGCTGACGACGAGCGCGACGGCGCCGAGCGCGACGGTCGCGCCTCTGGTGCGGAGCATGGCTGTAAGTTCTCCGACGGTGATGCGGCGGGCAACCTCGCCGGACGCCCGACTCGATCCCGCGATGTCCTTCGATTCCTTTCGTTCCCTCGCCGCGCGCGGCGGGCTCGTCCCCGTCTGGCGCGACTGTCTGCTCGACGCCGACACACCCGTCTCGGCGTTCGCCAAGCTGCGCCGGCCGCCGTTCGCGTTCCTCCTCGAGTCCGCGCCCGCCGGCGGCGAGACGTGGGCGCGCTACACGTTCCTCGGCACCGAGCCGGCCCGGGCGTGGCGTCTGCGCGACGGCGCGGTGGACGACTGGACGCCCGAGCGCGGCTGGCACGGCGAGCGCCGCCCCGCCGATCCGATCGAGGACCTCCGCGCCCTCGTCGCCGCCCACGAGCCGGTCGAGGTGCCGGAGCTCGGCGCGTTCTGGGGCGGCGCCGTCGGCTTCTTCGGCTACGACGTCGTCCGCCACGTCGAGCGTCTGCCCGAGGCACCGGCCCGCGCGCTCGACGTGCCCGACGCGCTCTTCGTCTTCACCCGCGCGCTGGTCATCGTGGACAACCTTCGCGCGCAGGCGCGCGTCGTCGTCAGCGTGCCGGTCCCGGCGGGCAGCAACGAGCGCACGCTCCGCGCGCTCTACGACGACGCGGCGCGCGACGTGGACGCGACGATCGCGCGCCTGCGCGGCCCCGGCGCGCTCGAGCCGCTCGACCTCGACCCGTCCGCGGCGCCGGCGCGCGGGACGTCCAGCTACGAGCGCGAGCGATTCATCGCCGACGTCGAGCGCATCAAGGAGTACGTGCGCGCCGGCGACTGCTTCCAGGCGCTGCTCGCGCGCCGCATCGACGTGCCGCACGACTTCGACTCGCTCGCGCTCTACCGCGCGCTGCGCGTGCTCAACCCGTCCCCGTACATGTACCACCTCGCGCTCGACGGCGTGGAGCTCGTCGGTAGCTCGCCCGAGCTGCTCGTGCGCGTCGCCGACGACCGCGTCACCGTGCGCCCGATCGCCGGCACGCGCCCCCGCGGCCGAACGGCGGCGGAGGACGCCCTTCTCTCCGCGGAGCTGCTCGCCGACGAGAAGGAGCGCGCCGAGCACGTGATGCTCGTGGACCTCGGTCGCAACGACGTCGGGCGCATCGCCGAATACGGCAGCGTCGAGGTGACCGAGCTGATGAAGGTCGAGCGCTACTCGCACGTCCTCCACATCGTGAGCCAGGTGGAGGGACGGCTGCCGGCGGACGCCTCCGCGCTCGGCGTCTTCCGCGCGACCTTCCCCGCCGGCACGATGACCGGCGCGCCGAAGGTGCGGGCGATGGAGATCATCTACGAGCTCGAGCCCGAGCGGCGCGGCCCCTACGCCGGCGCCGTCGGTTATGTGGCGTACGGCGACCGGCGCATGGACCTCGCGATCACCATCCGCACCTGTGTCATCGCGAACGGGACGGCCTCCGTGCAGGCCGGCGCCGGCATCGTCTACGACTCCGTGCCGGAGCGCGAATGGGAGGAGACGGAGAACAAGGCGCGGGCGGTGTTGACGGCGATCGGGAGAGTCCGCGCCGTAGGGTCCGGGGCCTAGGGCCTAGCCTACGGTTTGAGGTGTCTGGTTTCAAACGGCGGTCGGCAGCGTCCCGAGCGGCCCGTCTACGCCCTACGCCCTAGGCCGTAGGCCCTCGCCGTTCCATATTCCCCCCATGCTTTTCCAACTCGTCGCCTCCGACGGCAACCAGACGTTCGAGCTGCCGACGGGCGTGCCGCTCGTCCTGGGGCGGGCGCTCAACAGCGACATCCCCGTCTTCGACCCGACGATCTCGCGACGCCACGCCGAGGTGCGCAGCGACGCCACGGGCGTCGACGTGCGCGACCTCGGGTCGAGCAACGGCACCTTCCTCAACGGCGCGAAGGTGAGCGAGGCGCGGCTCTCCGCCGGTGACGTGATCGGCTTCGGCCGGGTCGCGTTCCGCGTGCGCGAGACGCCGGCGCCGCGCGCCGGCGCCGAGACGCCGCAGTCGGCGCGCGCGATCCGCGGCTCGGCGACGGTGTTCCGGCCGGTGCCGGCCTTCGACGGCGGTCGCGGTGTGAGCAGTCTGCTCGGCGGCACGTCGGCCGGCACGCCACTCGCCCCGACGAGCGCGCCGCGGACCTCGCCGGGCGACCCGCGCGCCGCCGAGGCGGCCTACGCCGAGCTGGCGGCGAGCCAGCAGCGTCTCGCCCTCCTGCTCGAGGTCTCGACGGCGCTCTCGCGTGCGGTCGAGACGGACGCGCTGCTCGACAAGATCGTGGACTTCACCTTCCAGATCCTCGACGCCGACCTCGTCTCGGTGATGCTCACCGACGACCGCGGCGCGCTCGTCCCGAAGGTCGCGCGCGAGCGCGACGGCGCGCCCGCGACGCGCGCCGTGCCGCAGTCCATCGCCCGCACGGCGGTGGACGACAAGGTCGCCGTGCTCTCGAACGACGCCCCGCAGGACCAGCGGTTCGGCGGCGACTCCGTGCTCGTGCAGAAGGTGCGCTCGACGATGTGCGCGCCGCTCGTTGGCGGCGAGGGGCGGGTGCTCGGCGTGCTGTACGTGGACAACCTCACGCTCACCCATCGCTTCCGCGAATCGGACCTCGAGTTCCTCATCGCCTTCGCCGGCATCGCCGCCGCGGCGATCGAGAACAGCCGCTACGCCGAGCGCATCCGCCACGAGACGCTCGTGCGCAGCAATTTCGAGCGCTACTTCGCCCCGTCGCTCGCCGAGCGGATCGCCGAGTCGCCCGAGGCGGCCAGGCTCGGCGGCGACCGGCGTCAGGTCGCCGTGCTCTTCAGCGACCTGCGCGGCTTCACGGCGCTCTCGGAGACGATGCGCCCCGACGCGATCGCGGCGCTGCTGAGCGAGTACTTCACCGAGATGGTCGAGTGCGTGTTCAAGCACGGCGGTACGCTCGACAAGTTCATTGGCGACGCCGTCATGGCGCAGTGGGGCGCGCCGCTCGGTGCGCCCGACGACGCCGACCAGGCGCTGAGCGCCGCGCTCGACATGCAGGAGTCGCTCGAGCAGCTCAACGCCCGATGGCGCGCCGACGGGCGGCCGGAGCTGCGCGCCGGCATCGGGTTGAGCTTCGGCGAGGTGTTCGCGGGCAACATCGGCAGCGAGCGCCGCATGGAGTTCACCGTCATCGGCGACACGGTGAACACGGCGGCCCGGCTCTGCGAGGCGGCCGCGGGGGGCGAGGTGCTGATCGCGGACGCGATGCGCCTCGCGCTCGCCGAGACGCCGCGGCTCGAGGAGCGGCCGCCGCTCGAGCTGAAGGGCAAGAGCCAGCCGGTGCGCGTCTTCCGCGTCGTCGCGCGGCGCGACTCGGGCGAGGTCGCGGTGGACCAGGGCGCCGCGGGCGCGGCCACGACGTCGCGATGACGGGCCACGCCCCGCCGGGCTACCAGCGCTTCCTCACCACCGGGGGCGCCGAGGTCGTCGCCCGCGCCAGCGAGGCGCGCGCCGTGCGCGAGGCGCTCGCCGGCAGCGGCACGCTGCACGAGTGGGCGGCGCGACAGCCGGACGCGCGGGCGCTCGCCGGCCGCGGCACCGCGTACGCGGTCGCGCTCCCCACCACCGGCTCGGCGCCGGGCACGCGCGTCGTCGTGCGCCACGCGCGCCACGGCGGACTGCTCGCGCCGATCACCGGCGACAAGTTCCTCGCGCCGACGCGCGCGCCGCGCGAGCTCGACGCCGCGCTGCGTCTCACCGCCGCCGGCGTGCGCACACCGGAGTTCGTCGCCTACGTGCTATACCCCGCGGGCGCGCTGCTCCGCCGCGCCGACGTCGCGACGCGCGAGGTTCACGGCCGCGACCTCGCCGCCGTGCTCGAGGGCGACGCGACCGACGCCGAGCGCGACGGCGCGCTCGCGGCGACGGCCGTGCTGCTCGGCGCGCTCTCCCGCGCCGGCGTGCGCCACCCGGACCTGAACATCAAGAACGTGCTGCTCTCGCCCGACGCGACCGGCGCCGACGCGGAGGCGTGGGTCCTCGACGTGGACGTCGTGCGCTTCCGATCGCCGAACGATCCCCGCGCCGCCTGGTCGAACGTCGCGCGCCTCGAGCGCAGCCTGCGCAAGCGTGGCGTGCGGCGCGCGACCGGCGCCGCCGAGCGCGACGTCGCGCGGTTGCTCGAGCTCGTGACGCCGCTGCTCCCGCCGCCGCCGAAGCGCCGCAAGCGGTCGGCCGACGCGGAGCGCACGGAGTGAGCGCGCCGTCACGCGTCGCGAACGCCCCGCTCGCCGGCGTCGCGCTCGATCGCGTCTGCATCGTGATGATGAGCGCCGTCGGCGACGCGGTGCACGTCTGCCCGCTCGTCACCGCGCTCAAGCGGCACGACCCGGCGGCGCACGTCACCTGGGTGCTCCAGCCCGGCCCGGCGACGCTCGTCCGCGGCCACCCCGCGGTGGACGACATCGTCCTCTTCGACCGCACGCGCGGCGCCCGCGGCTTCCTCGACACGCGCCGACAGCTCGCCGCGCGCCGCTTCGACGTCTGCATCAACCTGCAGGTCTACTTCAAGGCGGGGATCATCACGAGCTTCGTGCGCGCGCCGGTGAAGCTCGGCTTCGACCGCGCCCGCGCGCGCGACCTCAACTGGCTCTTCACCACCGATCGCATCCACCCGCGCGACGGCCAGCACGTGCAGGACCAGTACTTCGAGTTCCTCGAGGCGCTCGGTGTGCCGCACGAACCGGTCGTCTGGAACCTCGGTCCCTGGGAGCACGAGCGTGCGTGGCAGCGCGAGTTCATGCGGCAGTTCGATCGCCCCATCGCGCCAATCGTCGTCGCGACGAGCAAGGCGGAGAAAGACTGGATGCCGGAGCGCTGGGCCGAAGTCGCGAACGCGCTCTACGGCGACTTCGGCCTGCAGCCGGTGCTCGTCGGAGGGAAGTCACGGCGAGAAGTGGCAGCCGAGCGCGTGATCCTCGACCGCGCCAGGGTGCCGGTGACGTCGGCGCTCGGCAGCGGCCTGCGCAACCTTGTCGGAA
>DATMHT010000260.1:0-23142 GCA_035554795.1 Gemmatimonadaceae bacterium | reverse complement strand
ACGGTTGCCGCGCGCCTCGTCCAGCTCGCCGAGGATGCGCAGGCATTCCGCGCGCCGCGCCTCGTTGCCTTCGGCGGTGAACGTTTCGAGCGCGGTCGCCGCGAGCGACTCGGCCCCGTCGGGGTTGCCGGAGAGGCCGACCGCTTCGGCGAGGTTGCGCTGCACGATCGCGACGAGCTCCGCGTCGCCCGCGCGCCGCGCCGCGCCGAGCGCGTCCTGGAGCATCGGCAGCGCGATGCGCACGTTGCGCTGGTCGAGGCAGAGACGCCCGAGGTTGTTCAGCACCGACGCCTCGCCGAGGAAGTAGTCGCAGGCGCGGAACTCCTTCGCCGACCCGAGCAGGTGCGTGCGCGCGCCCTCGAGGTCGCCGCGCTGGGCCGCGATCGAGCCGAGGTTGGCGAGCACCGCGCCGAGCAGCCGGCGGTCGTCGGTCGTGACGAACGCCTCCGCCAGCAGCGCCTCCGCCTCGGCGAACGCGCCGCGCGACTGGTGGACGACGGCCTCCGCGTTGTACGCCTCGGCGAGCGCGTCGCGCAGGCCCCCGTCGCGCGCGACGTCGGCGGCACGGTGCGCGAGGACGATCGCCTCGTCCCACTCCGACCGTTGCCGCCGGACGATGGACTGGTGCCGGAGTGCGGCCGACAGTCCGGCGACGTCGTCCAGCCCGGTCGCGAGACGCGCGGCGTCGTCGAACGCGGCGAGCGCGCCGTCGCCGTCGCCGGCACGGAGGTGCGCCATGCCGTCGGCGATCCGCTCGGCGACGGACGCGCGCGGCCGGTCGGGTCGCGACGGATCGTCGGCGGATGATGGCGTCAGCGGAGCGGGAGGCATCGAGCCGGAGGGAGCGGCGGCGAGAGGAGACGACGGGCGATCCACATTCGACGAGACGCCCCCCGCGTCAGTCACCAACACGCCGTGCGTTTGCTCACCCCGCGGTCGCCGTCGCGACGCCCGCCGCCGCCTTCAGGCTCGCGCTGGGGCAGTTGGCGAGGCTCGACCGGACGAGCGCGCGCACCTGCGCCAGCTCCTCGCCCTCGAGCTCGAGGCGCGGCGGCCGCACGGTCGGCGTGCCGCGCCCGACCTCGGCCTGCACCAGCTTGATGAGCTGGACGAACTTCGGGACCGTGTCGAGCCGCAGCAGCGGCAGGAACCAGTCGTAGAGGGCGCGCGCCGCCTCGGTCTGCCCCGTCCGACCCAGCTCGAAGAGCTGCACCGACTCGACCGGCAGCGCGTTGACGAGCCCCGCGATCCAGCCGACGGCGCCCATCGGGATGCTCTCGAGGATCATGTCGTCCATGCCGGCGAAGATCGCCAGCCGGCCGCCGAGCCGGGCGCGCAGCGCCGTCACGCGCCGCACGTCGCCGCTCGACTCCTTTACCGCGTGCAGGTTGTCGTGGCGCTCGGCGAGCTCCGCGAGCTGGTCGGGCGTGACGTCGGTGCCGTACGCGATCGGGTTGTTGTACAGCATGCACGAGAGCGACGTCGCGCCGATGACGGCGCCGTAGTGCGCCCGCGTCTCGCGCCAGTCGCCCTTGTAGACGTACGCCGGCAGCGCCATCAGGCCGTCGCAGCCGGCGGCCTCGGCGCGGCGCGCGAGGGCGACGCACTCGGCCGTGCTGAGGCCGGCGATGCCGGCGACCACCGGCACGTGCGCGGGGAGCGCGGCGCGGCACGTCTCGAGGATCCGCACCTTCTCGTCGCTCGTCAGCGTCGCCGACTCGCCTAACGATCCGAGGGCGACGATGCCGACGCAGCCGCTGTCCACCAGCCAGCGCACGTGCGCGGCGAGCGCGTCGTGGTCCACGGAGAGGTCGCGGTGGAACGGGGTCGTGATGGCCGGGAAGACGCCGGCCCAGTCGCGCTTCTGCATGTGTCGTCAGGCTCCGTGCTGCTGGTCGGGCGGCGCGGCGGCGGAGTGCGCCGCGCCCGCGAGGAGGGTGGAGAGCAACGCCGGCTCCGTCGGCACGCGCGCCGCGTCGTGGGCCGGCCAACCGAAGAGGAACTCGAGCGCGGTGCCGCAGACGCGCCCCTGGCACGCGCCCATGCCGGCGCGCGTGTAGAGCTTCGCCTGTCGCGGCGTCCACGCGGGCTCGATCTCTTCGAGCGTCACGTCCTCGCAGCGGCAGACGATCGTCTCGGGCGTGGCGACGTCGCGCAGCTCGGCACGCGGCGCGAACGCGCGCTCCATCGCCGCGGCGGCGGCGCGCAGTCCCGTGAGGCGGCGTCCGGCGAGCGCGCGCGCGTCGGCGTCGCGGCCGGCGGCGGCGAGCCCGGCGACCTCGCCCTCGGCGAGCGCGAGCTCCACGCCGCCGACCCCCGTCGGCTCGCCGGCGCAGTACACGCCGGCGCGTGTCGTCTGCTGCCGGCCGTCCACGACGACGGCACCACCGGCCGCGGTCGCGCAGCCGAGCAGCCGCGCGAGCTCGCTACCGGGCACGAGGCCGTGCGCGGCGCACAGCACGTCGCATTCGATCGTTCGCGTTGCGCGCCCCTCGCCGGTGCCGTCGGTGAGCTCGACGCGCTCGACGCGGCCGTCGCCGCGCGCGGCCGTCACCCACGTGCCGGTCTCGTACGGCGTGCGCGAGAAGCCCGCGCGGTAGCGCGCCGCCTCGAGCAGTACGAGCGGCCGCCGCCAGAGCCCTAGCGCGAAGCGCGCGACCGCGTGCCGCGGCGCCTGCTCGGCGACTAGGACGACGCGCGCGCCGGCGGCGGCGAGCGACGACGCCACCGGGAGCAGGAGCGGGCCGCTGCCGGCGACGACGACGCGCTTGCCCGCGAACGACGCGCCCGCCTTGAGCAGCGCCTGCGCGCCGCCGACGCCGATCACGCCCGGCAGCGTCCACCCCGGGAATGGAAGGAAGCGCTCGCGGGCGCCGGTCGCGAGCACGAGGGCGCGCGCACGCACGACGACGGGCGCGTCGCCCTGTTCCGCCGTCACGACGAATCCGCTCTGCGAGTCGCCGTGCGCGTCCACGACCGACGCGCCGCGCAGCACGGTCGCGCCGGAGCGCCCGAGCCGCGCGATCCAGCGGCGCGCCGCGCGCGGCGCACCGCGCGTCGCGCGGTGGCGCCAGATCTGCCCGCCGACCTCCGGGCTCTCGTCGAGCACGACGACCCGGCGCCCCGACTCGGCGGCACGTGTCGCGGCGGCGATGCCGGCGGGACCGGCGCCGATAACGACGATGTCGAAAGCCGGGGGTCGGGGGTCGGGGGTCGCGGGTCGGGAACGGCCGCCGGAGACATCCCGAGGCCGTTGCGACCCGCCACTCCCCACCCCGTGTCCGGTCCATACCACCTGCCCGTCGGCCACGGGGATCATGCACGACCGCCGCTGCTCCACCCCGTCCACGCAGACGCGGCACTCGTAGCAGACGCCCATGCCGCAGAGCGGGGCGCGGGGCTCGCCGCGCGTGGCCGAGCGGCGGAAGGCGCGGACGCCGAGGTTCGTGAGCGCGGCGGCGACAGTGACATCCGATGGCACGCGCGCCTCGCGGCCGTCGGCGACGATCGTGACCTCGGCCGGGGCGCCGTCGCGTGTGCCGCGCGCGTCGCGCGCGTCCCTGCTCGACGCGTCGCTCAATGCACGGCCGCGGCCGAGGGGGAGAGGACGCGCGCGGGTGAGAACGGCGCGGCGTCGATCGGCGGGCGGCGGCCGACGACGAGGTCGGCGAGGAGGCGCGCGGTGCCTAAAGAGGTGGTGATGCCGAGCCCCTCGTGGCCGGCGGCGATCCAGAGTCCCGGCGTCGGCGTCCACGCACCGATGAGCGGCAGCTTGTCCGGCGTCGCCGGGCGGAAGCCGGTCCACGTGCGCACCACCGACAGCCGCGCGAGCGACGGCATGAACGCGACGGCGCGGTCGAGCATACGGCGCAGCACGGTGCGGTTCGTGGACGCGTCCCACCCCACCAGCTCGCGCGACGAGCCGACGAGCACCTGCCCGGTCGCGCGCGGCTGGACGTTGAACGCGACCGACTCGGTGGTCATGACGTGCGCGCTCGCGAGGTAGCCGAGCTCCACGAGCTGATGGCGGACGAAGCCGGGGTGGCGGTCGGTGATCGCGAGGTGGCCCTTGCGCGGCACGATCGGCAGCTCGGGCGTCAGTCGCGCCG
The DNA here is from genome assembly GCA_035554795.1 of Gemmatimonadaceae bacterium. GTDB lineage: Bacteria > Gemmatimonadota > Gemmatimonadetes > Gemmatimonadales > Gemmatimonadaceae > DATMHT01. Next base: position 19,033 of record DATMHT010000260.1, on the reverse strand, counting down.
CGTCGGCGCCGGCGGCGTTGACGACGACGTCGGCACGCAGCTCCTCGCCGTCGCAGTGGACCGCGTGCGCGGCGATCGTCGTCACGCGGCACCGCTCGCGGAGCGTCGCACCGCGGTCGCGCGCGTCGTCGAGCAGGAAGAGCGCGGCGCGCGGCGGGTAGAGGACCGCGTCGCCGGGCACGAGCAGGCCGCCGGCGAGACCGCCGCGGATGTTCGGCTCGAGCTCGGCGAGCCGTCGCGCGTCGAGCAGCTCGCTCGCGACGCCGTGCTCGCGGTAGACGCGCTGCTTGTCGCGCACGGCATCCATCTGCGCGTCGTCCTCGGCGACCCAGATCGTGCCGCACGGGTCGTACTCCGCCGCGCGCGGGAGCGCGCCGGCGAGCTCGCGCCACAGCTCGTTCGACAGGGCGGTGAGCGCGAGCTGCTCTGGTGAGTCGTCCATCGAGACGAGGTGGCCCATCCCCGCCGCCGTCGTGCCGCCACCCGCGAAGCCGGCATCGAGCACCGTCACGCGCAGCCCCTCGCGCGCGAGCGCGCTGGCGCACGCCGCGCCGACGATGCCGGCGCCGACGACGATCGCGTCGGCGCGCGTGCCGCGGAGCGGGTGGTGGTGGTGCGGCTGCGTCACGCGCCGACGGCGGCGGACGCCGCGCCCTCCGACGCCGGGATGCCGAAGCGGAACGGGTCGCGCGGGTCGAAGCGCAGCGTCGCCTCGCCGGTGACGAAGGCGGTACCACGAATGTGTGGGACGAGCGCGCCGCCCTCGCCCGGCGTCAGCCAGCCGGTGAACAGGCCGCCGGCGATCCCCTCCTGGCGCCACTCCTCGCCCAGGGCGAGCTCGCCGCGGGCGTGGAGCGCCGCCATCTTCGCGGACGTGCCGGTGCCGCATGGCGAGCGGTCGTACTCGCCGCCCGAGCAGAGCACGTAGTTGCGGCAGTGCGCGTCGGCGCGCGCGGGCGGCGCCGAGATCTCGACGTGGTCGATGTCGTCGCCGTTCGCGCCGGTGATCCCTTGCGCGCGGATCGCGTCCTGGATGGCCTGCGTGAAGCGCGTCAGCTCACCGACGCGCGCCATCTCGACGGGGACGTGATCGGCGTGGGTGATGTAGAACCAGTTGCCGCCCCACGCGACGTCGCCGACGACGCGGCCGTAGCCGGGCACCTCGACGGCGACGTCCTTCGCGTGCAGGTAGGCGGGGACGTTCTCGATCGTCACCGTGCCGTCGGCGGCGAGCTCGGCGCGCACGCTGCCGACGGGCGTGTCGAAGCGCGCCTCGCCGGGCGCGAGCTGGCCGAGGTACTCGAGCGTGCGCACGACACCGATGAGCCCGTGACCGCACATGCCGAGGTAGGTGCCGTTGTTGAAGAAGACGACGCCGGCCGCCGCGCCCGCGCTCACCGGCGGCGTCAGCAGCGCGCCGACGACGGCGTCGTGCCCACGCGGCTCGCACACCACCGCGCGCCGCAGGTGGTCGAAGCGCGCGCGCAGATCGTCGCGCCGCTCCGCCATCGTCGCCCCCGCCGGCTGCGGCCACCCGTCGATCACGACGCGGGTGGGCTCGCCTTCGGTGTGGGAGTCGACTACTCGAATCGGATCGGGTGGCGGGTGGGGGGTGGCGGGTGTTGCCACCCGCTCCAGAGAGTCCGTCGCGCTCTTGCCACCCGCCATCCGCCACCCGCCACCCGGTCTTCCGCTCACGGATTCACCTGCACCGTCTTGATCTCCGTATAGAACTCCCGCGCCGCCGGCCCCTGCTCGCGGCTGCCGGAGCTCGATCCCTTCATGCCGCCGAAGGGCGCGTGCGGGTCCACGCCGGTCGTGTCGCCGTTGACGCGCACGAGGCCGACCTGGATGCGGTGGATGTAGCGCAGCGCGCTGCGGATGTCGCGCGTGAAGAGCGACGCGCTCAGCCCGTACGGCGTGTCGTTCGCCAGCGCGATCGCGTGATCGAGGTCGTCGGCGCGGAGCTCGGCGAGCACGGGACCGAACAGCTCCTCGCGCGCGAGCGCCGAGTCGGCGGCGACGTTGCGCGCGATCGTCGGCGGCACCCAGTAGCCGCGCCCGAACTCCGCTGTCGCCGGCACCGCGCCCACGTAGTAGCAGTCGGTGCCTAACGAATCGACGACGCCGCGGAGCGCGTCCCGCGACCGCTCGCTGATCACCGGGCCGACGGCCGCCGTCGCCTCGGTCACGGGGCCGAGCGGGAGCGCCTCGACCTGGCGCCGCAGCTCGGCGAGGAACGCGTCTTCGACCTCCTTCGCGACGACGACGCGGCTCGTCGCCGTGCACTTCTGGCCGGCGTAGCGCATCGCGCCGCCGGCGGTGAGCGTCGCGGCCTGCGCGATGTCGGCGTCGGGGAGGACGATGACGACGTTCTTCCCGCCCATCTCGGTCTGGTAGCGGACGTTCCGCTGCGCGGCCCGCACCGCGACGTCGGCGCCGACGCGTCCCGAGCCGGTGAAGCTCACCGCGCGCACATCGTCGGCGCCGATCAGCTCCGCGCCGATGGCGGCGCCGGCGCCCAGCAGCACGTTGAAGACGCCCGCCGGCAGCCCCGCCGCCGCCGCCGTCTCGGCGAGCGCGACGGCGCACCGCGACGACGCCTCGGCCGGCTTGAGCACGACCGCGTTGCCGAAGGCGAGCGCCGGCGCCGCCTTCCAGAGCGGAATGGCGAGCGGGAAGTTCCACGGCGTGATGAGGGCGACGACGCCGAGCGGCTCGCGCAGCGTGAACTGCAGCGCGCCCGGCGCCTGCGCCGGGATCACCTGCCCGACCTCGCGCACCGCCTCGCCGGCGTAGTAGCGCAGGATCATCACGCAGCGCGCGACCTCGCCGCGCGCCTCGCCGATCGGCTTGCCGACCTCGCGCGCGACGAGCTGCGCCAGGGCCTCCTGGCGCTCGCCGATCGCGGCCGCCCAGCGGTGGAGGTGCTCGGCGCGCGCCGGGCCCGTGAGGTCGCGCCACCGCTCCTGCGCCGCGGCGGCCGCCGTCACCGCCGCGCGCACGTCGTCGGCGACGCCCTCGGGGACGTGGGCGAGGACGTCGCTCGGGTCCGACGGGTTGACGTCGGGGAGCCAGCGGTCGCCGGCGCTCGCGCGCCACTCGCCGCCGATGAAGCTGGAGAGCCGCGCCGCCGCGCCGTGCGCCGGCGCGCTCACGCCCGACCTCCGCCGTTGCGGCGGCGGCGCGCGCCCGTCGCCGCCGCGCCCGTGCCGGCGCCACCGCGCTCGGCCTCGAGGAAGTCGAGCAGCGAGCGGCCGGCGCCGAGGATGTGCTGCTTCATGAGCGCCGCGGCGCGCTTCGCGTCGCGCTTCACGACCGCGGCCAGGATCGCGCGGTGCTCCTCGCTCGCCCGGGACTCGCCGTGGGTGAGGGCGAGCTGCATGCGCGCGTAGCGGTCGCTCTGCTGGTGCAGCCGCTGGACGATGCCGAGCGTGATCGGCCGCTCGGCCGGCGCGTAGAGCGAGGCGTGGAACTGCCAGTTGAGCGCTCCCCACGCGGCGACCTCGCGGCCGCGGAGCGCGCGGTCGTAGGCGTCGAGGATCTCGCGGGCGCGGCGCACGTGCTCGTCGCCGAGGCGGGGCATGGCGCGGCGGAGCAGGTCGCACTCGATGTCGGCGCGGAGCGCGAACACTTCCTCGATGTCGGCGAGCGAGAGCGACGAGACGACGGCCCCGCGGTGCGGGTTGAACGTGACGAGCCCCTCGGCCTCGAGCTGGCGCAGCGCCTCGCGCACCGGGATGCGGCTGACGCCGAGCTCCTCGGCGATCGCGTCCTGGCGGAGCGGCTCGCCCGCGGGATACGCGCCGTGGAGGATCCGGTCGCGGAGCATGCTCACCGCCATGCCGGCGATCGTCTGGCGCGGGATCGGGATCACGGCGGGACCGGCGCCGGCCTTCGCGGCGGGGCGACGAGGGGTGGTGGTCACGGCGGGCACTCGGCGCGGGGGCTGTCTGCGTGGCGGGCGGCGACGACGACCGCCTCGGCGGTCGCGGGCCCGAGGTGCGAGGCCCGCCGGCGGGCCTCGCGGAATTCTGGATATTGTATACACTAGGGCGCGCCGCGGCAACCGCGCTCCCCGCCGTCGCGCACCGACGTCTCCCACCACCACCCGCACCCGCCGAGCCGATGCACACGCCCGACGCGAAGCTGGTCCTCTTCGCCGCACTCGCCCTGGTCACGCTGTTCTACGTCGTCGTGCTCGTCCGCGGCGTCCGCCTCGCGCGCGGCGGCGCGGCCAGCGGCGAGCCGGCGGCCGCGCCCCGGCCTGGCGGCGTCGCCACCGGCTTCGTCGCCAACTTCTTCGACACGCTCGGCATCGGCTCGTTCGCGACGACGACGGCGATCTTCCGCCACTGGCGCATGGTGCGCGACGAGCGCATCCCCGGCACGCTCAACGTCGGCCACACCCTGCCGACGATCGCGCAGGCGTTCATCTTCACGACGCTCGTCCCGGTGGACGCGCGCACGCTCGTCGCGATGATCGCGGCCTCGGTGCTCGGCGCGTGGCTCGGCGCGGGCGTCGTCGCGCGCCTGCCGCGGCGCGGCGTGCAGGTCGGCATGGGGCTCGCCCTCGTCGGCGCGGCGGCGCTCATGGCGGCGCAGGCGCTGAACGTGATCCCCGGCGGCGGCACGCTGCTCCGGCTCGACGGCGCGCGCTTCGCCCTCGGCCTCGCCGGCAACTTCCTCCTCGGCGCGCTGATGACGATCGGCATCGGGCTCTACGGGCCGTGCATGATCCTCGTCAGCCTGCTCGGCATGAACCCGACGGCCGCGTTCCCGATCATGATGGGCTCGTGCGCCTTCCTCATGCCGGTCGCCAGCGCGCGCTTCATCCGCGCCCGCGCCTTCGACCCGCGCGCCGCGCTCGGCCTCCTGCTCGGCGGCGTGCCGGCGGTGCTCGTCGCCGCGTTCATCGTGAAGTCGCTGCCGCTGACCTACGTGCGGTGGCTCGTCGTCGTCGTCGTCACCTACACCGCCGCGATGCTGCTCCGCACCGCGCGCCGCGCGCCCGACGCGACGATCGCCGCCGCCGCGACCGAGGCCGAGGCGGCCGCGCACTAGGCAGGCCCCGCCGTTCGCCCGACGAATACCGTGTCCCTCTCCCAGACCATGCGCCTCACGACGTCCGTCTCCCGCCGCCTGCTCGTCCTCGCCCTGCTCGCCGGCCCGTCGGCCCTCGCCGCGCAGGGCACCGCCGCGGACTACGCCCGCGCCGACGGCTTGCGCGACCGGTTCAAGGGGCTCCTCCTCGACGCCGTGGACCAGGCGGCCTGGATCGACTCGACGCCGCGCTTCTGGTATCGCAAGACGACGAAGGACGGCTACGCCTTCGTCGTCGTGGACGCCGAGACACGCGAGAAGCGACCCGCCTTCGACCACGCCCGGCTCGCCGCCGCGCTCACGCCGGTGGCGCACCGGCCGCTGAAGGGCGACGCGCTCCCCTTCAACGCGATCCGCTTCGCCGACCACGAGCGCGCGCTCCTCGTCACCGTGGACACGACGCGAATGCGCTGTACGCTCGACGACTACCGCTGCGTCGTCGCCGCGCCCACCGAGGAGGAGGACGACGACCCGCGCGGCGTCGGCGGCGGGTTGTACGGCGCGCGCCCGGTCGGCGACCAGTCGCCGCGACGCTCCCCCGACGGGAAGTGGGAGGCGCTCGTCCGCAACTTCAATGTGTACGTGCGCCCCGCCGGCGACGACGCGAAGGGCACGTTCCTCAGCACCGACGGCACCGAGGACGATGCGTACGCGCTCAACACCTTCGCCTGGTCGCCGGACTCGAAGCGGCTCGCCGCCTACCGCGTGCGGCCCGGCTACCAGCGCGAGGTCCACTACGTCCAGTCGTCGCCCGAGGACCAGCTCCAGCCGAAGCACTCGCTGCGCCTGTACAGCAAGCCGGGCGACGTGCTCGACCGCGGCGTGCCGGTGATCTTCGACGTCGCGGCGAAGCGCGAGACGGTCGTGGACGACGCGCTCTTCCCGAACGCCTACAACGTCACGGCGCTCGAGTGGCGGCGCGACGGGCGCGCGCTGACGTTCGAGTACAACCAGCGCGGCCACCAGCTGTACCGCGTCATCGAGGTGGACGCGGCGACGGGGCGGGCGCGCGCCGTCATCGACGAGCGGTCGCCGACCTTCTTCGAGTACTCGGCGAAGAAGTACCGCTTCGACCTCCGCGGCGGGAAGGAGGTCGTCTGGATGTCCGAGCGCGACGGCTGGAATCACCTCTACCTGTACGACGGCGCCACCGGGAAGGTGAAGCGCCAGATCACGAAGGGGCCGTGGGTCGTGCGCGGCGTGGACAAGGTGGACACGCTGACGCGCCAGATCTGGTTCCACGCCAGCGGCATGGACCCGCAGACCGACCCGTACTTCGTGCAGTACTACAAGGTCGGCATCGACGGCGGGCCGGCCACGCGCGTCACCGAGGGCGACGCGATGCACGGCGTCGCGTTCTCGACCGACATGAAGTACTACGTGGACGTCTGGTCGCGCGTGGACCTGCCGCCGACCGCCGAGCTGCGGCGCACGAGCGACCGCTCGCTCGTGATGCCGGTCGAGCACGCCGACGCGAGCGCGCTCCTCGCCGCCGGCTGGAAGCCGCCGGAGCCGTTCGTCGCCAAGGGGCGCGACGGCAAGTCCGACATCTGGGGCGTGATCATTCGCCCGATGCGCTTCGACCCGTCGCGGAAGTACCCGGTCGTCGAGAACATCTACGCCGGCCCGCACGGCTCGTTCGTGCCGAAGACGTTCGGCACGCAGCTCGGCATGCAGCAGATCGCGGAGCTCGGCTTCGTCGTCGTGCAGATCGACGGCATGGGGACGTCGAACCGGTCGAAGGCGTTCCACGACGTCGCGTGGAAGAACCTCGCCGACGCCGGCTTCCCCGACCGCATCCTCTGGCACAAGGCCGTCGCCGCGAAGTACCCGTACTACGATCTGACTCGTGGCGTCGGCATCTACGGCACGTCGGCCGGCGGGCAGAGCGCGATGGCGGCGCTCCTCTTCCACCCCGACTTCTACAAGGTCGCCGTCGCCGCCGCCGGCTCGCACGACAACCGGATGGACAAGATCTGGTGGAACGAGCAGTGGATGGGCTGGCCGATCGGCCCCGAGTACGCCGCGTCGTCGAACGTGGACAACGCGTGGCGGCTGCAGGGGAAGCTGCTGCTCATCGTCGGCGAGATGGACCGCAACGTGGACCCGTCCACGACGATGCAGGTCGTCAACGCGCTGATCAAGGCGAAGAAGACGTTCGACCTCCTCGTCATCCCCGGCGCCGACCACACCAGCGGCGGCGAGTACGGCGACCACAAGCGCTGGGACTTCTTCGTCCACGACCTGCTGGGGGTCGAGCCGCCGGATCGGAACGGGGTGACGGAGCGAGCGGCGGCGGGCGGGAGTTAGGCGGTGTACGCGAGCGGGTCGGGGGTTGGGGGTCGGGGCTTGTAAGAGCGCTCTTACAAGCCCCGACCCCCAACCCCCGACCCGCTCGCGTACACCGCCTAACTCCCGCCCGCCGCCGCTCGCTCCGTCACCCCGTTCCGATCCGGCGGCTCGACCCCCAGCAGGTCGTGGACGAAGAAGTCCCAGCGCTTGTGGTCGCCGTACTCGCCGCCGCTGGTGTGGTCGGCGCCGGGGATGACGAGGAGGTCGAACGTCTTCTTCGCCTTGATCAGCGCGTTGACGACCTGCATCGTCGTGGACGGGTCCACGTTGCGGTCCATCTCGCCGACGATGAGCAGCAGCTTCCCCTGCAGCCGCCACGCGTTGTCCACGTTCGACGACGCGGCGTACTCGGGGCCGATCGGCCAGCCCATCCACTGCTCGTTCCACCAGATCTTGTCCATCCGGTTGTCGTGCGAGCCGGCGGCGGCGACGGCGACCTTGTAGAAGTCGGGGTGGAAGAGGAGCGCCGCCATCGCGCTCTGCCCGCCGGCCGACGTGCCGTAGATGCCGACGCCACGAGTCAGATCGTAGTACGGGTACTTCGCGGCGACGGCCTTGTGCCAGAGGATGCGGTCGGGGAAGCCGGCGTCGGCGAGGTTCTTCCACGCGACGTCGTGGAACGCCTTCGACCGGTTCGACGTCCCCATGCCGTCGATCTGCACGACGACGAAGCCGAGCTCCGCGATCTGCTGCATGCCGAGCTGCGTGCCGAACGTCTTCGGCACGAACGAGCCGTGCGGGCCGGCGTAGATGTTCTCGACGACCGGGTACTTCCGCGACGGGTCGAAGCGCATCGGGCGAATGATCACGCCCCAGATGTCGGACTTGCCGTCGCGCCCCTTGGCGACGAACGGCTCCGGCGGCTTCCAGCCGGCGGCGAGGAGCGCGCTCGCGTCGGCGTGCTCGACCGGCATCACGAGCGAGCGGTCGCTCGTGCGCCGCAGCTCGGCGGTCGGCGGCAGGTCCACGCGCGACCAGACGTCCACGTAGTACTTCATGTCGGTCGAGAACGCGACGCCGTGCATCGCGTCGCCCTCGGTGACGCGCGTGGCCGGCCCGCCGTCGATGCCGACCTTGTAGTACTGCACGAAGTACGGGTCGGTCTGCGGGTCCATGCCGCTGGCGTGGAACCAGATCTGGCGCGTCAGCGTGTCCACCTTGTCCACGCCGCGCACGACCCACGGCCCCTTCGTGATCTGGCGCTTCACCTTCCCGGTGGCGCCGTCGTACAGGTAGAGGTGATTCCAGCCGTCGCGCTCGGACATCCAGACGACCTCCTTCCCGCCGCGGAGGTCGAAGCGGTACTTCTTCGCCGAGTACTCGAAGAAGGTCGGCGACCGCTCGTCGATGACGGCGCGCGCCCGCCCCGTCGCCGCGTCCACCTCGATGACGCGGTACAGCTGGTGGCCGCGCTGGTTGTACTCGAACGTCAGCGCGCGCCCGTCGCGCCGCCACTCGAGCGCCGTGACGTTGTAGGCGTTCGGGAAGAGCGCGTCGTCCACGACCGTCTCGCGCTTCGCCGCGACGTCGAAGATCACCGGCACGCCGCGGTCGAGCACGTCGCCCGGCTTGCTGTACAGGCGCAGCGAGTGCTTCGGCTGGAGCTGGTCCTCGGGCGACGACTGGACGTAGTGGACCTCGCGCTGGTAGCCGGGCCGCACGCGGTAGGCGGCGAGCCGCTTCGAGTCCGGCGACCAGGCGAAGGTGTTGAGCGCGTACGCATCGTCCTCGGTGCCGTCGGTGCTGAGGAACGTGCCCTTCGCGTCGTCGCCGGCGGGGCGCACGTACACATTGAAGTTGCGGACGAGCGCCTCCCACTTCCCGTCGGGGGAGCGTCGCGGCGACTGGTCGCCGACCGGGCGCGCGCCGTACAACCCGCCGCCGACGCCGCGCGGGTCGTCGTCCTCCTCCTCGGTGGGCGCGGCGACGACGCAGCGGTAGTCGTCGAGCGTACAGCGCATTCGCGTCGTGTCCACGGTGACGAGGAGCGCGCGCTCGTGGTCGGCGAAGCGGATCGCGTTGAAGGGGAGCGCGTCGCCCTTCAGCGGCCGGTGCGCCACCGGCGTGAGCGCGGCGGCGAGCCGGGCGTGGTCGAAGGCGGGTCGCTTCTCGCGTGTCTCGGCGTCCACGACGACGAAGGCGTAGCCGTCCTTCGTCGTCTTGCGATACCAGAAGCGCGGCGTCGAGTCGATCCAGGCCGCCTGGTCCACGGCGTCGAGGAGGAGCCCCTTGAACCGGTCGCGCAAGCCGTCGGCGCGGGCGTAGTCCGCGGCGGTGCCCTGCGCGGCGAGGGCCGACGGGCCGGCGAGCAGGGCGAGGACGAGCAGGCGGCGGGAGACGGACGTCGTGAGGCGCATGGTCTGGGAGAGGGACACGGTATTCGTCGGGCGAACGGCGGGGCCTGCCTAGTGCGCGGCCGCCTCGGCCTCGGTCGCGGCGGCGGCGATCGTCGCGTCGGGCGCGCGGCGCGCGGTGCGGAGCAGCATCGCGGCGGTGTAGGTGACGACGACGACGACGAGCCACCGCACGTAGGTCAGCGGCAGCGACTTCACGATGAACGCGGCGACGAGCACCGCCGGCACGCCGCCGAGCAGGAGGCCGAGCGCGGCGCGCGGGTCGAAGGCGCGGGCGCGGATGAAGCGCGCGCTGGCGACCGGCATGAGGAAGGCGCACGAGCCCATCATGATCGGGAACGCGGCCGTCGGGTTCATGCCGAGCAGGCTGACGAGGATCATGCACGGCCCGTAGAGCCCGATGCCGATCGTCATCAGCGCGCCGAGGAGGAAGTTGCCGGCGAGGCCGAGGGCGAAGCGCGCGCCGTCGAGCCGGAGCAGCGTGCCGCCGCCGGGGATCACGTTCAGCGCCTGCGCCGCCATGAGCGCCGCCGCGCCGACGAGGGCGAGCCCCATGCCGACCTGCACGCCGCGCCGCGGCAGGCGCGCGACGACGCCCGCGCCGAGCCACGCGCCGAGCACCGAGGCCGCGATCATCGCGACGAGCGTGCGCGCGTCCACCGGGACGAGCGTCGTGAAGATGAACGCCTGCGCGATCGTCGGCAGGGTGTGGCCGACGTTGAGCGTGCCGGGGATGCGCTCGTCGCGCACCATGCGCCAGTGGCGGAAGATCGCCGTCGTCGTCGCGAACGAGCCGATGCCGAGCGTGTCGAAGAAGTTGGCGACGAAGCCGGTGGCGACGCCGCCAGGCCGGGGCGCGGCCGCCGGCTCGCCGCTGGCCGCGCCGCCGCGCGCGAGGCGGACGCCGCGGACGAGCACGACGACGTAGAACAGCGTGACCAGGGCGAGTGCGGCGAAGAGGACCAGCTTCGCGTCGGGCGTGTGCATCGGCTCGGCGGGTGCGGGTGGTGGTGGGAGACGTCGGTGCGCGACGGCGGGGAGCGCGGTTGCCGCGGCGCGCCCTAGTGTATACAATATCCAGAATTCCGCGAGGCCCGCCGGCGGGCCTCGCACCTCGGGCCCGCGACCGCCGAGGCGGTCGTCGTCGCCGCCCGCCACGCAGACAGCCCCCGCGCCGAGTGCCCGCCGTGACCACCACCCCTCGTCGCCCCGCCGCGAAGGCCGGCGCCGGTCCCGCCGTGATCCCGATCCCGCGCCAGACGATCGCCGGCATGGCGGTGAGCATGCTCCGCGACCGGATCCTCCACGGCGCGTATCCCGCGGGCGAGCCGCTCCGCCAGGACGCGATCGCCGAGGAGCTCGGCGTCAGCCGCATCCCGGTGCGCGAGGCGCTGCGCCAGCTCGAGGCCGAGGGGCTCGTCACGTTCAACCCGCACCGCGGGGCCGTCGTCTCGTCGCTCTCGCTCGCCGACATCGAGGAAGTGTTCGCGCTCCGCGCCGACATCGAGTGCGACCTGCTCCGCCGCGCCATGCCCCGCCTCGGCGACGAGCACGTGCGCCGCGCCCGCGAGATCCTCGACGCCTACGACCGCGCGCTCCGCGGCCGCGAGGTCGCCGCGTGGGGAGCGCTCAACTGGCAGTTCCACGCCTCGCTCTACGCGCCGGCCGAGCGGCCGATCACGCTCGGCATCGTCCAGCGGCTGCACCAGCAGAGCGACCGCTACGCGCGCATGCAGCTCGCCCTCACCCACGGCGAGTCCCGGGCGAGCGAGGAGCACCGCGCGATCCTGGCCGCGGTCGTGAAGCGCGACGCGAAGCGCGCCGCGGCGCTCATGAAGCAGCACATCCTCGGCGCCGGCCGCTCGCTGCTCGACTTCCTCGAGGCCGAGCGCGGTGGCGCCGGCACGGGCGCGGCGGCGACGGGCGCGCGCCGCCGCCGCAACGGCGGAGGTCGGGCGTGAGCGCGCCGGCGCACGGCGCGGCGGCGCGGCTCTCCAGCTTCATCGGCGGCGAGTGGCGCGCGAGCGCCGGCGACCGCTGGCTCCCCGACGTCAACCCGTCGGACCCGAGCGACGTCCTCGCCCACGTCCCCGAGGGCGTCGCCGACGACGTGCGCGCGGCGGTGACGGCGGCCGCCGCGGCGCAGGAGCGGTGGCGCGACCTCACGGGCCCGGCGCGCGCCGAGCACCTCCACCGCTGGGCGGCCGCGATCGGCGAGCGCCAGGAGGCCCTGGCGCAGCTCGTCGCGCGCGAGGTCGGCAAGCCGATCGGCGAGGCGCGCGGCGAGGTCGCGCGCTGCGTGATGATCCTGCGCTACTACGCCGGCGAGGCGGTGCGCGAGGTCGGGCAGGTGATCCCGGCGCAGGCGCCGGGCGCGCTGCAGTTCACGCTGCGCGAGCCGCTCGGCGTCGTCGCCCTCATCACGCCGTGGAACTTCCCGCTCGCCATTCCGCTCTGGAAGGCGGCGCCGGCGCTCGCCTTCGGCAACGCGGTCGTGCTCAAGCCGGCCGAGGCGTCGTCGCGGTGCGCCGTCGCGCTCGCCGAGACGGCGGCGGCGGCGGGGCTGCCGGCGGGCGTCTTCAACGTGCTGCTGGGCGCCGGCGCCGCCATCGGCGCGGAGCTGATCGGCGCCGACGATGTGCGCGCGGTGAGCTTCACCGGCTCGGGACGCGTCGGCGCCGACGTCGCGGTGCGGGCCGCGCAGCGGAACGTCCGCTACCAGACCGAGATGGGCGGGAAGAACGTCGTCATCGTCCTCCCCGACGCCGACATCGCGCAGGCCGCGACGCTCACCGCCGGCGGCGCGATGCGCTACGCCGGCCAGAAGTGCACGGCGACGAGCCGCGTCGTCGTCGCGAAGGAGGTCGAAGACGCGTTCCTCGCCGAGCTGCGGCGCCAGGTCGAGGCGCTCCCGCTCGGCCCCGTGACCGAGGCGACGGCGGCCGTCGGCCCGGTGATCAGCGAGCGGTCGCGGGACGCGCTCCGCGGCGTCGTCGATTCGTTAGGCACCGACTGCTACTACGTGGGCGCGGTGCCGGCGACAGCGGAGTTCGGGCGCGGCTACTGGGTGCCGCCGACGATCGCGCGCAACGTCGCCGCCGACTCGGCGCTCGCGCGCGAGGAGCTGTTCGGTCCCGTGCTCGCCGAGCTCCGCGCCGACGACCTCGATCACGCGATCGCGCTGGCGAACGACACGCCGTACGGGCTGAGCGCGTCGCTCTTCACGCGCGACATCCGCAGCGCGCTGCGCTACATCCACCGCATCCAGGTCGGCCTCGTGCGCGTCAACGGCGACACGACCGGCGTGGACCCGCACGCGCCCTTCGGCGGCATGAAGGGATCGAGCTCCGGCAGCCGCGAGCAGGGGCCGGCGGCGCGGGAGTTCTATACGGAGATCAAGACGGTGCAGGTGAATCCGTGAGCGGAAGACCGGGTGGCGGGTGGCGGATGGCGGGTGGCAAGAGCGCGACGGACTCTCTGGAGCGGGTGGCAACACCCGCCACCCCCCACCCGCCACCCGATCCGATTCGAGTAGTCGACTCCCACACCGAAGGCGAGCCCACCCGCGTCGTGATCGACGGGTGGCCGCAGCCGGCGGGGGCGACGATGGCGGAGCGGCGCGACGATCTGCGCGCGCGCTTCGACCACCTGCGGCGCGCGGTGGTGTGCGAGCCGCGTGGGCACGACGCCGTCGTCGGCGCGCTGCTGACGCCGCCGGTGAGCGCGGGCGCGGCGGCCGGCGTCGTCTTCTTCAACAACGGCACCTACCTCGGCATGTGCGGTCACGGGCTCATCGGTGTCGTGCGCACGCTCGAGTACCTCGGCCAGCTCGCGCCCGGCGAGGCGCGCTTCGACACGCCCGTCGGCAGCGTGCGCGCCGAGCTCGCCGCCGACGGCACGGTGACGATCGAGAACGTCCCCGCCTACCTGCACGCGAAGGACGTCGCCGTCGAGGTGCCCGGCTACGGCCGCGTCGTCGGCGACGTCGCGTGGGGCGGCAACTGGTTCTACATCACCCACGCCGATCACGTCCCCGTCGAGATGGCGCGCGTCGGTGAGCTGACGCGCTTCACGCAGGCCATCCAGGACGCGATCCGCGCGCAAGGGATCACCGGCGCGAACGGCGACGACATCGACCACGTCGAGATCTCGGCGCCGCCCGCGCGCGCCGACGCGCACTGCCGCAACTACGTGCTCTGCTCGGGCGGCGAGTACGACCGCTCGCCATGCGGCACCGGCACGTCCGCGAAGATGGCGGCGCTCCACGCCCGCGGCGAGCTCGCCCTGGGCGAGGAGTGGCGCCAGGAGGGGATCGCCGGCGGCCTGTTCACCGGCTGGCTGACGCCGGGCGAGGGCGGCGCGCTCGTCCCACACATTCGTGGTACCGCCTTCGTCACCGGCGAGGCGACGCTGCGCTTCGACCCGCGCGACCCGTTCCGCTTCGGCATCCCGGCGTCGGAGGGCGCGGCGTCCGCCGCCGTCGGCGCGTGACGCAGCCGCACCACCACCACCCGCTCCGCGGCACGCGCGCCGACGCGATCGTCGTCGGCGCCGGCATCGTCGGCGCGGCGTGCGCCAGCGCGCTCGCGCGCGAGGGGCTGCGCGTGACGGTGCTCGATGCCGGCTTCGCGGGTGGCGGCACGACGGCGGCGGGGATGGGCCACCTCGTCTCGATGGACGACTCACCAGAGCAGCTCGCGCTCACCGCCCTGTCGAACGAGCTGTGGCGCGAGCTCGCCGGCGCGCTCCCGCGCGCGGCGGAGTACGACCCGTGCGGCACGATCTGGGTCGCCGAGGACGACGCGCAGATGGATGCCGTGCGCGACAAGCAGCGCGTCTACCGCGAGCACGGCGTCGCGAGCGAGCTGCTCGACGCGCGACGGCTCGCCGAGCTCGAGCCGAACATCCGCGGCGGTCTCGCCGGCGGCCTGCTCGTGCCCGGCGACGCGGTCCTCTACCCGCCGCGCGCCGCGCTCTTCCTGCTCGACGACGCGCGCGACCGCGGTGCGACGCTCCGCGAGCGGTGCCGCGTGACGACGATCGCCGCGCACGCGGTCCACTGCGACGGCGAGGAGCTGCGTGCCGACGTCGTCGTCAACGCCGCCGGCGCCGACGCGGCGCGACTGACGCCCGAGCTGCCGATCGTGCCGCGCAAGGGCCACCTCGCGATCACCGACCGCCACCCCGGCTTCGTCCGCCATCAGCTCGTGGAGCTCGGCTACCTCGCGAGCGCGCACGTCATGACCACCGAGTCGGTCGCGTTCAACGTCCAGCCGCGCGCGACCGGGCAGGTGCTCGTCGGCTCGTCGCGCGAGCTGGTGGGGTGGGACGCGTCCACGAACCGCACCGTGCTGCGCCGTATGCTCGACCGCGCCGTCGCGTTCATGCCGTCGCTCGCGCGGCTGTCGGTGGTGCGCACGTGGACCGGCTTCCGCCCGGCGACGCCGGACAAGCTGCCGCTCATCGGTGCGTGGACGCCGACGCCGGGACTCTGGATCGCCGCCGGCCACGAGGGGCTCGGCATCACCACCTCTTTAGGCACCGCGCGCCTCCTCGCCGACCTCGTCGTCGGCCGCCGCCCGCCGATCGACGCCGCGCCGTTCTCACCCGCGCGCGTCCTCTCCCCCTCGGCCGCGGCCGTGCATTGAGCGACGCGTCGAGCAGGGACGCGCGCGACGCGCGCGGCACACGCGACGGCGCCCCGGCCGAGGTCACGATCGTCGCCGACGGCCGCGAGGCGCGCGTGCCATCGGATGTCACTGTCGCCGCCGCGCTCACGAACCTCGGCGTCCGCGCCTTCCGCCGCTCGGCCACGCGCGGCGAGCCCCGCGCCCCGCTCTGCGGCATGGGCGTCTGCTACGAGTGCCGCGTCTGCGTGGACGGGGTGGAGCAGCGGCGGTCGTGCATGATCCCCGTGGCCGACGGGCAGGTGGTATGGACCGGACACGGGGTGGGGAGTGGCGGGTCGCAACGGCCTCGGGATGTCTCCGGCGGCCGTTCCCGACCCGCGACCCCCGACCCCCGACCCCCGGCTTTCGACATCGTCGTTATCGGCGCCGGTCCCGCCGGCATCGCCGCCGCGACACGTGCCGCCGAGTCGGGGCGCCGGGTCGTCGTGCTCGACGAGAGCCCGGAGGTCGGCGGGCAGATCTGGCGCCACCGCGCGACGCGCGGTGCGCCGCGCGCGGCGCGCCGCTGGATCGCGCGGCTCGGGCGCTCCGGCGCGACCGTGCTGCGCGGCGCGTCGGTCGTGGACGCGCACGGCGACTCGCAGAGCGGATTCGTCGTGACGGCGGAACAGGGCGACGCGCCCGTCGTCGTGCGTGCGCGCGCCCTCGTGCTCGCGACCGGCGCCCGCGAGCGCTTCCTTCCATTCCCGGGGTGGACGCTGCCGGGCGTGATCGGCGTCGGCGGCGCGCAGGCGCTGCTCAAGGCGGGCGCGTCGTTCGCGGGCAAGCGCGTCGTCGTCGCCGGCAGCGGCCCGCTCCTGCTCCCGGTGGCGTCGTCGCTCGCCGCCGCCGGCGCGCGCGTCGTCCTAGTCGCCGAGCAGGCGCCGCGGCACGCGGTCGCGCGCTTCGCGCTAGGGCTCTGGCGGCGGCCGCTCGTACTGCTCGAGGCGGCGCGCTACCGCGCGGGCTTCTCGCGCACGCCGTACGAGACCGGCACGTGGGTGACGGCCGCGCGCGGCGACGGCCGCGTCGAGCGCGTCGAGCTCACCGACGGCACCGGCGAGGGGCGCGCAACGCGAACGATCGAATGCGACGTGCTGTGCGCCGCGCACGGCCTCGTGCCCGGTAGCGAGCTCGCGCGGCTGCTCGGCTGCGCGACCGCGGCCGGTGGTGCCGTCGTCGTGGACGGCCGGCAGCAGACGACACGCGCCGGCGTGTACTGCGCCGGCGAGCCGACGGGGGTCGGCGGCGTGGAGCTCGCGCTCGCCGAGGGCGAGGTCGCCGGGCTCGCCGCCGCCGGCCGCGACGCCGACGCGCGCGCGCTCGCCGGACGCCGCCTCACGGGACTGCGCGCCGCCGCCGCGGCGATGGAGCGCGCGTTCGCGCCGCGTGCCGAGCTGCGCGACGTCGCCACGCCCGAGACGATCGTCTGCCGCTGCGAGGACGTGACGCTCGAAGAGATCGAGCCCGCGTGGACGCCGCGACAGGCGAAGCTCTACACGCGCGCCGGCATGGGCGCGTGCCAGGGGCGCGTCTGCGGCACCGCGCTCGAGTTCCTCTTCGGTTGGCCGGCCCACGACGCGGCGCGCGTGCCGACGGAGCCGGCGTTGCTCTCCACCCTCCTCGCGGGCGCGGCGCACTCCGCCGCCGCGCCGCCCGACCAGCAGCACGGAGCCTGACGACACATGCAGAAGCGCGACTGGGCCGGCGTCTTCCCGGCCATCACGACCCCGTTCCACCGCGACCTCTCCGTGGACCACGACGCGCTCGCCGCGCACGTGCGCTGGCTGGTGGACAGCGGCTGCGTCGGCATCGTCGCCCTCGGATCGTTAGGCGAGTCGGCGACGCTGACGAGCGACGAGAAGGTGCGGATCCTCGAGACGTGCCGCGCCGCGCTCCCCGCGCACGTGCCGGTGGTCGCCGGCATCGCCGGCCTCAGCACGGCCGAGTGCGTCGCCCTCGCGCGCCGCGCCGAGGCCGCCGGCTGCGACGGCCTGATGGCGCTGCCGGCGTACGTCTACAAGGGCGACTGGCGCGAGACGCGGGCGCACTACGGCGCCGTCATCGGCGCGACGTCGCTCTCGTGCATGCTGTACAACAACCCGATCGCGTACGGCACCGACGTCACGCCCGACCAGCTCGCGGAGCTCGCCGAGCGCCACGACAACCTGCACGCGGTAAAGGAGTCGAGCGGCGACGTGCGGCGCGTGACGGCGCTGCGCGCCCGGCTCGGCGGCCGGCTGGCGATCTTCGCCGGCATGGACGACATGATCCTCGAGAGCATCCCGATGGGCGCCGTCGGCTGGATCGCGGGGCTCGTCAACGCGCTGCCGGTCGAGTCGGTGCAGCTCTTCGAGCTGGGTCGGACGGGGCAGACCGAGGCGGCGCGCGCCCTCTACGACTGGTTCCTGCCGCTGCTGCGGCTCGACACGGTCCCGAAGTTCGTCCAGCTCATCAAGCTGGTGCAGGCCGAGGTCGGGCGCGGCACGCCGACCGTGCGGCCGCCGCGCCTCGAGCTCGAGGGCGAGGAGCTGGCGCAGGTGCGCGCGCTCGTCCGGTCGAGCCTCGCCAACTGCCCCAGCGCGAGCCTGAAGGCGGCGGCGGGCGTCGCGACGGCGACCGCGGGGTGAGCAAACGCACGGCGTGTTGGTGACTGACGCGGGGGGCGTCTCGTCGAATGTGGATCGCCCGTCGTCTCCTCTCGCCGCCGCTCCCTCCGGCTCGATGCCTCCCGCTCCGCTGACGCCATCATCCGCCGACGATCCGTCGCGACCCGACCGGCCGCGCGCGTCCGTCGCCGAGCGGATCGCCGACGGCATGGCGCACCTCCGTGCCGGCGACGGCGACGGCGCGCTCGCCGCGTTCGACGACGCCGCGCGTCTCGCGACCGGGCTGGACGACGTCGCCGGACTGTCGGCCGCACTCCGGCACCAGTCCATCGTCCGGCGGCAACGGTCGGAGTGGGACGAGGCGATCGTCCTCGCGCACCGTGCCGCCGACGTCGCGCGCGACGGGGGCCTGCGCGACGCGCTCGCCGAGGCGTACAACGCGGAGGCCGTCGTCCACCAGTCGCGCGGCGCGTTCGCCGAGGCGGAGGCGCTGCTGGCGGAGGCGTTCGTCACGACCGACGACCGCCGGCTGCTCGGCGCGGTGCTCGCCAACCTCGGCTCGATCGCGGCCCAGCGCGGCGACCTCGAGGGCGCGCGCACGCACCTGCTCGGGTCGGCGAAGGAGTTCCGCGCCTGCGACTACTTCCTCGGCGAGGCGTCGGTGCTGAACAACCTCGGGCGTCTCTGCCTCGACCAGCGCAACGTGCGCATCGCGCTGCCGATGCTCCAGGACGCGCTCGGCGCGGCGCGGCGCGCGGGCGACGCGGAGCTCGTCGCGATCGTGCAGCGCAACCTCGCCGAAGCGGTCGGCCTCTCCGGCAACCCCGACGGGGCCGAGTCGCTCGCGGCGACCGCGCTCGAAACGTTCACCGCCGAAGGCAACGAGGCGCGGCGCGCGGAATGCCTGCGCATCCTCGGCGAGCTGGACGAGGCGCGCGGCAACCGT
>DATMHT010000259.1:0-8401 GCA_035554795.1 Gemmatimonadaceae bacterium | reverse complement strand
CATCTACGCGAACGACAAGACCCAGGGCTACGTCAGCGCGTACGACGTGAACGCGCCGTGGTGGGCGAGCACCGCGGAGGCGTGGTGGACGCACTTCGCCGCGCGCCGCTGGCTCGCCGGGGCGTTCGTCTGGACCGGCTTCGACTACCGTGGCGAGCCGACGCCGTACGAGTGGCCGTGCATCAGCTCGCACTTCGGGCTCCTCGACACGTGCGGCTTCCCGAAGGACAACTTCTACTACTACCAGGCGTGGTGGAGCGGGAAGCCGGTGCTGCACCTCTTCCCGCACTGGAACTGGGCCGGCAGGGAGGGGCAGGAGGTCGAGGTCTGGTGCCACACGAACCTCGACCGCGTCGAGCTGCTGCTGAACGGCCGCTCGTTAGGCACGCGCGACGTCGCCCGTAATTCCCACGCGATGTGGAAGGTGCCGTACGCGCCCGGTCGCATCGAGGCGCGCGGCTATCGCGGCGGCAAGCAGGTGCTCGCGGACGTTCGCGAGACGACGGGACCGGCGGCGCGCATCGTCCTCCGGCCGGACCGCGCCCGCGTCGCCGCCGACGGGGAGGACGTGTCGGTGGTCGCCGCCGAGGTCGTGGACGCGCGCGGCCGCGTCGTGCCGACGGCCGATCACGAGATCACCTTCCGCCTCTCCGGCACCGGCCGCCTGCTCGGCGTCGGCAACGGCGACCCGAGCAGCCACGAGTCCGATCGCGGTCCGACGCGCCGCGCCTTCAACGGCTTCTGCGCGGTGATCGTGCAGTCGTCGAAGGATCCCGGCGTCCTTCGCGTCGAGGCGACCGCGCCCGGTCTCGCGGCGGCCACGGTGGAGATCACCTGCGCGGCGGCGACCGCACGGCCGAGCGTCTGATCGACCTTGGCGAAAGCGTGGACCGGTGAGTCCGCGGAGCTGCACCTTATCGAAGAGCGTTTTCGCCGCGGATTGACGCGGATTCACTTTCCTCGTCATCCCGAGGAGCGCAGCGACGAGGGATCTTGCGTCGGGATCGCGTGGCCCGCTCCGCGTGACGCATCCAAGATCCCTCGCTGCGCTCGGGATGACCCGGACAGGGATCCGCGCCCTTCCGCGTTCATCCGCGGCGGATCGCTCTTACCGAGGCACTCCTTCGCACCATCCGCGGTTCACGACGCCGCAGCCGCCGCGCTCGCCGCGGCCACGTGTCGCCGGCGTGACGCGTACGCCACCGCCGACGCCGCGAGCACGATGGCGAACGCGACGAACTCGCGCCGCGAGATCGTCTGCGAGACCACCCACGCGACGACGAGGCAGGTGAGCACGGGGATCGCCGCTCCGCCCGGCATACGGAACGGCTCGCCCTCGCCGCGGACGCCGCGGCGGCGGAGCTGCCACACGGCGATCGCGGCGAGAAAGTAGAGGCCGAGCGCGGCGAGGTTCGAGACGACGGCGAGCTGCTCGAACGTCCCGCTGAGCGCGAGCGCGAGGGCGATGACCGCGTAGCTGACGATCGCCACGTGCGGCGTGCGGTAGCGCGGGTGGACGGCCGTGAGCCGCCGCGGCAGGAAACCGTCGCGCGCGAGCGCAAAGAGCGCGCGCGGGCCGGCGAGGATGGAGCCGGTCAGCCAGCCGAACGCCGAGATGGACGCGCCGGCGAGGAGCAGCGTCCGCCCCGCCGCGCCGGCGAAGGTGCCCGCCGCGCTGGCGAGCGGCGCGACCCGGTCGTCGGCGAGCGCGGTCCCCATCACGCCCAGCGCCACGGCCTGGATGGCGAGGTAGAGCAGCGTCGTCGCGCCGAGGGCGAGCGACGCCGCCCGCGGCACGGTTCGCGACGAGTCGCGCACCTCGCCGCTCGGCAGCAGCGCCGCTTCGATGCCGGTGAACGCGAAGACGAGCGTGCCGGCGGCGCGCGCCACCGCGCTCGCCGTCGGCGTGGCTCCCCAGTGCAGGTTCGCGGGCGACACGAAGAACGCGCCGACGGCGACGAAGAAGAGCAGCGGGAGCAGCTTGGCGACCGTGCTGACCTCGACCAGGCGCGCGCCCCAGCGCACGCCGCGGATGTTCACCGTCGCCAGACCGGCGAGGAGCACCACGACGATGACGTCCACCCAGAGCACGCCGCTCAGGCCGAGCAGGCGCGCCAGCGAGCTCGCGAGCAGCATCGCGATCGCGCCGGCGGCGGAGACGTCGGTGATCGAGAGGAGGACGCCGGCGACGAAGCCGGTGAAGGAACCGAGCGCGGTCTCCACGTACGCGTACGGCCCGCCGGTGACCGAGACGCGGCTCCCCGCTTCGGCGAAGACGAGGACGACGAGTCCCATCACGACCGCGCACAGCAGGTACGCGAGCGGCGCCGCGCCGCCGAGCTGCGCGACGGCGAGCGCCGGCAGCGCGAAGATCCCGCTGCCGACCGTGTAGTTGAAGATCGTCGCGACGAGCTGGCGCAGACCGAGCCCACGCACGAGGAGACGGTCGGGGTCGGACGGCGACGGCGCCACGGTCGGCGGGGCGGGCGGCACGGTGGAGCTCACTCGCTCCTCCTGCGAACGGAAGGATGAGGGGAGCGGCCGGGACGTCGCCGCGCGCCGAAGATCGCGCCGTGGTCGAGCCGCGTCCAGCGTCGCGCTCGCGACGCGCCGGCGAGCGCGAAACGCATGGCCGCGCGGCGCGGCTCTTTCGGGTCTCGCCGGGTCGTTGCACTATTTCCGGCGCAGCGTGGCGGCACGACCCGCGCGCCGAGGCGCGATCCGCCCGACGCTGCCGACTTCGTGTCGGGCCCCTCTGACCGGAAGGTCGAGATGCGCCGCTTCGTTCTCGCGCTCTGTCTCGCGCTGTTCTCCCCCCTCGCCGCCGCCGTCGCGCAGCACGCGCACGCCGAGTACGCCGCGTCGGCACGGGCACCGCTGTTCGACAACCTCGGCACGCTCCATCACGAGATCACCACGCGCTCGCGGCAGGCGCAAGCCTACTTCGACCAGGGGATGCGGCTGACGTACGGGTTCAACCACGAGGAGGCGATCAACTCCTTCGAGGAGGGCGCGCGCCTCGACCCCGACTGCGCGATGTGCTACTGGGGCGTCGCGCTGGCGCTGGGCCCGAACATCAACGCGGCGATGGACTCGGCCGCCGAAGCGCGAGCGCTGACGGCGGTGCGCAAGGCGATGGCGCGACTGTCGAAGGCGTCGGCCACGGAGCGCGCTTACATCCGCGCCCTGGCGAGCCGGTACGGACCGCCGGGCACGCCGGCCGATCGCGCGCGCCGCGACTCGGCCTACGCCAACGCGATGCGCGACGTGGCGCGCGCATATCCGGCCGACGTGGACGCCGCGACGCTCTACGCGGAGGCGCTGCTCGATCTGCGTCCGTGGGACCAGTGGACGCGCGGCGGCGAGCCGCAGCCGGGCACGCTCGAGGTGGTGCGGACACTCGAGCAGGTGATCGCGCGCGATCCGCGGCATCCGGGCGCGTGCCACTACTACATCCACACGGTGGAAGCGTCGCGCAATCCGGAGCGCGCGCTGCCGTGCGCCGAGCGGCTGCCGTCGCTCATGCCGGGCGCGGGTCACCTCGTCCACATGCCGGCGCACATCTACTCGCGCCTCGGCATGTACGATCGCGCCGTCGCGGCGAACGAGCACGCCGCGCACACCGACGAGACCTATCTCGAGGGGCGTCACCCGACCGGCGACTATCCCTTCTACTACGCGCACAACCTGCACTTCCTCTGGGCCGCCTCCGCCGACGACGGGCGCAGCGGCGAGGCGCTGAAGGCGGCGCGCGAGCTCTCTGGGCGGATCCCGGTGGACCTCGCCCGCCAGGTGCCAATCGCGCAGCTGCTCTTCCCGACGCCGCTCTACGCGCTCGTCCGCTTCGGCCGCTGGAACGACGTGCTGAACGAGCCCGCGCCGCCGCCGGACCTGCGTTACCCCGTCGCGATGTGGCACCACGCGCGCGGGCTCGCCTACGCGGCGACGGGGCGCCTCGCCGACGCCGAGGCCGAGCGCGACAGCGTCGCGAGCATCCGCAAGGCGACGCCCGCCGACCTGATGTTCGGCAACCACTCGGCCGCCCGCCTGCTCGGCATCGCGGAGCACATGGTGTCGGGGCGGATCGCGGCGGCGCGCGGCGACTACGACGGATCGGTGCGCGAGCTGCGCGAGGCGGTGGCGCTCGAGGACGGCCTGCGCTACGACGAGCCGCCGGGGTGGTACAACCCTCCGCGACAGGCGCTCGGCGCCGTGCTGCTCCGCGCCGGCCGCGCGGCGGAAGCCGAGTCGGTGTTCCGCGAAGATCTCGAGATCAACCGCGAGAACGGCTGGTCGCTCTCCGGCCTCACCCAGGCGCTGCGCGCGCAAGGGAAGGACACGACCGAAGTCGCCGCGCGCTTCCAGAAGAGCTGGGCGCGCTCCGACGTCGCGGCACCGCCGATGTGGTGAAGGGGCGGCTCTCGGCTCTTGGCAAGGGCGTTCGCCGCGGATTTCCGCGGATGCACGCGGATGGACCTTCTCTCCTGGTATTCGCCGCAGATCAACGCAGATCGCCGCAGATACTGCGATTCATGGCCGGCCAACGCTGGATCTGCGTTCATCTGCGTTGATCTGCGGCGAAGTCGCTCTTACACAGCCGCAGTATCCGCGTGCTTCCGCGGAAATCCGCGGCGCTCTCTTGAAGAGGGAAGTATCCGCGTCGATCCGCGGCGTCGCTTCCGCCGAGAGCCGAGAGCTGCCGTTTACGCCCACTCGAGCGTCGTCACCGAATCCGGCGGCAGGGTGACGCGGGCCTGGTGGCCGCCGAGGACGACGCGGGTCGTCGTCGCCGCCTTGCCGGAGTTGGCGAGGACGAGGACGCGGCTCTTGTCCGGGTTCTCGAACGCGACGTGCGCCAGCTCCTTCGCGCCGCCGCTCGACGCGAAGACGCGCGCGCCGCGCTCGACGTGCCGCGAGAAGTGCGCGAGCGCCCAGTACTGGCCGCTGCGCGTGATCTCGCGCGTCTGGCTGTGGATCGTCACGACGCCGCCGCACGGGAACGGACCGATGTTCGGCTTGCCCTGCTCGTCGAGTGCGTAGTTCCACGCGATGATGCAGCGCGACCAGTTGCGCATGATGCCGGCGAACTGCGTCGTCCAGTGCGTCCAGTCGGTCTGGTAGTCGGGCGCGGTGATGTCGGGGCCGCCCTCGGTCCAGTAGGCGTGCTTCTGCGGAAAGGCGTCGTGCACGCGCGTCATCGCCGCCGGGCTGCCGACGTAGCCGTGCCACGCGACGCCGTCGGCGTACTTGCGCACGGCGTCGTCCTCGAGCGACGCGATCGCGCGTCCCCAGAGGTTGTAGTTGTGGTCGATGAGCCAGATCTTCGTCTTCACGCCCGCCTTCTCGAAGCTCGGGCCGAGGTGCTCGCCGACGAACGCGACCTCGATCTCCTGCGGCCACGTGCATTGCGGCATGCGGCCATCCTGGTCCGTGTCCACCTCGTTCTGCGACGTCACGGCGTCCACCCGCACGCCTTCGGCGGCGTATGCCTGCACGAACTTGGTCAGGTAGTTGGCGTACACCGGCAGGTAGCGCCGTCGGATCGTGCCGCCGAGCATCGAGTTGTTGTCCTTCATCCACCCGGGCGGGCTCCACGGCGACGCGAGCAGGAAGATGTCCGGGTTCACCGCGCGCGCCTCGCGCAGCATCGGCAGGATCCACTGCTTGTCGTGCTCGATCGAGAACTTCGCCAGCTCGGGATCGGGCGTGTCGCTCTCGTCGTAGCTGTACGCCTTCGTCGAGTAGTCGCTCGACCCGACGCAAGCGCGCCCGGTGCTCAGCCCCAGCTGCGACGGGTGGAACAGGTCGTGGAAGAGCTCCGCGCGCGCGGCCGGCGTCAGGCGGTTGAAGGTGTAGCAGGCCGCGTCGGTGAACGCCGCGCCGAAGCCGAGCACGTCCTGGAAGCGCTGCTGCGGCCGCAGCACGACGTCGGCGGCACCGGCGCGCCCCGCCACCGGGCGCCACGCGACGCTCGGCAGCTCGGCGTAGCGCTGCGCGCCCGCGGTCTGCCGCACGCGAATCGCCCCCGCGGGCGGCGGGTCGGTTGGCGCGGGCGCGCCGATCGCGGCCGCCGCGGCCGTGGGGATGCCGTGCAGCGCCACGGCGGCGCCGAGTCCCGCGGCGGCGCCGGTCCGGAGGAAATCGCGCCGCGTGACGTCGGTCGTGCCGGGAGTCGTGTCGTCGCGGTCGAAGTCGGTCATCGCTGGTCCGGGTCCGGGAGGAGAGATGATTGAGGCGGCCGTCGTCAGGCGGCCGATCGAGCGAGCGCGAGCCCGAGCGCCTCGATGAGCCCGCCGTCGTCCACGTGCGCCACCTCGCGCTGCGCGACGTCGCGGATGGCCGGCTCCGCGTTTCCCATCGCCACCGCCAGGCCGACCTCGCGCATCGCCTCGAGGTCGTTGTTCCCGTCACCGACGAACATGACGCGGTCGAGCGGGATGCCGTAGGCGTCGGCCATCGCGCGCACTGCCGTCGCCTTGTTGACGCCGGCCGCGGTGATGTTGACGAAGACCGTGTCCGGCATGATCGGTGACGTCGAGGGCGACAGCTCGAGCCCGGGATGCGGCTCGCTCACCACCTCCGCTTCCTCCTCCGCCGCGATCAGCCACTGCGCCCGCACGATCTTGCCGCGCAGCGACTCGAAGGGCCGCGACGCGAACGGGACGCCGAGCAGCGCGGCGTGCTCGCGCACGCGGGCGGTGTCGATCTCCACGGCGTAGTCGCTGTCGGTGTAGAGCTCGAGGACGCGTCCCGTCGCGCGGGCGCGGCGGACGAGCGTCGCGACGAGCTCGGGCGCGAGCCCGTCCGACAGCGAGCGCCCGCTCGGCAGGTGGACGACGCTCGCGCCGTTCTGGAAGACGTGCCACCCGTCCGCGTCGAGACGCGAGGCGTACTCGCGCGCGACGCCGAACGCCGGCCGTCCGGAGCAGACGGCGAGGCGCACCCCGCTCGCGCGGACGCGAGCGGCGGCGGGCCAGACCTCGGGAAGCACGGTGCCGGACGAGCCCACCAGGGTTCCGTCCACGTCGATGCAGACCAGTCGAATCATGCCCGCAGTCTAGCGGGCAGGCACCGCGAATTCAGGTCGTCGGCGCGAATCCGTGGGCGGCGGCGTGGCCGCTCAGAATCCGAGCTCGAGCCCGGCGCCGAGGCGATACCCGCTCAGGCCGAGGTGGCGCGCCGGACGGTCCGCGGAATCGGAGAAGCGCTGGTAGCCGCCGCTCGCGACCACCGACGCCGGCCCGGCGATCCGCACCGCGAGCCCCGCCGACGCGCTCGCGCCGAGCTCCCACGCCCGCGAGTGCTCGGTGGGCGTGTCGGAGCGCCAGCGATCCACGACGTGCGCCGCGACGCCTCCGACTCCGACTCGCGGCCGCAGCACGCCGCCAAGGAAGCTGGGCTGGTAGAAGTATCCCAGCTCCAGCGGGGTCGCCGTCACTCCGATCGTGTACGGCGCCTCGCCACAGCACACGGTCGGGTAGACGTACTGCATCGTCTCGACGCTCATCCGGCTGACGCGCAGCTCCACTCCGTGGCCGCGCGCCGAGAAGTAGCCGAGCGCGAGTGCCGGCGCGCTCACGTTGCCCGGCGAGGGGAACTGCGCGCTCGCCGCCTGGAGCGCGGCCGAGCCGAGCGTGAGACGCACGTAGCGCGACGACTGGGCGCGCGCTGGTGCGGCGACGAGGGCGAGCGACAGGAACGACACGGCACAGCGACGGACGAAACTCTCCATGGAGAACCTCCTTCCGTTCGGTGATGCGTCGAGACGTGCGCTCCGCGACGAGGTCGCAGAGGTGAATCGGGCGACTGGGGCGGCAGGATTCGAACCTGCAACATCCTGAGTAACAGTCAGGCAGTCTGCCAATTGACCTACGCCCCACCGGGAGCCCTGGCCCGTGCGGCGCTGCCGGACGCTCACACCGACACTGCGGCTCCCATCGGCACGATTGCGCCCGGCGGGTGCGCGGTCAATAGGACGGCCTGCCCATTCAGGTCGCGGTCGCGCCGGCCGATCCCTCGCCGCCACCCGGCGGCGGCGCCGGCGTCGCCGAGGAGAACTGGGCGCGCACCTCGGCGCTCACCCGGTGCGGCCGGCCGCTTCGCGCCTCCACGGGACACCAGAGCGTGCGGGCGCGGGCGAGCAGCCGGCCGTCGCCGGCGCGCCGCACTTCCGTGAACCGCTCGAAGCTCAGCCCCTCGGCGGTCCCGACCCAGGTCCGGACGACGACCTCGTCGCCGAGCCGGGCAGGGCTCAGGTAGTCGATCTCGTGGCGCAGGGCGACCCAGGCGATCCGCTCCTGCGCCTCGACCGGGGCGTGGGCGCGCCAGTGCGCCGTCGCGACGTCCTGCACCCAGCGCAGGTAGACGACGTTGTTGACGTGCGCGCGCTCGTCGAGGTCCG
>DATMHT010000258.1:0-1826 GCA_035554795.1 Gemmatimonadaceae bacterium | reverse complement strand
GTGCGGGCCGGGAAACGCTCCCCACTCCTCCACCTCGACGTCGGCGACGGCCTCCATGCCGCGCGTGGCGGCGAGAATCTCGCGGCCCGACAGCGACGGCACCGCCCCGCCCAGGGTGGCGTCGTGCCGCATCGAGATCGTCCCACCCGTGAAGACGACGGCGATCATCCGCAGAGCACGCTCCCGCCGTTCACGTTCAGGATCTCTCCCGTGACGTGACGCGCGAGGTCGGAGCAGAGGAAGACGATCGGGCCGGCGATGTCGCGTGGCGACGCGACCCGGCCCAGCGGGATGGACGCGGCGACGCGCGTCATCACGTCGCCGGCGAGGGCACCGGCGACCATCTCGGTGTCCACCCACCCCGGTGCGACGGCGTTCACCGTCACCTGTCGCGGCGCGAGCTCGATGGCGAGCGACTTGACGAGCGAGATCATCGCGCCCTTCGACGCAGCGTAGTCGGCGTGCATGGCCTCGCCGCGCTGGCCGGCCGTGCTCGAGACGAGCACGATCCGCCCGCCGTCGCCGACGGCGCGCGCGGCCGCCCGGGCCGTGTAGAACATCGCGTCCACGTTCTCGGCCATGGTTCGGCGCCAGCGCACGTCGTCCATGTCGGCGAGCGCGACCTCCTCCGCGGGCCAGATGCCGGCGTTGCCGACGAACAGGTCGAGGCCGCCGAGCTCGCGCTCCGCGCGCTCGAACAGCGCGGCGACGCCTTCCGGCGTCGCCAGATCGGCGGCATGGGCGAAGCCGCGTACGCCCGCCGCGGCGATCTGGTGCACCACCGCCGCCGCGTCGTCGGCGCGCGAGCGGTAGCCGATGCCGACGTCCGCGCCGCCTTCGGCGAGCAGCAGCGCGGTCGCGGCGCCGATGCCGCGCGATCCGCCGGTGACGAGCGCGCGCTTTCCGCGCACGTCGATCATGCGCCGCGCTCCGGCACGGCCGCGCGCGTGGACTGCCGTGGCGCCGTCACAGTGTCTCCTCGATCAGGTCGCAGATGACGTGCTCGACGCAGAGGTGCACCTCCTGCGCGCGGTCCGTGCGCTGCGTCGGCACGACGACCGAGTGGTCGGCTAGGGCCCGCAGCGCGCCGCCGTCCCGCGACGAGAACGCGAGCACCTCGACGCCCTTCGCCCGCGCCGCTTCGGCCGCGCGCAGCACGTTCGGCGAGTTGCCGCTCGTCGAGTGGATCACGAGCAGGTCGCCGGCGCGCGCCAGCGCTTCCACCTGCCGCGCGAACACGAGATCGAAGCCGATGTCGTTCCCCGCGGCGGTGAGCAGCGACGTGTCGGTCGTGAGCGCGATCGCCGGATATGCCCGGCGGTTGCGCATGTAGCGCACGACGTACTCGGTCGCCATGTGCTGCGCGTCGGCCGCGCTGCCGCCGTTGCCGCAGAAGAACAGAGTGCCGCCGCGAGCAACGGTCGCGCGGATCATCGCGGCGGCCCGCTCGAGATCGGGAAGGATCTGGTCGGCGGTGCGGAGGGCGGTGTCCGCCATCTCGCGCAGCGCGGCGACGATGCGCTCGCGTGCGACTTGCCCGTCGGTCATGCGGGTACGGGTTGAGCGTGATGTGGATCGTGACGTGGATCGTGATGGCGCCCGCGATGCGATCCGCGGCGCGCGCTTCTGCCGCCGGCGACGATCACGACTTGCGGCCGCCGCGCACCAGCTCGCGCAGTCGGCCGAGGAAGGAGCGCTCGACGCGAATCGGGGCGACGGGAAGCGGGTCGCGGTTGGAGAGGACGCGCTCGGCGTTGACGCGGGTCAGCAGTCCGGCCTGTTCGTCGGCGCCGAGCTCGACGAGCCAGTCGCGGGCCGCGCGCAGG
>DATMHT010000257.1:0-3322 GCA_035554795.1 Gemmatimonadaceae bacterium | reverse complement strand
GTACGCGCCGGTGAGGAAGATGCCGAGGATGTAGTCCTCACCGTCGCGGAACTCGTGCAGCTCGAGGCTCGGCCGCCCGTTCCGCCCTCCCACGAAGCGGTCGATCTTGCCGTCGGAGTCGCAGGTGACGTCCTGCAGCGTCCCGCGCCGCGCAGGCTCCTCGTCGAGCCGGTGGACCGGCATGATCGGGAAGAGCTGGTCGATCGCCCACGAGTCGGGGAGCGACTGGAAGAGCGAGAAGTTGCAGAAGTAGCGGTCCACGAGCGCCGCGTCGAGCTCCTTGACGATTTCGTCGTACTCGTCGCGGTCCTTGTTCACGACGCGCGAGATCGCGTTGATCGTCGCGTGGTAGAGCTGCTCCGCCACCGACAGGCCGCGCAGCGTCAGCACGCCACTGTTGAAGAGCTGCCGGGCGCGGTCCTTGTCGAAGGTCGCGTCGTGGTAGACCTCGAGCACCTTGCGGACCGGGATCGACTTCTTCGTGACCGTCTCGTAGTCCTCGCGCATCTCGTACAGCAGCGCGTGGTCGTCGTCGTCGAGCGCCGGGAAGGGCTGGTCCGCCTGCGACTCGACGTCGATCACCTTGAGCAGCAGCAGCGCGTGGTGCGCCGTCAGCGCGCGCCCCGACTCGCTGATGATGTGCGGCATCGGGAGCTCGTGCTCGCGGCACGCCTCGGCGATCGTGTAGACGACGTCGTTCGCGTACTCCTGCAGCGTGTAGTTGACGCTCGCGTGCGACGTGGACGAAGACGTGCCGTCATAGTCCACGCCGAGGCCCCCGCCGACGTCCACGTGGGTGATGTCCACGCCCATCTTCCGCAGCTCGGCGTAGAAGCGCGTGATCTCCTGGAGCCCCGACTTGATGAAGCGGATGTCGGTGATCTGGGAGCCGAGGTGGAAGTGGATCAGCTTCAGCACGTCGAGGCGGCCGGCGTCGCGCAGCCGGTCCACGAGCTTCACGAGCTGGGGCGAGTTGAGCCCGAACTTCGACTTCTCGCCGCCGCTCTGCGCCCAGCGTCCGGCGCCCTCGGAGGCGAGCTTGATGCGCACGCCCGCCGTCGGCACAACGCCCAGCTCGTCGGCCACTTCCAGCAGCACGTCCACCTCGGAGAGCTGCTCGAGGACGATGAAGACCTGGTGGCCGATCTTCTGGCCCATCAGGGCCAGGCGCATGAACTCGTGATCCTTGTAGCCGTTGCAGACGATGATGTGGTCCGTGCTCTCGGAGAGCGCGAGCACCGCCTGCAGCTCCGGCTTCGATCCGCACTCGAGCCCGACGCCGTGGCGCTGGCCGAACTGGACGATCTCCTCGACGACGTGGCGCTGCTGGTTCACCTTGATCGGGTAGACCGTCGTGTAGCCGCCGGAGTAGTCGTACTCGCGCCGCGCGTGCTCGAACCGCTCGCTCAGGCTCTCGATGCGCGAGCGGAGGATGTCGGAGAAGCGCAGCAGCACGGGGAGCGCGACGCCCTGCTCCTCGAGGTCGCTCGCCAGCTCGAACAGGTCGAGCTCCCGGTCGGGGTGCGCGCGGTCGGGGCGCACGACGACGTGGCCGCGGGCGTTGACGTCGAAGTAGCCGGCGCCCCACCCCTTCACGTTGTAGAGATCTCTGGCCGAGTCGATCGTCCAGGGCTCGTCGTTGCCGTCGGCGCCGGCCGACGGGTTGGCGCCGCGCGCGTCGCCGCTGCCCGGCGCCGCGGTCTCGGAGGTGTGGGTCGTCGTCATGGCGCGAAGTTTAGGGCGTTGCGACGGGTGACGGTACCGACCTGGCAACACACATTCCGAGCCCGTCGCGCGGCTCCGGCACGAAGCGCCGGCCACCGCGCCGGATCCCTTCACCATCAGCTGACCCGCACATGAGCGGCTGGCGTCGTACGCTCGACCTTCTCGGCACCGCCCTCGAAGGCGGACTCGCCCGCGCGCGCGACGTCGCCCTCGAGGCGACGCACGAGGCGATCGCGGGTCGGGCCCGGCGCACGCCGCGGATCGTGCCCTACCGCGAGTTCGGCACCGACCGCGCGCTCGTCGCCGCCGGCCGCGTGCTGCTCGACCCGCCGCTCCCCCCCGCCGGCGACGCCGACTCGGCGTGGCGCAACCTGGTCGCGTCCTACCGGCGCTTCGAGAGCGACGAGGTGCCCGGCGCGCGCGTGCGGCTGAGCTACGGCGGCGACGTCCGCGTCGTCACGACCGACGGCGAGGGACACTTCCGCGCCACGCTCACGCCGACGTCGCCCGCGCCCGACGACCGGAGCTGGCACGAGGTGCGCGCCGAGCTCCTGCCGGTCGCGGCCGACGACACCGGCGACGTCGCCATGCTGCCGGTGCTCGTGCCCTCCCGCCACGCGGCGTTCGGCATCATCAGCGACATCGACGACACCGTCGTGCGTACCGACGCGACCCAGCTGCTGCGCATGCTCCGCACGGTGTTCCTCGGCAACGCGCGGACACGCCTCCCCTTCCCCGGCGTCGCGGCGTTCTACCGCGCGCTACGGCGCGGGCCGGCCGGCGACGAGACGAACCCGCTCTTCTACGTGTCCGGCGGGCCGTGGAACCTCTACGAGCTGCTCGTGGAGTTCTTCGCGCACCAGGGGATCCCGATGGGGCCGCTCCTCCTCCGCGACTGGGGCGTCACCTCGGCCGACGTGCTGCCGACGAACCACGTGACCCACAAGCGCGCCGCGATCCGCCGCGTGCTCGAGACCTACCCGACGCTACCGTTCGTGCTCGTCGGCGACAGCGGGCAGGACGACCCGGAGATCTACGCATCGGTGATCCGCGAGCATCCCGGCCGCGTCCACGCCGCCTACATCCGCGACGTCGGCGGCGACGAGACGCGCCGCGGCGCCGTCCGCGCCCTCGCCGCCGAGCTCGCGCGCGACGGCGCGACCCTTCTCCTCGCCGACGACACCCTCGCCGCCGCCCGCCACGCCGCCGAGCAGGGCTGGATCGACGCGGCGGCGCTGGCGGAGGTGGAGGCGGAAGTGAAGAAGGATGGGGGTATCGGGTAAGGGGTAACGGGTAAGGGGTGCCGTCCCGTTACCCGTTACCCCTTACCCGCTACCCGATCGCCCTTCTCATGAAGCTCCGTATCCCCAGCACCCACAGCCCCGCCGAGATCACCACCAGCGCGCCGCAGACCGCGGCCAGCGGCATGTGCGGCAGCGACGGCGTCAGCGCGCCCCGCAGGCCCTCGGCGACGTACACGAGCGGGTTGAGGAGCACGAGGTACTTCACCACCGGCACGGCGTCGAGCCCGCGCCAGGGATAGTAGGTGCAGCCGAAGAAGATCATCGGCCCGATGATGACGCTGAACATCAACCCG
>DATMHT010000256.1:0-19837 GCA_035554795.1 Gemmatimonadaceae bacterium | reverse complement strand
GGGCGCGATCTTCAGTCTGCCGAACGTCGTTTCCATGTCGCGGGTGGTGCTCGCGGCGGGCTTCGTCGGCGCGCGTGGGGCGGAGGAGCGGCTGGCGCTCATCGGCGTCGCGTCGGTCACCGACTTCCTCGACGGCTGGCTCGCGCGACGCCGCAACGCCGCGACGCGATGGGGCGCGCTCATCGATCCGATCGCGGACCGCATCTTCGTGCTCACCGCCGTCAGCGCGTTCCTCCTCAGCGGTGAGCTGACGACGTGGCAGTATTTCGTGCTGCTCTCGCGCGACATCATGACGGCGGTCGGCTTCCTCGTCGCGCGCCTCGTGCCGTGGCTGCGTCCGGTCGAGTTCAAGGCGCGCTACCTCGGCAAGGTCGTGACGACACTGCAGCTCGCGACCTTCATCGCGATCCTCGCCTATCCCGACCTCGTGACGTTCCTCGTCCTCCTCGTCGGCGTCGCCTCGGCGGCCGCGATCGTGGACTACACCTACGCGCTCTGGCGGGCTCGCGCCCGATGATGCGGCGGGTGCGGGTGCGCATTCGGTGACTTGCTCGCGATGACGCGCGCCGCGATCCCGGGCGCGATCGCGCGCGCGCTGGCCGGTGCCGCGGTGCTGCTCGCGGCGGCGGCCGCCGCGCTGCCGGCCCAGGCGGCGGGCGCGCCGCGCCACGTGCAGCTCGAGGCGCGCGGCGACGTGATCGCCGGCCGTGCGACCGCGGTGCAGGGTGCGCTCGGCCTCGTCGTGCCGCTCGGCACCTACGTGCGCACCAGCGCCGTCGCCGGCGGCGGCACGGTCTCGTTAGGCGGAGAGACACGCGGGAGCGCCCGCGCCGACGTCGTCGCGCGCTTCCTCTTCGATCCGTTCCTCGAGCGCCGCTGGGGCTCCTACGGGGGCGCCGGCGTCAGCGCGATCTACACCGGCGGCGGCCGCGAGCGCGGTGGCGGCTGGCGCGGCTACCTGCTCGCGGTCGCCGGCATCGAAGGCCCGCCCGCGCACGGCATCCTCCCGGCGATCGAGATCGGCCTCGGCGGCGGCACGCGCGTGGGTGTCGTGCTCCGGAGCGCGGGCGCGCAGGGGCGGTGATGGGGCAAAAACAAACGCCCCTCTGATTGCGGAGGGGCGTTGGGTCTTTCGCGTGCAGCCGAGCGTGTACGACGCTCGTGGGTCGTGCGTCTAACTCGCTGTCGTCAGGCAGCGGACGCGGTCGCGGTCTCCGCGGCGTCCTGCGGCTCGGCGGCCTTGGGCGGCTGGACGAAGCGCTCGCCCATCGCGCGCAGCTCGGCCACATCGGCCTGCGCGAGCTCGTGGTAGCGCTCGGCGAGGTAAGCCATGGTCTCGTCGAACCACTCCTTCTGGTGCTCCGGAGCGGCGCCGACGACGCCACAGCGCATGATGTGCTGGAACATCTCGTCGCGCGCCTGCTCGAGCGGCGACGGCGGTGCACTGACGGTACGACGACGAATATTCTTCTTGTTGGCCATTTATGTGAGTGAGAGGGTGACGTCCTTCAATCTAACCGGATGAAGGGCCGGATTCGAGGGGCGAAACGTGCCGAGTCGGAGGAAGTTGCGCCGCAGCGGCGCTGTTTCTCACTCCTCCGTCATTAGCACTCCCTATACCAGCTCGCCCGAGCCATGCTCCGCGGCCGGCTCCTCGGCAGCGGCCTCGGGCGCGTTCAGCCGGCGCGGCGTGATGAAGTCGAGGACGAGACGCGCGAGCTCGTCCGGGGCCTCCTCGGGTACGAGCCGGGCGACACCGGGCACGGCGACGAGACGTGCGCCGGGAATCATCGTCGCGAGGCGCTCGGCGACGGAGAAGTCCACCCACTGATCCGACTCGCCGGCGACGACGAGAGTCGGCGGGGAGAGCGCCGAGAGGTCCACCTCGTCGAGCTCCTCGGCCACGACGGCGCGCGCCAGCGCGAGCAGGTGGGTCACCCCCTCGCGGCCGACGAACGGCGCCAGGTAGCGCGCCACGAGGCGGTCCGGCATGTGAGCCGGGCTCGCGACGCTTCCCTCGAGCACCGGGGCGAGCAGCGGGGCCACGCCGAGGATGTCGCGGCTGAGCCGGAGCGCGAAGCGCGCCGTGTTCCGCTGCAGCGTGCGGATGTCGCGCCCCGGCACGAAGTCGAAGGCGAGCGAGTTGACGAGGACGAGCCGCTCGACCCGCTCCGGGCGGATCGCGGCGAGGCGGATCGCGACCGCGCCGCCCAGGTCGAGGCCGACCACGGTCGCGTCGGCGAGGCGGAGCGCGGTCATCGCGCGGTCCACGTATTCGGCCTGCGCCTCGATGCCGAAGTCGGCGTCGAACGGACGGTCGGACTCGCCGTACCCGAAGAGGTCTACCGCGTAGGCCGTGCAGCCGGCGGCCGCGAGCTGCGGGCCGACGAGCCGCCAGACGAAGCTCGACGTGGGGAAGCCGTGCAGCAGCACGATCGGCGCGCCGCCGTGTCCGTAGCGCTCCACGTGGACGGCGCCCGGTCCCACCGGGATGCGCAGCAGGTCGGCGTCTACGGGCGGGTCGGTGAACGGAGCCAAGGGAGAGTGGCGGGTCGGTGGTGACGGCGCGCGGGAGTGACGGCGACGCCCGGCCAGCGGCCGGACGCGCCACCAAAGATATACCCGATGCGAACCCGGCAACGACCGCTGGCGCCCGACGGGCCCGCGGTGCTTTGTTTCGGCGCCGGCGCGCTCTAGCTTTCGGGGAGCGCGCGCGGACCGCCCGTGCGTCGAGCTCCACGCCAGCCGTCCACCGACGGCGCTCGCGCCGGACTCGGCCCGCGCCGGAGAAATTTCTGCGCCGCGAGCGGAACCCGCACCCCGGGTCGGTCGTCTAACACAACGACCGGGAGGCAGGAGCAGGATGACGGACCAGACCTACGACGACGGACGGGCGCGCAACCTGGAGGCGATGCTCATCGCCCTCGCCGCGCGCATCCGCGAGCTGGATGAGCGCGGGGAGCTGCTGAAGCATGCCGGCGAGCTGACGAAGCTCATCGGAGACGTGCGCAGCGAGCTCTTTCACTACGAAGTGCGCATCACCTACGACACCCCGGAGATCGCCGAGAGCCGCCGCATCGTCGCGGAGGCGAAAGACGGCGACGGAGCCCCATGGGAAAGAACGGAATGGACGCCGGACGAGGAGCCGGACGAGCCGACTCGATGAAGAAGGGTGACTCGCCGCGTGGCGGCGCCAAGGGCGCGTCGGAGAAGGGTGCGGCGCGCGGTCGGCCGTCGTCGGTGCGACGCGCGCGCCAGCCGCAGGGCGGCCGGATCGTCGGCCTGCTGGCGGCGATCGCCGTCATCGGCGTCGCGGCGCTCGGCTACGCCTACTCGACCTCGAAGAACAAGGTCAAGACGGTGGACCCGAACATGAAGCCGCTCGTCGCCGAGGGGCACGTGCTCGGCAACCCGGCGGCTCCGCTCCAGGTGCTCGAGTTCGGCGACTTCGAGTGCCCGCAGTGCGGCAACTGGGCCGTGGTCACGGAGCCCGACGTCCGCAAGCGCCTCATCACGCCGGGCACGATCAGCCTCCGCTACTTCGACTTCCCGCTCCCGATGCACAAGAACACCTGGCCGGCGTCGAACGCCGCCGCGTGCGCGGGCGAACAGGGGAAGTTCTGGGAGATGCACGACGAGATCTTCGCCAAGCAGGACGAGTGGAATGGCGAGGCGACGAGCCGCCCGAAGAGCATGTTCGTCAACTACGCCAAGGGCCTCGGCCTCGACGCGGACAAGTTCGAGCAGTGCCTCGACGCCGAGAAATACCGCCCCCAGATCGAGGCCAACGCGGCCGAGGCGGAGCGCCGCGGGATCAACTCGACGCCGACGTTCGTGATCGGCAAGCGCGTCATCCCGGGCAACATCGGCTTCGACGCGTTCAAGGCCTACGTGGACTCGGCGATCGCCGAGGCGAAGGCCGCCGGGCCGGCGACGTCGCCCGCGGTCGCCCCGGCGCCGACGACGGCCACGCCGGCCGCGCCGGTCGCGCCGTCCACCACGACCCCGGCCGCGAAGCGGTGACGTCGCGATGACGAAGCGGATGATCGCCGCCGCGCTGGCGATGTCGGGGATGTTCGTCGCGCTCTATCTGACGCTCTACAAGCTCGGCGTCATCGGCCAGCTCACCTGTACGGTGGGCTCGTGCGAGACGGTGAACACGAGCCAGTGGTCCACGCTCCTCGGGCAGCCCGTCGCGCTGTGGGGGCTCGGGTTCTACGTCGCGACGCTGTGCGTGACGATTGCCGGCGTGCAGGAGCGTTACGCCGACTCGCGCGGCCTCTCGCAGCTCCTCGTCGCGATGTCGGGCACCGGCGTCCTCTTCTCGGCGTGGCTCACCTACCTCGAGCTGTTCGTCATCCACGCGATCTGCATGTGGTGCGTGATCTCGGCGATCATCGTCAGCCTGATCTTCATCGTCAGCGTGATGGATCTGCGTGAGGTCAGCGCGGGAGCGGAGGCGTACGAGCACGAGGAGGTCGTGGCGTAGCCGAAAGTGGGAAGCGGTAAGCGGGAAGCGGTAAGCGCGAACGTACAAGGGGCCGGCATCCCAGTGGGATACCGGCCCCTTCGCGATCTCCAGCACGCGCTTACCGGCTACCGCTTACCTCACGTCAGGCTCTACGCCGCTGCCTCCCCTCGCCCGACTCCGCCATGCGCACGCGCGGGCGGTCGGGGTCGGGGGTGCCGTCGCCGCCGCCGGAGGCGTCGCGGGCGCGGCGGCGGAAGGGCACGAGGTCCTGGCCGAGGACGACGAGCGCGCGCGTCGCGACCGTGCTCGCGAGCGGCTCCGGGATCCCCATGACGCGGATGTAGCTATCGATCGCGCGGTCGAAGGAGAGATCCTCGGCCAGCGTGTCCACGAACATCAGCGCGTTGTCCACGTGCGCCCGGATCACCGACTCCTCGGCGCGCGCCTGCGCGAGCCGCAGCCGCCGCTCGGCGGTCGGGTTCAGCTTGCGCGGGAAGATCGAGTCGGGGAGACCGAACATGCGTAGGGGAGAGGGGGAGGGGGTAGGGTGTACCGATGTGAAGGATAGGGCAGGAGGTGGGCCAGGAGAAGGTTGGAATCGGTCGGGTACCCGATTCCTACCTGGTTCCTGGTTCCTGCCTGCTGAAGCCCGCCGCTCAGAGTGGCTGGCATTAGCAGGCAGGAATCAGGATTCAGGTGGGGACCCTAGCTCTCCTGCGCCTCGTACTGCTCCTTGAGCGACGCCACGACGTTGGGATCCGCCAGCGTCGTCGTGTCACCGAGGGCGCGGCCTTCGGCGATGTCGCGGAGGAGGCGGCGCATGATCTTGCCGGAGCGGGTCTTCGGCAGGTCGCCCGAGAAGAGGATGTCGTCGGGGCGGGCGATGGCGCCGATCTTCTCGGCGACGAACTCGCGCAGCTCGTCGCGCAGCGCCGGCGACGGGTGCTTCCCCTCGCGCAGCGTGACGAAGGCCGCGATCGCCTGGCCCTTGAGCTCGTGGGCCTTGCCGACCACCGCCGCCTCGGCGACGGCCGGGTGCTCGACGAGCGCGCTCTCGACCTCCATCGTGCCGATGCGGTGGCCGGCGACGTTGAGCACGTCGTCCACGCGGCCGAGGATCCAGAAGTAGCCGTCGTCGTCGCGCTTGGCGCCGTCGCCGGCGAAGTAGAGGTCGGGGCGGCCGGGCCACTTCGAGAAGTAGGTCTGCACGTACCGCGGATCGTCGCGCCAGATCGTGCGCAGCATGGACGGCCACGGGCGCGTGAGCGACAGCAGCCCGCCGCCGACCGGTATCACCTCGCCCTGCGAGTCGAGGAGCTCGGCCGTGTAGCCGGGCAGCGGCAGCGTCGCGCTGCCGGGCTTCGTCGCCGTCTCGCCGGGGAGCGGCGAGATCACGATCGCGCCCGTCTCGGTCTGCCACCATGTGTCCACGATCGGGCAGCGGCCGGCGCCGATCTTCTCGTGGTACCAGATCCACGCCTCCGGATTGATCGGCTCGCCCACCGAGCCGAGGAGGCGCAGGCGCGACAGGTCGTGCCGCGCCGGGTACTGGTCGCCCCACTTCATGAAGGCGCGGATCGCCGTCGGCGCGGTGTAGAGGATCGTCACGCCGAACCGCTCGCAGATGTCCCAGAAGCGGTCCTTCTCGGGCCAGTCGGGCGCGCCCTCGTACATCATGCAGGTCGCGCCGTTGGCGAGCGGGCCGTAGACGAGGTACGAGTGTCCCGTCACCCAGCCGACGTCGGCGGTGCACCAGAAGACGTCGTCGTCCTTGAGGTCGAAGACGAGGCGCGTCGTCGTCGCGCAGCCGGTGAGGTAGCCGCCGGTAGTGTGGACGATCCCCTTCGGCTTGCCGGTCGTTCCCGAGGTGTAGAGGATGTAGAGCACATCCTCGGCGTCCATCGCCTCGGGCTCGCAGTACATCGTCGTCTGCTGCTGCATGAGACGGTGCCACCAGTGGTCGCGCCCCTCCTTCATCTGTGCGAACGCCTCGTCGCCGATGGCGCCGGGACGACGCATGACGACGACCACGTGCTGGATCGTCGGGCACTCCTCGAGCGCGCGGTCCACGTTGCGCTTGAGCGGGACGACCTGGCCGCGACGATAGCCGCCGTCGGCGGTGATGAGCACCTTTGCCTCGGCGTCGTTGACGCGGTCGCGCACCGACTCGGGCGAGAAGCCGCCGAAGATCACCGAGTGGATGGCGCCGATGCGCGCGCAGGCGAGCATCGCGATCGCCGCCTCGGGGACGAGCGGCAGATAGATCGCGACGCGGTCGCCGCGCTCCACGCCAAGCCGCTTCAGGACGTTCGCGAAGCGGTTGACGTCGACGTAGAGATCCCAGTAGGTGAGCGTGCGGCGGTCGCCCGGCTCCCCCTCCCACACGATCGCCGCCTTGTTGCGGCGCGCGCCGCGCACGTGCCGGTCCACGCAGTTGACGGACGCGTTGATCTTCCCGCCGACGAACCACTGCGCGTGCGGCGGCTTCCAGTCGAGGACGTGGTCCCAGCCGCGCATCCATTCGAGATGACGCGCCTGCTCCGCCCAGAACGCCTCCGGGTCGGCGGTCGCGCGGTCGCGCAGCTCACTCGACCCGACGTAGGCGTCGCGCCGGAACGCCTCGCTCGGCGGGAAGGTGCGATTCTCCTGCAGCAGGACGTCGATGTCGGCCATGGCGAGTCGCGGGGAGATGGTGAGGGAGTGGTGGCCCTGAGTTTGTCACCGCGCGCCGCGCCGGGCAACCGCCGCGCCGGGCGACCGTGGTCATCGAGCCGTCGCGACCGGCGCCACCCGCGGAATGTGCGCCAGCGCACGGTCGCGCAACGCGAGCGAGTGTGGTGATTCGTCAGGGTTTCCGCAAAACGCCATGCCACCGCGGACGTCGCGCCGCCGGCCTTCTCGCGTAAGTCGTTCGATGAGAGTGGCTTCACCTGAAGGGCCGCGGTGGCATGCGGATCGCCTTTCTCCCGGGCGTTCGAGCCTCCATCACCGCCGCATTCCGTGCGACGACGCACGACGCGGTCGCGTGGTGGAGCGCGAAGCCAGGAGCCGTTCATGGGGATCATCAAGCTGTCCAACTCCAGCCCGCGTCCGGTAAACGCCGGGGCGGCCGGTCCGCTCGCGGAGCGCACGACGCCGAGCGACGAGCCGCATGCCGACTGCCCGACGCTCGTCACGCCACCGCGCCTGGTCGCGGCGACGCGCGACGAGTTCCGCGCCGCGGCGCTCGACCTCCTCGAGCGCGCGACCGCGACGCGTGCGCCGGTCGCGCTGGTGGACATGGGGCAGACGCTCGACATGGACGCGAGCGGGCTCGGGATCCTGGTGCTGCTGCACAAGCGCGCGAAGGAGCGCGGCATCGTGACGCGCCTCCTGCACACCCCCGAGCACGTGCGCCGGCTGCTCGCGCTGACGAAGCTCGAGTACCTGTTCGAGTACGAGGAGCGGGCGGCGTAAGACCGGTCGGCGGGACGCGGTGGGCGGTGGGCGCGAACGCAAGAGGGGCCGGCATCCACGATCGGAGCCGGCCCCGCTGCTTGCGCCGACCGCCCATCGCCCACCTCTGCGTTGTATCTTGCCCCACATGACCGGCGCGCCCCCCGCTACAACGCCCATCGCTCTCGAGGCCGTCGCGCTCACGCGCGAGTTCGGCGGCCGGCGCGCGGTGG
The DNA here is from genome assembly GCA_035554795.1 of Gemmatimonadaceae bacterium. Lineage (GTDB taxonomy): Bacteria > Gemmatimonadota > Gemmatimonadetes > Gemmatimonadales > Gemmatimonadaceae > DATMHT01. The sequence continues at coordinate 11,698 of DATMHT010000256.1, read as the reverse complement.
ATGGGGTGGACCTCGCCGTGCACGCCGGGGAGTGCCTGGCGCTGTTCGGCCCGAACGGGGCGGGGAAGACGACGCTGCTGCGCATGCTCGCCGGCCTGCTGCGTCCGACGTCCGGGCGAGCGACGGTCGACGGCGTGGCGCTCGGTGCCGACCCGGCGGTCCGGTCGCGTGTCGGGATCATCTCGCATCAGAGCATGCTGTACGCGGCGCTCACGGCGCGCGAGAACGTCGAGTTCTCGGCCCGGCTCTACGGCGTCGCCGACGCGCGCGACGCGGCCGCGGAGGCGCTCGAGCGCATGCGCGTCGCCGATCGCGCCGACGCGCCGGTGCGGTCGCTGAGTCGCGGGCTCCAGCAGCGGGTCTCGGTCGCGCGGGCGATCGTGCACGACCCGCGCGTCGTGCTGCTCGACGAGCCGTACACGGGGCTCGACGAAGCCGGCGCCGCCGCGCTCACCGCGACGCTCGAGCAGCTCAAGGCGTCGGGCGCGGCGCTCGTCCTCGTCACGCACAACCTGAGCGAGGGGCTCGCGCTCGCCACGCACGCGGCGATCATGCGCCGCGGCCGCCTCGTGCGCCACGAGCACCGGGCATCGGTCGAGGTGGCGACGTACGCGGCGGAGTACCGCGAGATGGTGAGCCGATGAGCGAGGAGAGCCGGGTGGCGGGTGGCGGGTGGCGGGTGGCGGAGGCGCGTCAGGACCTCCCGAGTGGCCGTTCCCACCCGCTACCCGCTACCCGCTACCCCGGCATCGTCTCCTCCGCCCTTCTCATCGCCCGCAAGGATCTCGCGATCGAGTTCCGCACGCGCAGCGCGTTCTTCTCGGCGGTGGTGTTCGCGCTGCTGGCGGTGGCGATCTTCTTCTTCGCGTGGGACCCGACGGCGGTGGCCTCGCTCGACCTCGCGCCGGGCGTGCTCTGGGTGATCTTCACCTTCTCGGGGCTGCTCGGTCTGCACCGCTCGTTCGGCGTCGAGCAGGCCGACCGCGCGGTGGACGCGCTGCTCGCCGCGCCGGTGCCGCGCGAGGCGATCTTCCTCGGCAAGGCGCTCGCGAACCTCGTCTTCGTGCTCGCCGTGCAAGCGATCGCGGTGCCCGCGGTCGCGCTGCTCTACAACGTGCCCGTCGGCCGCGCGGCGCCGGCGCTGGCGGGGATCGTCGTCCTCGCGGCGATCGGCCTCGTGTCGGTGGGGACGCTGTTCAGCGCGATGGCGGTCAACACGCGCCTCGCCGAGCTGCTGCTGCCGATGCTCGCGCTCCCGTTCTTCGTGCCCGTGGTGATGGCGGCGTCGCAGACGACGGCGCGCCTCCTCGCCGGCCGGCCGATCGCCGACGCGATGCCGTGGCTGCGCATCCTGCTCGCCTTCGACCTCGTCTTCGGCTTCGCGTGCATGCTCGCCTTCCCGCACACGCTCGAGGAGTAGCGCGACGCACGGTGGCGCCTTGCGGCGCGGGCGGAGGCGGTTTATCTTAGTACTAAGATGAAACGGAAGCCCGCCACCTCCAGCCGCCCGACGACCGCCGCCGCGAAGACGGCGACGATCGCCGCACCGCGCACGACCGCCAAGCAGCGGCCGCGCGCGACGGCCGCCGATGGCGACGTTTCCGAGGATGCGCTCAAGCTGTGGGTGGTGCTGGCTCGCGCGTACGCGGCCGTCGCCAGGCACGCCGAGGAGGACGTCGGTCGGCACGGCCTCACCGTCGCCGAGTTCGGCATCCTCGAGGCGCTCTACCACAAGGGGCCGCTCCTGCTCGGCGAGATCCAGCGCAAGGTGCTCGTCTCGAGCGGCGGGATCACGTACCTCGTTGACCGGCTCGTCTCGAAGGGGCTGGTCGAGCGGCAGGAGTGTCCCGACGACCGGCGCGCCCGCTACGCGGTGCTGACGTCCGCCGGCGAGGCGCTCATCCGCGACATCTTCCCGCAGCACGCGCGTCGCATCGAGCGGGCGCTGTCGGGGCTGTCGCGGGCCGAGCAGGCGCGCGCGACGGAGCTGCTGCGCACGCTCGGTCGCGCCGCGGCCGACAGCGAGCCGACGAAGACCGGCGCGGCATAGCTCTTCCTTCCATCAGCATGGCAATCCGTTCGGCGTATTATCTCAGCAGTTAGAGTCTCACCGTTCAACAACATCAGGAGTCCCACCATGACCGCCACCAGCCCGATGCAGGGTGTCAGCACCTGGACCATCGACCCCGCGCACACGCTGATCGAATTCTCGGCCAAGCACATGATGATCACGACCGTGAAGGGCCGCCTCACCGACGTGAAGGGGGCGCTCTCCGTGGACGAGCAGAACCCCGATCGCTCGCACGTCGAGGTCGAGTTCGCCGCCGCGAGCATCGATACGCGCGCCGAGCAGCGCGACCAGCACCTGCGGTCGGCCGATTTCCTCGACGTCGAGAAGTACCCGACGGTCTCGTTCCGCAGCCGCAAGGTCGCGGGCGCGCGGCCGGAGCCGGGCGACACCTTCAAGGTCGTCGGCGATCTGACGATCCGCGGCACGACCCGTGAGGTGACGCTCGACGTCACCTATGAGGGGCGCGGCAGGGATCCGTGGGGCGGCGAGCGCATCAGCTTCAGCGCCGACACGAAGATCGATCGCCGCGACTACGGCCTCACCTGGAACGCCGCGCTCGAGGCGGGCGGCGTGCTCGTGAGCAACGACATCAAGGTCCACCTCGAGGTCCAGGCCGTTCGCGCGGCCTGACTCACGGCGGCGGGCGAGGCAGCGTCCGATCCGGCCTCGCCCGCCGCGGCAAGGAGAGTCCCCATGTCCGTCATCACCGGTCTCCATCACGTTACCGTCATCGCCGGCGACGCCCAGCAGAACCTCGACTTCTACACGGGCGTGCTCGGCATGCGCCTCGTGAAGCGGACGGTCAACCAGGACGTGCCGGACACGTATCACCTCTTCTACGCCGACGGCGAGGCGCACCCCGGCACCGATCTCACCTTCTTTCCCTGGCCGACGATGCCGCCGGGACGACGCGGCTCGGGGCTCACGAACGAAGTCGCGCTCGCCGTGCCGGTCGGAAGCCTGCACTACTGGGCCGAGCGCCTCGCGCGACTTCGCGTGAACGTCGGCGACCAGGCGGTACGCTTCGGGGAGGCGGTGCTGCCGTTCAAGGATCCGCACGGCCTCGCGCTCGCTCTCGTCGAGACCGCCGACGCGCGCGAGTTCTCGCCGTGGCGCGAGAGTCCGGTGCCGGAGGAGCACCAGGTTCGTGGCCTGCACGGGGTGCGGCTCGGCGAGCGCGAGCTCGCGCCCACCGTACGCCTGCTCACCGAGGGACTCGGATTCGCGCCGATCGGCGTCGAGGACGGCTGGCACCGCTTCGCGCTGCAAGGCGGCGGCTCGGGGCGCATCGTGGACGTGCAGGAGCTGCCGGGCGCGCGGCGCGGCAGCTGGGGCGTCGGGAGCGTTCACCACGTCGCGTGGCGCGTGCCCGACGAGGAGGCGGAGCGCGCGGCGATGGCGCGCGTGCGCGAGACTGGCCGCCGTCCCACCGACGTGATCGACCGCTTCTGGTTCAAGTCGGTGTACTTCAAGGAGCCGGGCGGGGCGCTGTTCGAGATCGCGACCGACGGCCCGGGCTTCACGGTGGACGAGGCGCCGGCGGCGCTCGGCACGGAGCTCATCCTGCCGCCCTGGCTCGAGTCGCAGCGCGCCGAGATCCAGCGCCGGCTGCCGTCGCTCACGACGTCCCTGCGCGCGCCGGCCGAGCCGGCCGCGGCGGGCTGACGGGACGCGGTCGCGGGCGTGGGAATCCCGCGGCGGGCGCGGCGGTTATAATCAAGCGGGCGTCGTGATGGTCGGGCGACGCCCGCTCGCGCCGCCGGGGTTCGACGTCACGCGCTCCGGCCGTCGCCGTCGTCCGCACGCTCTCTCAACCGAATGTCCAACATCAACGTCGCGCTGCCCGCCGCTCCGGCGACGGTCGCGCCGCGCTCGCGCCCCCACTGGCTGTCCGTCGCCGCCGCCATCGCCGTCGTCGGCACGTTCGTGCGCGCGCTCTGGTTCACGCCGCTCGAGGCGCTGCAGGGCGCGGCGCAGAAGATCCTCTACATCCACGCCACGGCGGCGTTCGTCGGCCTGTACCTCGGCTGCGGCCTCGTCGCGTTCGCGAGCCTCGCCTACCTATGGCTCAAGGACGAGCGCGCCGACCGCCTCGCCGAGAGCGCGGCCGAGACCGCGTTCGTCTTCCTCAGCGTGGTTCTCGTGACCGGGCCGATCTGGGCGCGGCCGATCTGGGGGACGTGGTGGACGTGGGACGCGCGGCTCACGCTGACGCTGTTTCTCTGGTTCGTCGTCGTCGGCTACCTCGTGCTCCGCGGCGCGATCGAGGACCACGCCATGCGCGCGCGCTACTCGGCGGTGCTCGGCATCCTCGCGGCGGTGCTCGTGCCGTTCATCCACCTCAGCGTGTACCTGTTCCGCACGCTGCACCCGATGCCGATCGTGCTCAAGCCGAGCGCGCCGTCCATGTCGCGCGAGATGGCGACGACGTTCGCGATGGCGTTCGCGTCGTTCACACTGCTGTTCGCGGCGTTCCTTCGCTCGCGCTACGCGCTCGGCACGGAGCGCGCGGCGCTGGAGCGCGCCGCGATCGAGCGCGAAGACATGGCCGCCGCCACGGGAGGGCGCTGACGATGCCGGAGAACGCGGGCTACATGCACGCCGCCTACGCGGTCGCGGCGACGGCGTACACCCTCTACGCGCTGAGCCTGTGGCGCCGGCGGCGCGCGCTGCGCGACCGCGCCGGGCGCCTTCGCGACACCGCAGCCGCGGATCGGACGCGGCGCGACGCGTGACGGGCGCGCCGTCGGACGCCTCGTCGCCCGCGGGCGGCGGCATCGTCTATCTCGTCGGCGCGGGGCCGGGCGACCCCGGGCTGCTGACCGTGCGCGCGCGCGAGCTGCTCGACGGCTGCGACGCGATCGTGTACGACGCGCTCGCGAACCCGGCGCTGCTGCCGCGGGTCGGACTCGACGGGCGCGAGCCGGAGCTGCACTTCGTCGGCAAGCGCGGCGGCGACGCGAGCGGCTCGGCGCGGCAGGACGACATCAACGCGCTGCTCGTGCGACTCGCGCGCGAGGGGAAGCGCGTCGTCCGGCTGAAGGGCGGGGATCCGTTCGTGTTCGGGCGTGGCAGCGAGGAGGCGCAGGCTCTCGCCGCCGCCGGTCTGCCATTCGAGGTGGTGCCGGGCGTGACGGCGGGGATCGCCGCGCCGGCGTACGCGGGCATCCCCGTCACGCACCGCGGCGTCGCGACGTCGGTCACCTTCGTCACCGGTCACGAGGACCCGACGAAGGAGGCGCAGCAGACGGACTGGTCGGCGCTCGCGCGCGCGGGCGGGACGATCGTGCTCTACATGGGCGTGAAGCGGCTGCCGGCGATCGCCGACGCGCTGCGCGCGGGCGGGATGCCGGGGAGCACGCCGGCCGCCGCCGTGCAGTGGGGCACCTACGGGCGCCAGCGCACGGTCGTCGCGACGCTCGACACGCTCGTGGATCGCGCGGCGGCCGAGGGGATCGCGGCGCCGGTGATCACGGTGATCGGACCGGCGGTGGCGCTGCGCGAGGAGATCGCCTGGTTCGACCGCCCCGAGCTGCGCCCACTGCTCGGCGCGCGCGTGCTGGTGACGCGGGCCCGCGCGCAGGCCGGCACGCTCGCCGACCAGCTTCGCGCGCTCGGCGCCGACGTGCTCGAGGCGCCGGCCGCGCGCATCGAGCGCATCGAGGGGCCGGCGGGCGGGATGCCGGCCGGGCTGCGCTACGCCGTGACGCACCTGGCCGACTACCAGTGGGCGATGTTCACGAGCCAGAACGCGGTCGCGATCTTCTGGGAGGCGCTCCGCGCCGAGGGGCGCGACGCGCGCGCGCTCGCCGGGACGAAGGTGTGCGCGGTCGGGCCGGCGACGGCCGAAGCGCTGATCGCGCGCGGCATCGCGGTGGACGTCGTCCCGCGTCGCTTCGTGGCCGAGGGAATGCTCGAGGCGCTCCGCGAGCGCGGCGACCTGCACGCGGCGCGCGTGCTCTACGCGACCGCCGCCGGCGCGCGCGACGCGCTCCCCGAGGGGCTCGTGGCGATGGGCGCGGACGTGGACGTCGTCCCGCTGTACCGCTCGGTCTCCGACGCCGAGCACGCGGCGCCGATGCGCGACGCCGTCGCCGGCGGCGAGGCGGACCTTGTGACGTTCACCTCGGCGTCCACGGTGCGCGGCTTCGTGGACGCGGTCGGTCCGGAGCTCGCCCGGCGCGTGCGGGCGGCGTCCATCGGTCCGATCACGACCGAAGCGGCGCGCGCGGCGGGGATCGAGATCGCGTGCGAGGCGGAGGAGAGCACGATAGACGGGTTGGTGGCGGCGATCGTGAAGCGGGTCGGGGGTCGGGGGTCGGGGGTGGAGGACCGGCCTCGGCACGTCCCGACGCACATCCCCGACCCGCGACCCGCGACCCCCGACCCGCAGTGAAGATCCGCATCGCCACCCGCTCCTCCGCGCTCGCCCTCTTCCAGGCGCGGCAGGTGCAGGACGCGCTCGCCGCGCGTGGCGTGGAGAGCGAGCTCGTGACGTACACGACGATCGGCGACCGGCGGCTCGACGTCGCGCTGTCGGCGATCGGGGCGAAGGGGCTGTTCACGCAGGAGCTGGAGGACGACCTGCGCGCGGGCCGCGTGGACTGCTGCGTCCACTCGCTCAAGGATCTGCCGACGGCGGACCCGGAAGGGCTGCCGGTCGTCGCGCGGCTCGAGCGGGAGGATCCGCGCGATGCGCTCGTCGTCGGCCCCGGTGCGGCGGGATCGGGCTCGCTCGGCGCGCTGCCGAACGGCGCACGCGTCGGCACGTCGAGCCTGCGGCGGCGTGCGCAGCTCCTCGCCCTGCGCCCCGACCTCGACGTCCGCGAGCTGCGCGGCAACGTGCCGACGCGGCTGCGCAAGGTGGAGGCGGGGGAGGTGGACGCGGCGATCCTCGCCGCCGCGGGCCTGCACCGGCTCGGCCTGCGCGGCCACGTCGCCGCCCATCTCGAGGCTCCGGCGTGGCTGCCGGCGGCGGGGCAGGGGGCGATCGCCGTGCAGGTGCGCGGCGACGACGCGCGCGTGCGCGACCTCGTCGCGTCGCTCGACCATGCGCCGACCGCGCTCGCGACGCGCGCCGAGCGCGCACTGCTCGCCGGGCTCGAGGGCGGGTGCCAGGTGCCGATCGGCGCGCTCGTCGTGCAGGAGGCCGACGGCGCGGCGCGCCTGCACGGTCTCGTCGCCGACGTCGCCGGCACGCACGTGGTGCGCGGCGAGCGCGCGCTCGACCCGCGCGATCCGGACGGAACTGGCGCACGGCTGGCCGACGAGCTGCGCGCCAACGGCGGCGACGCGATCCTCGCCGGACTGCGCGGCGTGGTGAGAGTGCCGGCGCCGCAGCCGGAGTGATGTCGGAGGTTGGAGGTCGGAGATGGGAACGAACGCTCGGTGCTCGTTCCCACCTCCGACCTCCAACCGCCGACCTTCCCGCCCTTATCTTTCCGAGCATGCCAGCCTTCCCGAGCTACCGCCCGCGCCGACTGCGCCGCACGCCCGCCCTTCGCCGTCTCGTGCGCGAGACGCGGCTCGACGCCGGCAGCTTCGTCCTGCCGCTGTTCGTGCGGTCGGGGCGCGGCGTCAGACAGCCGGTGGGCTCGATGCCGGGGTGCGCGCAGACGTCGGTGGACGAGATGCTGCGCGACGCCGAGGCGGCGCTGCGAGCCGGCGTCGGCGGTGTGATCCTGTTCGGCGTGCCCGACACGAAGGACGCGACGGGCTCGTCGGCGTGGGACCCCAAGGGTCCGGTGCAGGAGGGCATCCGCGCGCTCAAGCGTGAGCTGCCCGAGCTCGTCGTCATGACCGACGTCTGCATGTGCGAGTACACTGAGCATGGCCACTGCGGCGTGCTCGACGCGCACGGACACGTCGTCAACGACGCGACGCTCGAGCTGCTGGCGCGCGAGGCGGTCTCGCACGCCGAGGCGGGCGCGGACGTCGTCGCGCCGAGCGACATGATGGACGGCCGGGTGCGCGCGATCCGCGAGGCGCTCGACGGCGGTGGCTTCGTGGACACACCGATCCTCAGCTACGCGGCGAAGTACGCCGGCGCGTTCTACGGGCCGTTCCGTGAGGCGGCCGAGAGCACGCCGCAGTCGGGCGACCGGAAGGGCTATCAGATGGATCCGGGCAACGCCGCCGAGGCGCTGCGCGAGGTGTGGCTCGACATCGAGGAGGGCGCGGACGCGGTGATGGTGAAGCCGGCCGGCCCGTGCCTCGACATCATCCACCGCGTGAAGGCGGAGACCGGTTACCCGGTCGCCGCGTACCAGGTGAGCGGCGAGTTCGCTATGATTAAGGCGGCCGCCGAGCGGGGGTGGATCGACGGGGAGCGCGCGATGATGGAGTCGCTCCTCGGTATCCGCCGCGCCGGGGCCGATTTCATTCTCACGTACTTCGCGACGGAAGCGGCGACGCGGCTGCGCGAGGGATGGGAATGACAAAGAGCCGGGTGGCGGGTGGCGGGTGGCAAGTACCTCGGAACCTTCCGAGCGGCCGTTGCCACCCGCCACCCGCCACCCGCTAATACTGAACCCGGCTCTCTACGATGCGATATCGCACTTTCCCCGGCACCGACATCTCCGTCAGCGAGGTCGGCTTCGGCACGTGGACGCTCGCCACCGGCTGGTGGGGCGAGAAGACGGACGACGAGGCGGTGACGATGCTGCGCCGCGCGTTCGACGAGCATGGCGTCACCTTCTTCGACGCCGCCGACACCTACGGCAACGGCCGCAGCGAGCGGCAGCTCGCCGAGGCCTTCCGCGGGCGGCGCCACGAAGTGGTGTACGCGACGAAGGTGGGCTACGACATCTACGACGAGGCGGCGGCGCAGGCGCGGCGTGGACAGTCGGAGCTGCCGCAGCGGGTGGACGCCGAGTACCTGCGCTTCGCCGTGGACAAGTGCCTCGAGCGCCTCGAGACCGACTACATCGACGTGCTCCAGATGCACAACGTGAAGATGGAGCACGTGCGCGACGCCGAGCTGTGGGGAACGCTCCGCGAGCTCAAGGCCGAGGGGAAGATCCGCGCCTGGGGCGCCGCCTTCGGACCGGCGATCGGCTGGCTCTACGAAGCCGTCGAGCTGATGGAGCGCGAGCACGACGTCAACACCATCCAGATGATCTGGAACATCCTCGAGCAGCATCCGGGCACGCCGATGGTCGAGGCGGCGCGGGCGCACGCGCCGAACTGCGTCTTCAACATCCGCGTCACGCACGCCTCCGGGATGCTCGAGGGGAAGTACACCGAGGACACGGTCTTTCCGAAGAACGACCACCGGCGTCACCGGCCGCGGTCGTGGCTGACGAACGGCGTGAAGAAGGTCCGCACTCTCGACTTCCTCACCGAGCGGATGACGCTCGGCCAGGCGGCGCTGAAGTGGCTGCTCGCCGAGCCGCGCGTGGTGACGACGCTGCCGAACATCTACGACGACGCTCAGCTCGACGAGTTCGCGACGGCGAGCGACAAGCCGGAGCTGACGCCGGCGCAGATGGCGCGCGTCGCCGAGCTCGCGGCGACGAACTTCGGCGTGGACGAGGAGCCGATGGCGTACAAGGGGACGATGGAGAGGGACGCGGGACAGGGGACGGGGGACGTGGCATCTCCCTCACGTCCCGCGTCCCGCGTCCCGCTTCCCTCGGCTGGAGGCCGCGCGTGATCCACATGTGGCACGACCTCCCGGCGGGCCCGCGGCCCCCGGAGGAGGTCACCGCGGTGATCGAGATCCCGGCGAAGAGCCGCAACAAGTACGAGCTCGACAAGAAGTCGGGGCTGCTCAAGCTCGACCGCGTGCTCTACTCGGCGGTGCACTACCCGGGCGACTACGGCTTCATCCCGCGCACGCTCCACGAGGACGGCGACCCGCTCGACATCCTCGTGCGCATCAACGAGCCGACGTTTCCCGGGTGCCTGATCGACGCGCGCCCGATCGGGATCCTGCGCATGCTCGACAAGGGCGAGCCGGACGACAAGGTGCTGGCCGTGCCCTGCCACGACCCGTTCCACCACGAGTACTTCGACATCGCCGACATCCCGCAGCACTACCTCAAGGAAGTCGAGCACTTCTTCCACATCTACAAGGACCTCGAGGGGAAGCGCGTGCAGATCCTCGGCTGGGAGAAGAGCGAGGTCGCGATGCGGGTCATCGTCGAGTCCATGAAGCGCTACGAGGAGGCGTACCAGGCAGCGCCCGCCGCCGTCTGAGCTCTCGAGCGGCGGTCGCCGCGAACACCGCCGCGGTGCCTTTCTGGAGCGCCGCGGATTTACGCCGATGAACGCGGATACCGCACGGCCGTCGAATGACAAAGCTCCTCGCGCCCGAGCGGACGCGAGGAGCTTTGGTCGTGTTGGGCTGTCATTCATCCGCGTTCATCCGCGGCGATCCGCGGCGGCCGTTGCTCTTACGGAGCGCCCGGCCACCGCGATCCGCGGCGCCAACTGTTCGAGCGGCGCCTAACGACGCGGCGGGGTCCGGTCGGACGCGAGGGGATCGAGCTCGCCGTGGTCGAGCGGCTCGGGACCGCTGCGCAGGAAGAGCGTGTCGTAGACGAGCGCCGCGACGATGCCGCCGAGGATCGGGGCCGTCCAGTAGATGCCCTGTCCAACGAAGATGCCGGATGCGACGGCGGGGCCGAAGCTGCGCGCCGGGTTCATGGACGCGCCGGTGAGCGGGCCGATGGCGATGATGTCCGCCGCCACCGTCAGCCCGATCGCGAAGCCGCCGACCTTCGGCCCGCGCGGGTCCACCGCGGTGCCGAAGACGACGAACACGAGGAAGAACGTCGCGATCGCCTCGAGCACGAACGCCTGGTAGCCGTGGATGTCCATCGAGATGGACTGGCCGCCGCCCTGGGTCGCGGCGAAGAGCTCGGCGGGGAAGGTCGCCTTGAGCGCGTAGGCGGCGACCATCGCGCCGAGGAGCTGGGCGACGATGTACAGGCCGGCCATCGTCGGCTCGATGCGGCGGGCGACGAGGACGCCGATCGTGACCGCGGGGTTGAAGTGTCCCGAGATCCGCATCAGCGCGCTGATCATCAGCGCGAGGATCAGCCCGTGCGCGAGCGCGACCTGCAGCAGTGCGGTCGGGTTGCTGGTGCCGGACGACATGATCGCCGCGCCGCCGACGAAGACGAGCGCGAACGTGCCGATGAACTCCGCGACGAAATGGCGGAGAGGGTCACGCATGAGGGAGAGCTCCGTGCTGAGGTTGGCACGAAGATAGAGGAGCTCGGGCCGGAGGCCTAGGGCCGAATCGTCGCCGGGTGCGCCGCCGCAGTCCGCCGCGGTCCGCGGTGCGGCGCGCGTCCGCCGCCGCGCCGGTCGTCGGGTGAACTCGGACAGCGTCGTGCTGAACGCCTGATACCGAGGCCGGTGGGTACGGGACATCCTGGTATCGAAATCGGCGACGGTGCGGCGAGGCAGTCGCGCGGCCACGCGCTCGAATCGCCCATGGTTCCCGAGGAGGCACTCCATGTCGCCCTCGCCCATCGCCCGTCGCGAGTTCCTGGCGTCGGGCCTCACACTGGCGGGCGCCGCCGTGCTCGGTGGCGTGGCGACCGCTTGCTCTCCCGACCAGACCGTCGCCCCGCCGCTCGCCGGCGCAGTCGGTGGCGGCGGGCGACCGCCGCTCGC
>DATMHT010000255.1:0-4101 GCA_035554795.1 Gemmatimonadaceae bacterium | reverse complement strand
GCGCGACTACGACGCGGCGATGGCGCTCGCGCAGGCGTACGCGCGCGAGCGCCGCGCGCGCTTCGTAAACCCGTGCCTCGGCGACGACCTGCTCGCCGGCCAGGGGACGGTGGCGCTCGAGATCCTGAGCGAGCTGCCCGACGTCGCGAGCGTCGTCGTCAGCGTCGGCGGGGGCGGGCTCGCGGGCGGCATCGGCGGCTTCCTGCGGCCGGTCGCGCCGAGCGTGCGCCTCGCCGGCGCGCAGAGCATCGAGACGGCGGCGATGGCGCGCTCGCTCGCGGCGGGGCGCGTCGTCGAGATCGCGAGCACGCCGACGCTCGCGGACGGCCTCGCCGGCCAGATCGACGACGCCGGGCTCGCGATCGGCCGTGCCGCGCTCGACGAGGTCGTGACGGTGACCGAGGCGGAGATCGCGGCGACGATCGCGATGCTCGCGGCCGAGGAGCAGATGGTGGTGGAGGGCTCGGGCGCGGCCGCAGCGGCCGCGGTTCTGCACGGCCGGCTCTCGCTCCTGCCGACGCCGGCGGCGATCGTCGTCAGCGGCGGGAACATCGACCCGGCGCGCCACGAGGCAGTGGTACGCGCCGGCGCGGCGTGGACCGGCTGACCGCACTGGTTGGGCCCCAAAGCGATCGCTCGTGACGTCGCGCACGCGACAGCACGCGACGTCGGGCGCGTAACGTCGCCGCTCGTGCCTGCGAGCAAGGGCCCGACGTGGCGAGGCCCCCCGTCCTCGTCGGCGGGGGGCCTCGATCTCAAGTCGGCTCCGGCTGCGGCGTCGTGACGCCGGCGCGGGGTGACCGGCCGCGCGGAAGGCGGCGCGTCACGCCCTAGCGTCGCGCGCTAGCGCTGCCCCTCGCCGCCGCGGTGCGCGGTGGACGACAGGCCACCGGCGTTGGTGTCACGGCCGCTGGACGACATCCCCTCGCGCCCCTCGTTCCCCGCCTCGCCCCCCTGCTGCTGCGAGTCGCGGCGATTGCGCGCACCGCGCGCGCCACCACCTTCGCGTCCGATCGCGGCCATGTGCGCGCGGTCACGGCTGACGGTCTCGCCGCCCTTGCGTCCAGCCTGACGCGCCTCTTCGGCGGTCCATTCGTGCGCGGTGCCTTTCTCGTGGGCTGCGCGCCCGCCCTTGCTCGCGATCTCGCGCTGGCGCTCGGGACTCATGGACGCGAAGCCACGATTGCTCTTCCCGTTCCCCCGTCCTCCGCTCCCGCCGCTGGCGCCGCCGGCGCTCCGACGCGCCTCGCCCGCCGCCGACCCACCGGGCTGCTCGCGATCCGATCGTTCTGCCATGATCCCCTCCTACAACAGTGGTGTGAAGATGTGTGCCGTCGCCTCCAGCATCCACGCCGCCGCGCGTCCGGCGGTGAAGGCGTCCCGTGCGCCGGTCGCACCCGGGAAGCACGCGACTTCTGCGCGCAAGGTATAGGCCGCGGCGCGTCGCACTCGTCGTGAGTCCCGCATCGCGTTTCGTCGAGCGCGCGAACGCGAGGAGAACGCCGCGACTCGGCGAAGACGTTCCCCTCCTCGCGCGCTCGACGTGCGCCGCGTCACGCCGCCGTCGTCTCGCCACCGAGGAGCGTGAGCACCTCGCCGGTGATGTAGCTCGAGTCGGCGTTGGACGCGAAGAACACGTACGCCGGCGCGATCTCCTCGGGCTGCGCGGGGCGCTTCATCGGCGTGTCCGCGCCGAACTTCGCGACGTCTTCGGCCGGCTTCGCGCTCGGATTCAGCGGCGTCCACACGGGACCGGGGGCGACGCAATTCACGCGAATCTTCCTCTCCACGAGGTTCTGCGCGAGCGACTTCGTGAACGCGTGGATGGCGCCCTTCGTCGCCGAGTAGTCGAGGAGGTCCTTGCTTCCCTCCAGACCCGTGATCGAGCCGGTGTTGACGATGGCGCTCCCCTCGCCCATGTGCTCGAGCGCGGCCTTCGCCATGTGGAAGTAGCCGTAGACGTTCGTCCGGAAGGTGCGATCCCACTGCTCGTCGCTCACCTCGGCGATCGTCTTCACGTTGTGCTGGTACGCGGCGTTGTTGACGAGAATGTCGAGCGTCCCGAGCTCGCGCGCCGCCCGCGCGACAGCGTCGCGGCAGAACGCGGCATCACGCACGTCACCGGGGAGGAGCACGCACTTGCGCCCCTCGGCCTCGACGTGCCGCCGCGTCTCCTCGGCGTCGGACTGCTCCTGCGGCAGATAGACGATCGCGACGTCGGCGCCTTCGCGCGAGTAGAGCACGGCGACGGCGCGACCGATGCCCGAGTCGCCGCCGGTGATGAGCGCGCCCTTGCCCCGCAGCTTGCCGGCCGCCTTGTAGGCCGGCGCCTCGAACTTCGGGCGCGGCGTGACGCGGCTCTCGAGCCCCGGCGACTCCTGGTGCTGCTCGGGCAGCGGCGGCTTCGGGTACGCCTTCTGACGCTCGGTCTCGTCGTCGGCCCGCTTCTCGTCGTCGCGCTTCTTTCTGCTCGAGGACATGAGTCGTGCCTCCCGTGTCGTTGAGTAGGGTGGCCGACGACGCAAGAAGCGGGACGAACGAGGGCCGGGGGCCGCAGGCCCTGAGGGCCTGGCCTACTGTCGAAGGTGTCTGGTTCGGAACGGCGGCGGGGAGGCGGCCCGTGTGCCGTCCAGGCCCTGGGCCCCAAGCCCTGAGCCCTCGCCCCCACTATCTTCCCGCCCCATGCCCCTCACCGTTCGCTTCCTCGGCACCTCCGCCTCCCGCCCCACGGTGGAGCGCGGCGTCTCCTCGGTCGTCATCGAGCGCGAGGGGGAGACGCTGATGTTCGACTGCGGCGAGGGAACGCAGCGGCAGATGATGCGCTACGGCGTCTCGTTCGCGCTCTCCGACATCTTCTTCACCCACACGCACACCGATCACGTGCTCGGGGTGATCGGTCTGACGCGGACGCTGCAGCTCCAGGGGCGCACGGATCCGCTGCGTCTGTGGGGTCCCAAGGGATCGGCGCGCGCGCTGCGCCAGTGGGCGGGCTTCGGCGGCGAGCGGCTCGGCTACCCGGTGGAGATCGAGGAACTGGAGCCCGGCGCGCGGATCGCGCGGAAGGAGTACGCGATCCTGCCGTTCGCGGTTGACCACCGCGGCGCGTCGGCCGTGGGCTACGCGCTGGTGGAGGACGAGCGCCGCGGGCGCTTCAACCCCGACCTCGCGCGCGAGCTCGGCGTCCCTGAGGGCCCGCTGTGGGGCGAGCTGCACCGCGGCCGCGCCGTCACGCTCGCCGACGGCCGCACGGTGGACCCGGCGCTGCTCGTCGGCCCGACGCGCGCCGGCCGCCGCATCGCGCTCACCGGCGACTCGCGTCCGTGCGCGGGCACGATCGCCGCGGCGCAGGGCGCCGACCTCCTGATCCACGAGGCGACGTTCGCCGAGGAGGAGCGCGACCGCGCCGTGGAGACCGGGCACTCGACCGCGCGCGAGGCGGCGGATGTCGCCGCGCAGGCCGGCGTGCGCAAGCTCGCGCTCACGCACTTCTCCGCCCGCTACTCGCGAGACGCCACGGACCTCGAGCGCGAGGCGCGGCAGCGCTTCCCCGCTACCGTCGCGGCGCGCGACGGGATGGCGCTGGAGGTGAAGTACGAGGACGAGGGCGCAGGGCTGTAGGGCCTGGGGTCTAGACGAGCCGCTCGGGACGTCGGACGTCGAACGTCGGACGTCTCACGGCTCGATTCGCGTCACGGCTTCGAGCGGCCGTTCGGGACCTCGCGACGCAGGGCGCCGCCGAACCCCTCGGGTCCGAGCCCGTCCTGACTCAGGTCCTCGATGCCGCGATCGGCGCTCTCCACCGCGAGGCCAGGACCGGGGACCGACGTGCTGACCGGCATCGAGCGGCGGAAGAGCATCGCCAGCTGGTCGTCGGTGATCGCGCGCAGGACGTCGGCCGGGTCGAGGCGGTAGCGGACGTCGCGCGCCTCGGGGGATCGCGACAGGTACCACGCGTAGCGGTTGAGCCGCGACGTGGACGGGTCGGGGTGGTGGAAGACGACCATCGCGTTGCTGGCGCCGCGGGCGCGGACGTCGAGTCCCCAGACGGTGCCATCGGGGGCGCGGAACGCTCTCTTGCCTTTCTTCATGGAGATGGACGAT
>DATMHT010000254.1:0-1675 GCA_035554795.1 Gemmatimonadaceae bacterium | reverse complement strand
ACACGCACAGCGGCGCGGTGGACATCCGCCTCGCCGCCACGGTGGACGCCGACGTGGACGTCACGACCGTCGCCGGAACGGTGGATAACGCGCTCAGCGCCGCCCGCCCGGCGGCCGACATGCGCAACCAGCGTCTGACTTTCACCATCGGCGACGGCGGCGCGCGCATCGGCGTGCGCACGTTCAAGGGCGCGGTCCGTCTGCGACGAGAGTGAATCGAGTGGCCCCGGCTACGACGCTTCGCCGAGAGCCGAGAGCAACCATTCTCCACGAGGTCCCCATGCGCCGAATCGCCATCGCCGTCGCGATCATCGCGGCCACCGCCGCCGCTCCCGCGGCCGTCACGCCCGCGCGCGCCACGGCACGCGCCGTCCTGGGTCCGCCCTGGATCTCGATCGAGTACCCGGGCAACCCGTTCGACCGCGACCATCACGACGCGTACCTGTACGTGCACACGTTCCACCATCAGAACGCGATCAACACCACGCCGCGCGGCACGGCCGAGGGGATCGTGGGCGGGCAGCGGCGCTCGATCGCGCTCGCGTTCGAGCCGACGTCGCGGCCGGGCACCTTCGCGCTGCGCCAGCAGTGGCCGCGCGAGGGGACGTGGATGCTGGTCATCGCCACCGGGCCCGCGGAGGGGAGCGCGACGGCGCTCGTGGACATCGGGCCGGCGGGGGACGTGACGGCGGTGCGCGTGCCGTCGGCGAAGCGCGGCGACTGGACCGTGCCGACCGCCGTGAGCGCGGCCGACGTGGACGCCGCCCTGCGCGCCCGCGCCACGCAGCTCGCGCGCTCCGCGCCGCGCTGAGCGTCGGCCCTCGGCTATTCGACAGGATGCACAGGATGGACAGGATGGGACGTGTTCTTCATCCCGTTCATCCTGTTCATCCTGTCCAGTAAGCACCGAGGGCCGAGAGCCGCTTCTCCCTCGAGAGGCCGCGCGCTATCCTCCGCCCATGATTCGTCGGGGAGTGGAGGAAGCCGGCAGCGCACGCGTGGGGATCGTGGCGGCCGCTGTCGTCGTCGTTCTCGCGCTCGCGGCGTGCGACGCGCCGCCGGTGACGTGGGAGCCGCAGCACCCCGTGGCGCGCGAGAGCGTGGAGAGCGCGGACAGCGGCGACGCGAGCGCGCGTCGGGAGGCGCTGGCCGTGCGCGGCGACTCGCTCGCGACGAAGGCGCTCGCTCCGAATGACGCGGCGGCGCTGCAGCCCTGTCCGGGCTCGATCGTGGTCTCGACGGGCCGGCGGGGCGAGCGGTACGCGGTGTGGTGGGCCGTGCGCCGCGACTCGAGCGCGCTGCTCCTCGCGGCGTACTCTCCCGACTCCGCGCAGGGGTGGGTGCGGGCGCTGCCGGTGGACACGCTCGACCGCTCGGGGCGCGGCTGCGCCCGACCGCGCCCGGCGATCGCCGCCGACCGCGTGAACGGCTTCGCGCACGTCGTCTACTGGCTCGAGGCGCCAGAGGGACCGGGCGTCTTCTACGCGCACCTGATGGATCCGCGCGCCCGCTTCGAGCCGCCGGCGGTGATCGTGTACGGGCGCACGCCGGCCGCGGCGAGCGTCGCGTCGTCGGGCGACGTGGTGGCGGTGGCGTACGAGGACCCGAACCGCGACCGGCCGCAGGTGGAGCTCGCGCTGTCGCGCACCGCCGGCCACCTCTTCGAGGAGCGCGC
>DATMHT010000253.1:0-6829 GCA_035554795.1 Gemmatimonadaceae bacterium | reverse complement strand
CCAGAGCGCGCGCAGGACGAGTGGGAGCAGTCGAACGGGCTCGGCCTTCGCGAGTGGCGCCGATGTCGCGTCGCGCGGCGCGGCGACCATCGCGGGCGGTGGCGCGTATGCGCCGACCGTCGGCGCGGAGGTAGCGGGCGCGGTCGTCGCCATGGCGGGTGCCGCCAGCGTTGGTGCGGCGGCGGTGGCGGTGGCGGTGGCCGGAGGAGCACCGCTCGCGGCCGGCGCGGGTGACGACGGCTCCGCGGTGGGCACCGCGATCGCGGTCGGTGCCGCGGCCGGTGCCGCGGCCGGCGCTTCGAGCGTCGCGCGGACGCAGTCGGTGAACTGCTTGAAGAGCTGCTTGTTGACGCTCTCGATCATCCCGCGGCCGAACTGCACGAGCTTGCCGACGATGTCGAGGTCGGCGACGACGCGCACCTCGGTGCCGCCGTCGGGGAGCGCGGCGAGCGTGCTCGTCATCGTCATCTTCGCCGAGCCGGCGCCGCCGCTCTCGCGTCCCTCGCCGACGAGCTTCACGACGCGCGCGGCGTCGTCGCGCTCGGTGATGACGACCTTGCCGCTGTACGCGGCGACGACCGGCCCGACCTTCACCTTTACCTTCCCGAGGAAGGTCGTCTCGCTCTCCACCGCGGTGAGCTCGGCGCCGGGCAGGCAGGTCACTACCTGCCGCGGATCCACGAGGTAGGCCCACACGCGGTCGGGCGGGGCCTGGAGCCGGAAGGTCTCCTCGATCCTGAGCGACATCTGTCGTGGCTCCCGTTTGCGGTCCGCGAACTCGCGGGCCTTGTAGGGGATTCCCACCGCACGACGACGCCGTATTGACACCGCCGTGGCGCGCCACACTTTAGCGAAAGACGAGGGCGAAGAACAGCTCTCGGCTGTGTGCTTCGGTTCTCGGCTGTTGGACAGGATGAACAGGATCGACAGGATGTGGGTGTGCTCTTCATCCCGTTCATCCCGTTCATCCTGTCCAACAGGAGCCGAGCGCCGAGAGCCCACCGCCGGGAGCCGAGCGCAGTCTCTCCTCTCACGACCCGCCGCCTCATCGCGGGCGGCCGGTAGGAGGTGTCGGATGATCCCGTCCACGTTCGACTACGTCGCACCCGGGACGCTCGACGAGGCCGTCGCGCTGTTACGGGCGCACGAGGGAGAGGCGAAGGTCCTCTCCGGCGGGCAGAGCCTGATCCCGATGCTCAAGCTGCGGCTCGCCGCGCCGAGCGTGCTCGTGGACATCAACCGCATCCCCGGGCTCGACTACATCGGGATCCGCGACGGCGCGCTGCGGATCGGGGCGCTCGCGCGCGAGGCCGAGCTCGAGGCGTCGGCCGTCGTCCGCGAGCAGTTCCCGATCCTGCTCGACACCGCGCGCGTCGTCGCCGACCCGATCGTGCGCAACTCGGCCACTATCTGCGGCAACGTCGCCCACGCCGACCCCGGCAACGATCACCCGGCGACGATGGTCGCGCTCGACGCGCAGATCGTCGTGCGGGGGCCGAACGGCACGCGCACGATCCCGGCGCGCGAGTTCTTCACCGGGCTCTTCGCGACCGCGCTTGCCAGCGACGAGATCGTGACCGAGATCGCCGTCCCGCTGCCGCCGCCGCGCTCGGGAGGCGCGTACGTGAAGCTCGAGCGGAAGGTCGGCGACTACGCCACCGCCGCCGTCGCCGCGCAGGTGACGCTCGACGGCCACGGTGGGTGCGAGCGCGCCGGCATCGCGCTGACGAACGTCGGGCCGACGGTGATCCGGGCCACCGAGGCCGAGTCGTTCCTGCTGCACAAGCCGCTCGACGCGGGAACGATCGCGCAGGCCGCGCAGCTCGCTGCCCGCGCCGCCGATCCGGTCGAGGACCGTCGCGGCTCGGCGGACTACAAGCGCGACATCGTGCGCGTGCTCGCCGCGCGCGCGCTGCGACTCGCCGCGCGGCGGGCGGAGGGGAGCGAGACCACGTCATCCGGCGGGAGGGCCTGAGCATGTCCACGCACGCCATCACGGTGACCGTCAACGGCCAGGCCCACAAGGCGGAGGTGGAGTCGCGGCTCCTGCTCGTGCACTTCATCCGCGAGAACCTGCGTCTCACCGGCACGCACATCGGCTGCGACACGACGCACTGCGGCGCCTGCACCGTGATGCTCGACGGGCGCCCGGTGAAGTCGTGCACGCTGTTCGCCGTGCAGGCGGACGGACGCGAGGTGCGCACGGTCGAAGGACTGGAGCGCGACGGCCAGCTCAGCGCCGTGCAGAAGGGCTTCAAGGAGGAGCACGGACTGCAGTGCGGCTACTGCACGCCGGGGATGATGATGACCGCGACGGCGCTCCTCGAGCGCAACGCGAGCCCGAGCGAGCTGGAGATCCGCGAGGCGATCTCCGGCAACCTGTGCCGCTGCACCGGCTACGTGAACATCGTCAAGGCGGTCCAGCACGCCGCCGCCGAGCTGCGCGGCGCCGCCGCCGTCCCGTCGCTCGCCGCGCAGGAAGCGCAGGCGACGACCGCGACCGTCTAGGGACTCGGCGGAAGCGGCGCCGCGGATCTTCGCGGATCGCCGCGGATACTGCTGCTTCTCGATAGCCGCCGCAGATCAACGCAGATGAACGCAGATCCTCTTCATCATCATCCGCGATAGGGCCGTATCTGCGTCGATCTGCGTTGATCTGCGGCGAAAAAACAGAGAGGCAGCAGTATCCGCGACGATCCGCGGCGAATACAGAGAAGCAGTAGCATCCGCGAACATCCGCGGCGGCTCTTCTCGCCGAGCACCGGCTCTTCAGGGAGGGGACCACATGCAACAGCAGCGCACCAGCCCCGAGGTCGGTGGGATGGGGCACTCGATCAAGCGGAAGGAGGACGGCCGCTTCCTGCGCGGCAAGGGCAACTACGTGGACGACGTCGTCCTGCCCGACATGCTCTACATGGACATCGTCCGCAGCCCGTACCCGCACGCGAAGATCCTGAACATCGACGCGTCGCGCGCGCTCGCCACGCCGGGCGTCGCCGCCGTCATCACCGGGCGCGACCTCGAGAAGTACAACCTGCACATGATGCCGACGCTGATGAGCGACACGCAGATGGTGTTGCCCACCGACCGCGTCGTCTACCAGGCGCAGGAAGTCGCGGCGGTGATCGCGACGAGCCGCTACGCCGCCGCCGACGGCGCGGCGGCCGTGGACGTCGAATACGAGCCGCTCGACCCCGTCGTCAACCCGTACAAGGCGCTCGAGCCGGGATCGCCGATCGTCCGCCCCGACCGCAAGCCGGAGTCGAACCACATCTGGCACTGGGAGGCGGGCGACAAGGCCGCCACCGAGCGCGTGTTCGCCGAGGCGGACCTCACCGTCTCGCAGCACATGTACATCCCGCGCATCCACGTCGCGAGCATCGAGACGTGCGGCTGCGTCGCGAGCTACGACAAGGCGAACGAGAAGCTCACCGTCTGGATGACGACGCAGGCGCCGCACGCCGTGCGCACGGTGCTCGCGCTCGTCGCCGGCCACGTCGGCCTCTCCGAGGAGCGCATCCGCATCATCTCGCCCGACATCGGCGGCGGCTTCGGCGGCAAGGTGCCGGTGTATCCGGGCTACGTCATCGCGATCGCCGTCTCGTTCCTGACGGGCAAGCCGGTGAAGTGGATCGAGGACCGGATGGAGAACCTCCAGGCCGACTCGTTCGCGCGCGACTATCACATGGACGCCGAGCTCGCGCTCAAGAAGGACGGCACGATCACCGGGCTGCGCGTGAAGACGCTCGCCGACCACGGCTGCGCCGACGCGGCGGCGAACCCGTCGAAGTTCCCGGCGGGGCTCTACAGCGTCATCACCGGCTCGTACGACATGAAGGCGGCGCACGTGGCCGTGGACGCGGCCTACACGAACAAGCCGCCGGGCGGTGTCGCCTACCGGTGCTCCTTCCGCGTCACCGAGGCGGTGCACGCGGTCGAGCGCATGGCCGACATCGCCGCCCATCAGCTCGGCATGGACCCGGCCGACTTCCGGCTCAAGAACTTCATCCGCCCCGAGCAGTTCCCTTACAAGTCGGCCACGGGCTGGGAGTACGACAGCGGCAACTATGCGGGGGCGCTCGAGCTCGCGATGGAGAAGATCGGCTACCGCGAGCTGCGCCGCGAGCAGGCGGAGAAGCGCGCCCGGGGCGAGCTGATGGGGATCGGCATCTCGAGCTTCACCGAGATCGTCGGCGCCGGCCCGTCGCACACCTTCGACATCCTCGGCCTCAAGATGTTCGACTCGGCCGAGATCCGCGTTCACCCCACGGGCAAGGCGATCGCGCGCTTCGGCACGAAGTCGCAGGGGCAGGGACACGAGACCACCTACGCGCAGATCGTCGCCGAGGAGCTCGGCATCCCCGCCGCGCACGTGCAGGTGGAGGAGGGCGACACCGACACCGCGCCGTACGGGCTCGGCACCTACGCCAGTCGCTCGACGCCGGTCGGTGGCGCCGCGTGCGCGATGGCGGCGCGCAAGATCCGCGACAAGGCGCGCAAGATCGCCGCGTATCTGCTCGAGGCGAGCGAGGAGGATCTCGAGTGGGAGCCGGGCAGGTTCCACGTGAAGGGCTCCCCCGACCGCGCGAAGACGATCCAGGAGATCGCCTTCGCCGCCTACACGAACCACCCGCAGGGGATGGAGGCGGGGCTCGAGGCGGTGGACTACTACGATCCGCCGAACCTCACCTTCCCGTTCGGCAGCTACATCTGCGTCGTGGACATCGACAAGGGCACCGGCGAGGTGAAGGTGCGCCGCTTCGTCGCCGTGGACGACTGCGGCAACATCATCAACCCGATGATCGTGGACGGCCAGATCCACGGCGGCCTGACGCAGGGGCTCGCGCCGGCGCTGTTCGAGGAGATCCAGTACGACGAGAACGGCAACATCCAGGGCGGAAGCTTCATGGACTACCTGGTCCCGACGGCGATGGAGACGCCGAGCTGGGAGGTGGCCAAGACCGTCACGCCGAGCCCGCACCACCCGTTAGGCGCCAAGGGCGTCGGCGAGAGCGCCACCGTCGGTGCGCCCCCCGCGATCGCCAACGCCGTCGTGGATGCGCTCTGGCACCTCGGCGTGCGGCACGTGGACATACCGATCACGCCGTTCAAGGTGTGGCAGATACTGAGGGAGAAAGGTGTAACCGAGTAGTAGGAAGCGGGTCGGGGGTCGGGGGTCGCGGGTCGGGGCTGATGCTCGGCGGTTGCCGAGGACAAGCCCCGACCCACGACCCTCGACCCCCGACCCGCCTTTCCGGGAGGCACTCCGTGCCTAACGATGTCTTTTCCACCGCCGCCCGCCTCCGCGCCGACGGAACGCCCTTCGTTCTCGCCACGGTGGTCGCCAGCGTCCCGCCCCAGTCCGTGCGGCCGGGCGCGAAGGCGATCGTGTACGCGGACGGCGCGGTCGAGGGGTGGGTCGGCGGCGGGTGCGTGCGGCCGGTCGTCGTGCAGGAAGCGGCCGAGGCGCTCGGCGACGGGCGGCCGCGGCTCGTGCGCATCAACGTCGGCACGAGCGGCGACGCACCGAGCCACCACGGCGATGTCCGCGAGTACCCGATGACCTGCCAGGGCGAGGGCGGCGTCGAGATCTACCTCGAGCCGGTGCTCGCCGCGCCGCGGCTCGTCGTCCTCGGCCACACGCCGGTGGCGCAGTCGCTCGCGCGCATCGGCGCCGAGCTCGGCTTCGACGTCGTCGTCGCGTCGCCGGGCGCGCAGGCGGAGGCGTTCCCGCCCGACGCGCGCGTCGCGGAGAATGTGGAGGCGGCGCTCGCCGCGGCCGACGCGTCCACCTTCGTCGTCATCGCCACCATGGGCGCGGGCGACGAGGAGGCGCTCGCCGCCGCCGCCGCGAGCGACGCCGATTACGTCGGCCTCGTCGCCAGCCGCAAGAAGGGGCGCGCTCTCGTGGATTACGTGCACTCGAGCGGCGGCGCCTCGGCGGAGCGGCTCGCGCGCGTGAAGTACCCGGCCGGCCTCGACCTCGGCGGCATGCGCGCGCCGGAGATCGCGTTGAGCATCGTGGCGGAGATTGTGGAGCGTCGGAATGCCGGGGTCGGGGGTCGGGGGTCGGGGGTCGGGGAAGTGCCTCGGGACGTCCCGAGCGGAGTCGTCCCGACCCCCGACCCCCGACCCCCGACCCGCCCTTCGGCAGCAGCCGAGCGCCGCCCACCGCGCGCCCTCTCCATCGCGCCCTTCCCGGTCGACCCGGTCTGCGGCATGCCCGTGAACCCCGCCGAGGCGCGGCACACGCTGACCGTCGGCGGAGAGACGCTCTACTTCTGCTGCCCGCACTGCAAGGCGACGTACGAGAAGCGGCTGCCCGCGTCGCCGGGAGCGAAGTCGGCGGAGGAGCACGCGTGAGAAGCGAGATCCGCCGCATCCAGGAGGCGATGGAGCGCGAGGCCTACGTCACCGACCGCGCGACGGCGACGGCGGTGTACCTCGCGACGACGCTCGGCAAGCCGCTGCTCATCGAGGGGCATCCGGGCGTCGGCAAGACGGAGGTCGCGAAGGTGCTCGCGCGCATGCTCGACACGGAGCTGATCCGCCTCCAGTGCTACGAGGGGCTCGACGTCGCCACCGCGCTCTACGAGTGGAACTACCCGAAGCAGCTCCTCCACATCCGGCTCGACGAGGGCTCCGACCACAGCGTGCGTGAGAAGGAGGCGGTGATCTTCAGCGAGCCGTTCCTGCTCGAGCGGCCGCTGCTCCGCGCCATCCGCGCCGAAGAGCGGTCGCCGGTGCTGCTCGTGGACGAGGTGGACCGCAGCGACGAGGAGTTCGAGGCGTTCCTGCTCGAGGTGCTCTCCGACTTCCAGGTGACGAT
>DATMHT010000252.1:0-4633 GCA_035554795.1 Gemmatimonadaceae bacterium | reverse complement strand
CCGCCGACGACGACGCCGTCGTGCGCCTGCTCGACTTCGAGTACGGCGGCTTCCGCCACGCGCTCTACGACCCGACCGCGTGGGCCGTGCTCTGCCCGCTCCCCGCCGACGCGCTCGCCGCCGTCCGCGACGCCTACCGCGCCGAGCTCGCGACGCGCGCCCCCGCGCTCGCCGGCGCGCCGTTCGACGCGGCGTGGGCGGCGATGGCGTGCTGGCGCGCCATCGCGATGCTCGGCTGGCTCCGCGCCGCGGCCGTCGCCGAGAACGCCCCGTGGGTGGAGGAGTGGACGCGCCGCGAGGCGGCGATCGCCGCCTGCGAGCGCATGGCCGCGTCGGTCGCGTCGGTCGCGTCGGTCGCGTCGGCCGACACACGCGCGCTCGCCCCGCTCGGCGCCCTCGGCGCCTCGCTCGCCGCCGCGATGCGCGCACGCTGGCCCGAGTACGAAGGCCGCAGCACTCTCCCTCGCTGGCCCGCGTTCGACCGCCCCTGAGAGGGAAAGAGGAAAGGGGCAAACACCCTCATTCCTCATTTCTTCAGGCCGGCCCGTCCGAGGGGCACGCACTGAAGGAACGAGGAATGAGGAATGAGGATGGGATGGGGTGCGCCCAATCACAGCCCTCGCGAGTGCCGCGCGCTACTCTCCGCTCGTCATGAGCGGTACTCCGCTCCCGACCGAGCGCGCCGCCCTTCCCCCTCCGCGCCTGATGGCTCTCGCTCTGACTCCTCGCTCCTCCCGCGCCCTTCCTCCGCCGAGCGCGACGCACTTGCCCGCCCTCGACGGGCTGCGCGGGTGCGCGGTGCTGATGGTGATGCTCTACCACTTCACCGCCGCGCTCGAGCACCCCGTCTCGTTAGGCGGCGCGCTCGTCCGCAAGGCGTTCAGCGGCGGATGGATCGGCGTGGACCTCTTCTTTGTCCTGTCGGGCTACCTGATCACCGGGATCCTGTTCGACGCCAAGGGCGCGAACGAGGAGGGCGAGGGGCGGCGGACGCCGGCGAGGCGCTACTTCGGCGCCTTCTACGGCCGGCGCGCGCTGCGGATCTTCCCGCTCTACTACGGCGTGCTGGCGCTGCTCTTCGTCGTCGTGCCGGTGGCGCTCGCGCTCGGCGGCACGGCGCCGTCGCCCGCGTACGCGCGGCTGGCCGCGGCGCAGGGGTGGTTCTGGTCGTACCTCGTGAACTTCCTCGCGATCCATCCCGACCCGTACGGCGTCGGGCACTTCTGGAGCCTGGCGATCGAGGAGCAGTTCTACCTCGTCTGGCCGCTCGTGATCTGGCTCTGCTCGCGCGAGCGGGCGCTGCTCGTCTGCGCCGTCTGCGCGACGGGGGCGCTCATCTTCCGCTGCGCCGCGCTCGCCGCCGGGCTCGACGCGGGGTCGGTGTACGCGTTCACGCCCGGCCGCCTCGACGGGCTCGCCGCCGGCGCGGCGCTGGCGCTGATCCAGCGCGGGCCCGTCGGCCTCGCGCCGCTGCGCTCGGCCGTGCGCCCCTGCGTGTACGCCGCGCTCGCGGTGCTGCTGTCCATCGTCCTCCGCCTCCGCTTCCTGAACGCGTTCGACGTGCAGACGCAGACGGTGGGCTTCACGGCGACGGCGCTGCTCTTCGGCGCGGTGCTGCTCGGCGTCCTCACGGCGCTCCCGGCCGCGCCCGAGCGGCGCGCGCTCGAGCGGCCGACGCTGCGCTTCTTCGGCCGCTACAGCTACGCGCTGTACGTCTTCCATCAGCCGCTCGTCCCGCTCGCCGCGCGCGCCGGCGTCACCCCCGCGGCGGCCGGACGCCTGCTGCACTCGGAGGCGCTCGGCCTGGTCGCCTACACGGGCGTGATGCTGCTCGCGTCGGTCGGCCTCGCGCTCGCGAGCTGGCACCTGTACGAGAAGCACTTCCTGCGGCTGAAGAAGCGCTTCAGCTACACGGAGCGGCGGCCGCTGGTCATCGGCGCTCCGGCGGAGGTGCGGGCCGCGGCGTGAAGCGCGGGTTCGGCGACTGCCGGCTCGCCGACTGCCAACTCCGGTTGACAGTGCAACCGAGAGTCGTTGGTGATTGGTGGGAAGTGTTCGGTGATCAACGACGGCGCGCGGGGGAATCCCTCCGCGCGCCGTCGTTGCGTACCAGGAACCGGATACCGACGACCAACGACTCTCAGTTGCACCGAAAACTGGTTTAGCTTTCGAGTCGCCCGCCCCACGATTCTTCACCCGCAGGAGCACTTCGTGTCCGAAGCCACCTCGACCGCCGCCCCGCCGGAGCGCCGCCTCAGCGGCGCCGAGCTCGACGCGCTCTGCATCAACACGATCCGCACCCTGTCCATGGACGCGGTGCAGAAGGCCGACTCGGGCCACCCGGGCACGCCGATGGCGCTCGCGCCGCTGGCCTACGTGCTGTTCACGCGGCACATGAAGCACGACCCGGCGGACCCGCACTGGCCCGACCGTGACCGCTTCGTGCTGAGCGCGGGGCACGCGTCCATGCTGCTCTACAGCTCCCTCTTCCTCGCCGGCTACGACGTCACGCTCGAGGACATCGAGCAGTTCCGGCAGTGGGGGAGCCGCACGCCGGGCCACCCCGAGTACGGCCACACGCCGGGCGTCGAGACGACCACCGGCCCGCTCGGCCAGGGCGTCGGCAACGCGGTCGGGATGGCGGTCGCCGAGGCGCACCTCGCGGCCGAGTTCAATCGCGACGGAAAGGCGGTGCTCGACCACCACACGTACTTCATCTGCGGCGATGGCGACCTGATGGAGGGCGTCTCGCACGAGGCGGGGTCGTTCGCGGGGCACTTCAAGCTCGGGAAGCTGATCGGCTTCTACGACGATAACCGCATCACGATCGACGGCCCGACCGACATCACCTACACCGACGACGCGGCCAAGCGCTTCGAGGCGTACGGCTGGCACACGCTGCACGTGTCCGACGTCAACGATCTCGCCGCGCTCGACCGCGCGATCAACGAGGCGAAGGCGGTCACCGACCGGCCGACGCTGATCGTCTGCCGCACGCACATCGGCTTCGGCAGCCCGCACCGCCAGGACACGTCGAAGGCGCACGGCGAGCCGCTCGGCGCCGACGAGATCGTGCTGACGAAGCAGAAGCTCGGCTGGCCGTGGACGGACGCGTTCCATGTGCCCGAGGAAGCGCTCGCCGAGTGGCGGAAGTGCCGCGACCGCGGCGCGAAGGCGCACGCCGAGTGGCAGAAGCGGTTCGACGCGTACGCGGCGGCGTTCCCGAAGGAGGCCGCCGAGCTGCGGCGCCGTCTCGCCGGCACGCTGCCCGACGGCTGGGAGTCGAAGATCCCGAGCTTCACCGCCGAGAACGGGAGCGTCGCCAGCCGCGCCGCGTCGGGCGTCGTGCTGAACGCGATCGCGCCGGCGCTTCCCGAGCTGATGGGCGGGTCGGCCGACCTCGCGGGCTCGACGAACACGACGCTCAAGGGCGTCGAGTTCTTCGCGCCGGGCACGTACGCGGGGCGGAACATGCACTTCGGCATCCGCGAGCACGGGATGGGCTCGATCATGAACGGGATGGCGCTGCACGGCGGCATCGCCCCGTACGGCAGCACCTTCCTCGTGTTCGCCGATTACATGCGGCCGCCGATCCGCCTCGCCGCGCTGATGCGCCAGCGCACGATCTACCTCTTCACGCACGACTCGATCGGGCTCGGCGAGGACGGTCCGACGCACCAGCCGGTGGAGCAGCTCACGTCGCTGCGCTGCATCCCGAACATGACGGTGATCCGTCCGGCCGACGCGACCGAGACGGCGGAGGCGTGGCGCGCCGCGCTGAAGCACGAAGGCGGCCCGGTGGCGCTCGTGCTGACGCGGCAGAAGCTCGGCTTCATCGACCGCACGAAGTACGCGAGCGCGGCCGGCCTCGCGCAGGGCGCGTACGTGCTGGCGGATGCGGGAAGTGGGACGGGGGACGCGGGACTGGGGACGGGCGACGGCTCCCACGTCCCACGTCCTACGTCCCATGTCCCCGACGTCATCCTGATGTCGAGCGGCTCCGAGGTCGCGCTCGTACTCGAGGCGCAGAAGAAGCTCGAGGCCGAGGGCGTGCGGGCGCGCGTGGTGAGCATGCCGAGCATGGAGCTGTTCGCCGCGCAGCCCGCCGCCTACCACGACACGGTGCTGCCGCCGCACGTGCCGCGCGTCGCGATCGAGGCCGCGCACCCGATGTCGTGGCAGCGCTGGGTCGGCAGCGACG
The DNA here is from genome assembly GCA_035554795.1 of Gemmatimonadaceae bacterium. GTDB lineage: Bacteria > Gemmatimonadota > Gemmatimonadetes > Gemmatimonadales > Gemmatimonadaceae > DATMHT01. Next base: position 432 of record DATMHT010000252.1, on the reverse strand, counting down.
GCGTCGTCCTCGGCATCGACCGCTTCGGCGCATCGGCGCCGTACACGAAGATCTACTCGGAGCTCGGGCTCACGGTGGACAAGCTGGTCGCGGCGGCGAAAGGGGTCGTGAAGAGATAGGCGCCGCGAGGGGGCTGCTCCCTCTAGCCTTACGCGAAAGCAGGCAGGAACCGGGAATCAGGGATGCGTGGCCGGCATCTTCCCTGATTCCCGGTTCCTGCTTGCTGCCCCGCGTCGCGACAGAGGGGCCTACGCCTTGCGAAAGGCGGGGTGAGCTGCACTCACCCGCTATGAGGTTTTCATGCCCGTCAAGGATCTTCACTCCCTCCTGAAGCACGAGCTGGGGGATCTGTACTACGCCGAGAAGCACATTCTCAAGGCGCTGAAGAAGATGACCAAGGAGGCGACCGACGCCGCGCTGCGCGAGCGCATG
>DATMHT010000251.1:0-16192 GCA_035554795.1 Gemmatimonadaceae bacterium | reverse complement strand
CTTCGGCGCGTCGGCGGGGCAGGGCACGGGCCTCGGCGGCTTCCTCGGCCTCGACCAGCCGAACATGTTCGGCCAGTGCAAGCGCGTCTCGGCGCAGTTCCAGTACGGCGCGTACATCAACGACTTCAACGTCAGCTACACTGACCCGACCGTGCGGCAGTCGCGCATCTCGGCGACGACGACGGCGTACCGGTCGCAGGCGCGCTACCGCATCGGCAACCTCGGGCGGAGCACGCGCACGGGTGGCTCGCTGCAGCTCGGCTTCCCGGTGCCGCAGGACCCGTTCACGCGCATCTACGCGTCGTACGGCGTCGAGGGCGTCAAGTACGGGAGCTCGGGCCTCTTCGGCGAGGTCGAGCAGCTCTACCCGAACAGCATCCGCTCGACGCTAGGGCTCACGGCGACGCACGACACCCGCATCGACCTGCCGTTCGCGACGGCGGGCGGCATGCAGACGCTGTCGGCGCAGTTCAACGGCGGCCCGCTCGGCGGCAACGCGAACTTCCAGCGCTACACCACGGAGCTGCGCTCGTACGCGCCGCTCGGCCAGCTCGGTGGCAAGAACCCTGGCTCGCAGCCGGTGAAGTTTGTGCTCGGGCTGACCGGCCGCGCCGGCGCCGTCTTCGGGAACACGGGCGGCTTCTTTACGTCGCAGGAGTTCGCGCTCGGCGGCGTGCAGTACGGCGAGCAGCTCCGCGGCTACGACGAGTTCTCGATCACGCCGGAGGGCTACAAGCTCGGCACGGGGACGTCGAACGCGACGCGCGAGTCGTTCGGCAGCGCGTTCTTCACGACGACCGCCGAGCTCGGGATGCGCGTCAACCAGATGTTCTACATGGACGCCTTCTACGACGCCGGCAACATCTGGCGCCGGCCGCAGGACTTCAACCCGACGCGGCTCTTCCGCGGTGCCGGCGTCGGTGTGTCGGTCGTCTCTCCGCTCGGGCCGCTCGGGCTCGACTGGGCCTACGGCTTCGACCGGCGCGACGTGAACGGCCGTCTCGCCCCGAAGTGGCAGTTGCACTTCAAGCTCGGCCAGATCTTCTAGCCGGGTGCGCGCCGGCGGCGAACGTGGCCAGCCGGCGCGTGTAACACCCCCGTCAGACCCGCCGCATCCACGGCATCCCACTTTTCCGACGTTCGCAACATTTCCGGAGCTCTCAACATGCGTCTCACCCGCCTGGCGGCGGCCCCGCTCGCGCTCGTCGCCGCCGCGCTGCTCACCGCCCGTCCCGCGCACGCCCAGGGGACCGCCGCGCCCAAGATCGCCTACATCAACTCGCAGATCATCCTCCAGGCGGCGCCCGGCCGCGCCGAAGCGGAGGCGCAGTTCGAAAAGGAGATGGCGACCTACCGCCAGCAGGTGCAGCGGATGGGCGACTCGCTCCAGACGATGATCGCCGACTACAGCAAGGCCGAGCTGTCGCTCAGCCCGGCGGCGAAGGAGACGCGCCAGAAGGCCATCCGCGCCCGTCAGGACGCCTACCAGCAGCGCACGCAGCAGCTCGAGGAGCAGGCGCAGCAGCGCCAGATGCAGCTCATCCAGCCGGTGACGGAGAAGATCCAGAAGGTCATCGCTGACATCCGTACCGAGGAGAACTACGCGATGATCTTCGACGCCGGCTCCAACGCGGGCGTCCTCGTCGCGGCCGACACCTCGCTCAACATCACCGACAAGGTGCTGGCCCGCCTCGGCGTGTCGCCGGCGACCGCGGCGGCCGCCGAGAAGCGCGGCGCGACGCCGACGCCGGCGAAGCCCGCGGGCGCGCCGCTGTCCACGCCGGCCGGCGTCAGCCGCCCGAAGCCGCCGACGCGCTAACACCGCGCGTGGTGTCGGCACCGGCTCAGCACGACGTGGCCGCCCCGCGCGAGCGCGACGGGGCGGCCACGACCAGCGGCGGTGAGGGGAACGGCTCCCTCACCGCCGCCGACGTTGCCCGGCTCACCGGCGGCGAGATCGTCGCCGGCGACGATGCGACTCGCGTCGTCACCGGCGTCGCGGCCGTGGAGCGGGCGCGCGAGACCGACGTCAGCTTCCTCGCCTCGGCCAGGTACGCGGCCGCGGCGTCGCGCTCGAAGGCGGGCGTCCTGCTCGTCACCCGCGAGCTCGCGGCGGATGCCGCCGCCGGCGGCGCGACGCGCGTCGTCGTCGCCAACCCGCACGAGGCGATGCTCGCGCTCCTGCCCGTGCTCTACCGCGCGCCGGCGCGCGTGCCGGGCGTGCATCCCACGGCCGTCGTCGGGCACGGGGTGCGGCTCGGCGCCGACGTCACCGTCGGCGCGTACGTGGTGCTCGGCGATGGCGCGACGCTCGGTGATCGCGCGTGGGTGGACGCGCACTGCGTCGTCGGCGCGGGGGTGACCGTCGGCGACGACACGCGACTGCACCCGTCCGTGACGCTCTACCCGGGCACATCGCTCGGGCGGCGCGTGATCCTGCACTCCGGCGTGCGCATCGGCGGCGATGGCTTCGGCTACGTCTATCGCGAGGGCGCGCACCAGAAGATCCCGCACGTCGGCCGCTGCGTGATCGAGGACGACGTCGAGATCGGCGCCAACTCGACGGTGGACCGCGGCAGCGTGGACGACACCGTGGTCGGCGCCGGCACCAAGATCGACAACCTCGTGCACCTCGGCCACAACGTGCACGTCGGCCGTCTCTGTCTGATCATGGCGCAGGTCGGCGTCTCCGGCTCGACGCACATCGAGGACGGCTGCATCCTCGCCGGCCAGGCCGGCTTGGGCGGCCACATCACCATCGGCAAGGGCGCGCGCATCGGCGGCCAGGCGGGCGTGTTCGGCGACGTGCCGGCGGGGCAGACGTGGTCGGGCTACCCGGCGCGCCCGCACCGCGAGGCACTCCGGGCGCAGGCCGCGCTGTTCAAGCTGCCGTCGCTGCTGCGCCGGATCGAGCGCCTGCTCGGCGGCGAGGAGGGCGAGTCGTGAGCGCGCGCGCACAGCAGCAGCGACAGACGATCGCCCGCCGCGTGACCCTCGAGGGGGTCGGGCTGCACCTCGGGCGGCCCTGCCGCCTGACCTTCGCGCCGGCGCGCGGCGGCGAGGGCATCGTGTTCGCGCGGGTGGACCTGCCGGGCGCCGAGCGCACGCCGGCCCTCGTGGACCGGGCGACGCTGAGCGAGCGTCGCACGCAGCTCGGCGAAGGCGAGCGAGCGCTGCACACGGTGGAGCACGTGCTCGCCGCCGTCGCCGCGGCGGGCGTGGACGACCTGACGATCGAGATGGACGCGGCCGAGCCACCGATCATGGATGGCAGCGCCGGCCCGTTCTTCGACGCGATTCGCGAGGCGGGACTGGCGCCGAGCGGCGGTGTGGTGGAGTATCTGGAGCTGTCCGAGCCCGTGCGGGTGATCGACGGCGAGTCCGTGTACGAGGCATTTCCCGCGGATTCGCTGAGCGTCGAGGTGACGATCGACTTCCCGCACGCGCTCATCGGGCGGCAGTGCGGACGCTACGAGGTGACGCCGGAGTCGTTCGCGCGTGAGCTGGCGGCGGCGCGCACGTTCGGCTTCGTGCGCGAGGTGGAGGAGCTGCGGGCGAAGGGACTGATCCAGGGCGCGACGACGGACAACGCGGTCGTGCTCGACGAGCGCGGCGTCGTCGCCAACGCGCTGCGGTGGCAGGACGAGTTCGTTCGACACAAGGCGATGGACTGCGTCGGCGACCTCGCGCTCGCCGGCCGCCGCGTGCGGGCGCGCGTCGTCGCCTACAAGCCGAGCCACCGCGGGACGGTGACGCTCGTGCGCGAGATGACCAGACAGGCCGCCGCCCGCGCGGGCGGCGGGCAGCGCGTCGCGCCGCCGGCGGGCGGCGGCGGCGACGGGGCGGGGCAGGGCGCCACCAAGGAGAAACGAGTGCTCGGAATCGAAGAGATCATGAAGGTGCTCCCGCACCGCTACCCGTTCCTGCTCGTGGACCGGATCCTCGAGATCGAGGAGAACACGCGGATCGTCGGCCTCAAGAACGTGACGATCAACGAGCCGTTCTTTCAGGGCCACTTCCCGGGGCACCCGATCATGCCGGGCGTCCTGATCATCGAGGCGATGGCCCAGGTCGGCGGCATGCTGCTCATGGGCACGCTCGGCGACCCGGAGAGCAAGGTCGTGTACTTCATGTCGCTCGACAACGTGAAGTTCCGGCGGCCGGTGAAGCCCGGCGACCAGATCCGCTTCGAGCTCGATCTACAGCAGGTCCGCGGCAAGGTGTGCAAGATGCGCGGCGTCGCGAAGGTGGACGGCGAGGTGGTGGCGGAGGCCGACATGGCGGCGATGGTGCGCGACCGATGACGGCGACGGCGACGGTACATCCGACCGCGGTCATCGCTCCGGACGCGAAGCTCGGCGCCGGCGTCGAGATCGGGCCGTTCGCGATCATCGGCGAAGGGTGCGAGCTTGGCGACGGTGTGGTGCTGAGCGCCCGCGCGACGCTCGAGCGCAACGTGCGCCTCGCCGCTGGCGTGAAGATCGGCGTCGGCGCGGTGCTCGGCGGCGATCCGCAGGACCTCAAGTTCAGGGGCGAGGAGACCTGGGTCGAGGTCGGCGAGAACACGGTCGTGCGCGAGTACGCGACGATCAACCGCGGCACGGCGCAGTCGCACCGCACGTCGGTGGGGCGCAACTGCTTCATCATGTCGTACGTGCACCTCGCGCACGACTGCCACGTCGGCGACGGCGTCATCATCTCGAACGGAACGCAGCTCGCCGGCCACGTGACGGTCGAGGACAGGGCGATCCTCTCGGGCGTGTCCGCCGTGCACCAGTTCGCGCGCGTCGGCACGTTCAGCTTCGTCGGCGGGATGTCACGCGTCTCGAAGGACGTGCCTCCGTACGTGAAGGCCGTCGGCAATCCGATCAAGCTGTACGGGCTCAACACGGTGGGCCTGCAGCGCAACAACTTCCCCGAGGACACGGTGCGGGAGCTGAAGCGCGCGTACCGGCTGCTCTTCCGCTCCGACCTCAACGTGTCGCAGGCGCTCGAGCGCGCCCACTCGGAGCTGCAGCAGCTGCCCGAGGTTCGGCACTTTCTGGAGTTCGTGGAGCAGAGCCAGCGCGGGGTGGGGTTCTGAGCGGCGGCGCGTCGGCGGCGGCGCGCCCGCTGCGCATCGGTGTCGTCGGTGCGGGCGGGCTGGGCTACCACCACATCCGCATCCTGCGCAGCGTCGAGGGCGCCACGCTCGCCGGCTTCCACGAAGCGCGCGCCGAGCGCGCGGCGGAAGTCGCGCGCGAGCTCGACGTGAAGGCGTTCGCGTCGCTGGACGAGCTGCTCGACGCGGTGGACGCGCTGACGATCGTCGTACCGACGCCGGCGCACTTCGACGTGGCCAGGCGCGCGCTCGAGCGCGGCATCCACGTCATGATCGAGAAGCCGATCGCGACGTCGCTCGAGGAAGCCGACGCGCTGCTCGCGATCGCCGCGCGTACCGGCGCGCTCGTCCAGACGGGTCACGTCGAGCGCTTCAACCGAGCGGTGCGGGCCGCGCTCCCGTACGTGGACGCGCCGCGCTTCATCGAGAGCGACCGCCTGGCGCCGTTCAATCCGCGTGGCTCGGACGTCGCGGTGGTGCTCGACCTGATGATTCACGACATCGACCTCGTGCGCACGCTCGTCGGTGCGCACGTCGGCGACGTGGCGGCGGTCGGCGTTCCGGTGCTCACGCCGTTCGTGGACATCGCCAACGCGCGGCTGACGTTCGCGTCCGGCGCGGTCGCGAACATCACGTCGAGCCGCGTGTCGCGCGAGCGGCTGCGCAAGGTGCGCATCTTCCAGCAGAGCGGCTACCTCTCGCTCGACCTCGCGGCCGGTGGCGGCGAGTTCTTCCGCATTCGGGGCGACGTGGACCTCGCCGCGCTCGCCAAGGCGCCGCTCGCGCTCGAGTCGTTCGTCGAGCGCATTCCGCTCGAGGCGCCGGAGGGGGAGCCGCTCCGTCTCGAGTTCGAGAGCTTCGTGGCGGCGGTACGCGGGGAGTCTCCGGTGGTCGTGAGCGGGCAGGACGGACGCGAGGCGCTCGCGGTCGCCCTGCGCATCGTCCGCGAGATCGAGCGCACGCTACCATCGCTGGCGGGCACCGAGGCGGCGCGCGGTCTGGCGGGGCGCCTCGGCCGCGGAGGAGCGACGAACGGTGCGTGAGGTCCTCTTCGTCGCCGGCGAGGCATCCGGCGACCTGCACGCGGCCGGCGTCGCCGCGGAGCTGCGTCGTCGGCGCCCCGACCTCGCGCTGGTCGGCATCGGCGGCGACGCGATGGAGCGCGAGGGCGTGCAGCTCGTCGAGCACGCCGAGCGCCTCGCCGTGATGGGGTTCGTCGAGGTGCTGAAGCACGTGCCGAAGCACTGGGCACTGCTGCGCGAGCTCAAGCGACGACTGCGCAGCGGGCGCGTCGCGCTGCTCGTCCTCATCGACTATCCGGGCTTCAACATGAAGCTCGCCGAGGCGGCGCACGCGGCCGGTGTACCAGTGCTCTACTACATCACGCCGCAGGTGTGGGCGTGGGGCGCGGATCGCCTGGCGAAGCTCGCGAGGTGGGTGACGAAAGCCGCGGTCATCCTCCCGTTCGAGGAGGAGCTGCTGCGCAAGCACGGTGTGGACGCGACCTTCGTCGGCCACCCGCTGCTCGACCGGGCGCGCGCGCTTCCGAGCCGCGCCGACGCGCGTCGCCAGCTCGGGCTGCCGGACAATGCGCCGGTCCTGGCGCTCTTTCCGGGCAGTCGCGCGCAGGAGATCGCGCGGCACCTCGACGCGTTCGTCGCCACCGCGCGCGAGCTCGAGCGGCGCACGCCGGAGCTGCGCGTCGTCGTCAGCGTTGCGCCCACGGTGAAGCTCGATCCGGCGCGCTGCCCGTACCCGATGGTGCACGCGGCGTCGTTCGCCGTGCTCCGCGCCGCCGACGCCGCACTGTGCAAGAGCGGCACGACGACGCTCGAGGCGGCGGTCGCGGGCTGCCCGCTCGTCGTCGCCTATCGCACGAACGCGCTCACCTACGCGATCGCGCGGCGCGTCGTGAAGATTCCGCACATCGGCCTCGTGAACGTCGTCGCCGGCCGGCAGGTGGCGCGGGAGTTCGTGCAGGAGGCGCTGGTGCCGGCGACCGTCGCGGACACGCTGGCCCCGCTGCTCCGCGACGGATCGCCGGAGCGCGCGGAGTCCCTCGCCGGGCTGGCCGAGGTGCGCGCGAAGCTGGGCGAGCCCGGCGCGGCCGCGCGCGTCGCCACGATCGCGGATGCCCTCGCGGCCGCGGCGCGCGAACCGGCCGCGGTCGTCGCGGCCGGCCGTTGACCGACGGTCCCTCCGTGGCGACGGACGACGGCTCCGCGCCCGCGCCGGAAGCGTCGCGCACAGCATCGCCGAACGCGACGAGAGCCGCGGCCCGCGAGGAGCGACGGCTGCGCTGGATCACCGCGCTCGGGTATCACGTGATCCGCGGGCTCGCCCGGACGTGGCGCATCCGCGTCGTGCGCGGCGACCGGGTGAGCACGCTGCGGGCGGCGGGCGCGCCGATCGTCTTCGCGTTCTGGCACGGCCAGATGCTGCCGTTGCTCTATCAGCACCGCGACGAGGGCGTCGCGATCCTCATCAGCGCGCACCGCGACGGTGAGGTGATCGCGCGCATCGGCCACCGGCTCGGCTACCGGAGCGTGCGCGGCTCGACGTCGCGCGGCGGCGGTCGGGCGCTGCTCGGCCTCGTGCGCGAGCTCCAGGCCGGCCGCGAGGTCGCGGTGACTCCCGACGGTCCGCGCGGTCCCGCCGAGCATTTCGCGCCCGGCGCGCTCATCGCCGCGCAGCGCTCCGGCGCGTACGTCCTGCCGGTGGCGGCGGTCGCGAGCAGCGCGTGGCGGCTCCGGAGCTGGGACCGTTTCATGATCCCGAAGCCGTTCGCGCGCATCACGGTCGCCTACGCCGAGCCGACGCGCGTCGCCGCCGAGACGGCGCGCGAGGCCGAGCTCGAGGCGGCACGGTTCGAGGCGCTGCTCGCGGATGCCGCCGCGCTCGCGCGCGAGGCGCCGGACGCGCGTGATGCCCGTGTCTGAGGTGTCGCCGCGGGCGGCGTTCGTGCGCGAGCGCCAGGCCGTCGAGCGCGTGTGGTTCGGCGAGGGCGCGGGAGAGCGTGCGGCGCGCGTCGCGCTCCTTCCGCTCGAGCTGGCGTACGGCGCGGTCGTCGCGGTGCGCAACGCACTGTACGACCGCGGCGTCGCGACCGTCCACGAGACCGCCGTCCCCGCGGTGAGCGTCGGCAACCTCACGGTCGGCGGCACCGGGAAGACTCCGGTCGCGGCGTGGATCGCCGCCGAATTGCAGTCGCGCGGTCTGCGGCCGGCGCTCGTCCTGCGTGGCTACGGCGACGACGAGCCGCTCGTCCACACGCGGCTCAACCCGCGGGTGCCGGTGGTGGTCGCGGCCGACCGAGTCACCGGCGTCGCACGGGCGCGCGCCGACCACCACGCGACGGTCGCGGTGCTCGACGACGCCTTCCAGCACCGGCGGGCGCGCCGCGAGGCCGACGTCGTGCTCCTCAGCGCCGACCGCTGGACGGGGCGGCGGCCGCACCTGCTGCCGGCGGGCCCGTGGCGCGAGCCGCTGCGGGCGTTGCGCCGCGCCTCGCTCGTCGTCGTCACGCGGAAGGCGGCGACGCCGGCGCGGGCCGAGGAAGCGCTGCGCGCGGCGCTCGCGGCCGCGCCCGGCGTGCCGAGCGCCGTCGTGTACCTCGCGCCGGGCGACCTGCAGCGCGTGACCCCGGGGGGCGACGCGACGTCGCTTCCCCTCGACGCGCTCGCCGGGGCTCGCGTCCTCGCCGTCTCCGCGGTGGGCGACGCGGCGGCGTTCCACGCGCAGCTCGTCGCGGCGGGCGCGGTGCTGGATCCGCCGCCGGCCGCGTACCCGGATCACCATCCCTTCTCGAGCGCGGACGCCGAGCGGCTGGCGCGCGACGGGGAGCGTGCGCAGCTCGTCGTGTGCACGCTCAAGGACGCCGTCAAGCTCGCCCCGCTCTGGCCTCGCGCCGGCGCACCGTTGTGGTATGTTTCTCAGCGCGTCGTCCTGGAGCGCGGGCGCGAGAGCATGGATCGGCTGCTCGCTCGCGTTGCGGCCGTCGTCGCCCCGGATGGACGCGCCCCTCTCGCAACCCCTGCCTAGCCGGCCTCGCGCCGGCCTACCGAATCGCACATGCCGCCCACCGACCTTCGCCTCCCGACCAACAAGATCGTGCGGCCCGACAAGGACCGCTTCCTGAACGAGGAGAACCCGTTCGAGGCGATGATGTCGCGCTTCGACCGTGCCGCGGAGCTGCTCGACCTCGAGCCAGGCATCTACAAGGTGCTGCGCCACGCGGAGAAGGAGATCACGATCTCGATCCCCGTCATGATGGACAGCGGCGAGGTCGAGGTGTTCACGGGCTACCGCGTGCTGTACAACACGTCGCGCGGCCCGGCGAAGGGCGGCATTCGCTTCGACCTCAACGTCACGCAGGACGAGGTGAAGGCGCTCGCGGCGTGGATGACGTGGAAGTGCGCGGCCGTCAACATCCCGTTCGGCGGCTCGAAGGGCGGCGTGATCTGCGACCCGCTCAAGATGAGCGTCGGTGAGCTCGAGCGGCTCACGCGCCGCTACACGGCGGGCATCATCAACACGCTCGGTCCCGACTCCGACGTGCCCGCGCCCGACGTGAACACCAACGAGCGCGTCATGGCCTGGGTCATGGACACGTACTCCATGCACGTCGGCCACACCACGACCGCCGTCGTCACGGGCAAGCCCGTGGAGATGGGTGGCTCGCTCGGACGCCGTGAGGCGACGGGGCGCGGCTGCATGTTCGTGACGCGCGAGGCGCTCAAGCAGCTCGGCGTCCCGATGCTCGGCGCGACGGTCGCGGTGCAGGGCTTCGGGAACGTCGGCTCCGTCGCGGCGGACCTGCTCGCGAAGCAGGGGCTCAAGATCGTCGCCATCGGCGACCGCACGGGCGGCTACCACAACCCGAAGGGGATCGACGTGCCGGCGGCGATCGCGCACGTGAAGCAGCACAAGACGCTCGAGGGCTTCACCGGCGGCGACGCGATCACGAACGATCAGCTGCTCACCCTCCCGGTGGACGTGCTGCTCCCGGCGGCGCTCGAGAACGTCATCACGTCGAAGAACGCCGGCCGCATCCAGGCGAAGATCATCTGCGAGGGCGCCAACGGTCCGACGACGGCCGGCGCCGACGCGATCCTCGACGAGAAGGGCATCTTCGTCATCCCCGACATCCTCGCCAACGCCGGCGGCGTGACGGTCTCGTACTTCGAGTGGGTGCAGGACCGCGGCGGCTACTTCTGGACCGAGGAGACGGTCAACAACCGTCTCGAAGACATCATGACGCGCAGCTTCAACGACGTGCTGTCGCTCTCGAAGCAGCACAAGGTGAACATGCGCACGGCCGCGTACATGCTCGCCATCAGCCGCGTCTCGACCGTGCACAAGCTCCGCGGCATCTACGCGTAGCGGCACGAGCGCGCGGCCCGCGACGTCGCGAACGACGCGGGAGGAGACGGGGAACTCTCGCATGGGTTCATCCGCGCTCCTCCCGCGTGTTCGGTCCGACGCCGGCGCCGCGCTCGGCTGATCCCAGCGCGATGCGACTGCTCCTGACCGTCGTCGGCAAGCCGAAGAACGGGGCGCTCGCCGCCGCCACGGCGGAGTACGAGGCGCGCGCGGCGCGCTACTGGCCGCTCGAGGTCGCCGAGGTCCGCGAGGAAGCGGCGCGAGGCGGACTCGGCGAGGCGGCGGTGCGCGACCGGGAAGGGGAGCGGCTCGAGGCACGGATCCCCGCCGGCGCGCACGTCGTGGCCTGCGACCCCGGCGGCGACGCCATGACGTCGGAGCGCTTCTCGGCGTGGCTGCAGGGGCTCCGCGAGCGCGGCCGCGACGTCGCCTTCGTCATCGGCGGCGCCTACGGGCTCTCCGACGCGATCCGGGCGCGCGCCGCGACCCGGCTCTCCCTGGCCCCATGGACGCTGCCGCACGAGCTGGCGCGGCTCGTCCTGGCGGAGCAGCTCTACCGCGCCGGCACGCTCGTGCGTGGCGAGCCGTATCACAAGTGAGGACCCAGGGCTCAGGGCTTAGGGCCCAGGCCTGAGTGGTCGCGGGCGCGGCGAGCGTGCCGGAGCCCCTGTGTTTGGATCCGTTCCGACGATACCGTTCGCCATGCCCGAGTGCGAGGTCGCCAGATTGTGTAGCGGAGAGCCACGGTGAGCGCGAGCGACGCCGCGCTTCCGCGCGTCATCACCGAGTCGATCGGCGGCGGTGCGCTCGCCCGTGCGGCTGCCGGCGAGGCGCCGCCGCCGTTCTACGCGGCGCGCCCGTCGTCGGCCGGCGAATGGGCCGAACGGGCCGCGGACGTGCGCCGGCGGTCGAGTCCGACCTGGCTCGACACGCTGCGGCCGGCGTTCGGCGCCTCGTTAGGCGGCACCGCCGCCGGCGAGCGTCTGGCGCGCAGTGCCGGTGGCGCCGGTATCCTCGTCACCACCGGCCAGCAGCCGGGCCTCTTCGGCGGCCCGGTATACAGCTGGTCCAAGGCGATGGGCGCGCTCGCGCTCGCGGACGCCCTCGAGCGGGCGACGGGTATGCCGGTCGCCCCCGTGTTCTGGGCCGCGACCGACGATTCCGACTTCGCCGAGGCGAGCGTCACCCGCGTCGCGATCGGCGGCGAAGTGGTCACGCTGCGGCAGGCCCCGACCGCGCCCGACGGCGTGCCGATGGCCGAGGTGCCGCTCGGTGACGACGTCCCGGCCGCGTTCGACACGCTGATGCAGGGTGCCGGCTCGGCGGCGTTCGCGCGCGCGTGGGACGTCGCGCGAGCCGCGTATCTCGCGCCGGGACAGTCCGTCGGCGGGGCGTACGTCGCGCTGCTGCGGGCGCTGCTCGAGCCGCTCGGGGTGGCCGTGCTCGACGCATCGCACCCGGCGACGCGGGCCGCGGCCGATCCGGTCCTGCGCGAGGCGCTCCGCCAGGCCACCGACGTCGAGCGGGCACTGGCCGAGCGCGACGCCGCGATCCGCGACGCCGGCTACTCCGTCCAGGTGCCGGCGGTGGCCGGGCTCTCGCTCGTCTTCGCGAGCGACGCCCGACGCGCGAAGACCCGCGTGAAGATCTCCGACGCGGCGCCCGTCGCCGCGTCCGCCCCACCGGGCAGCCTCGGCCCCAACGTGCTGCTGCGGCCCGTGGTCGAGCGCGCGATCCTGCCGACGGTGGCGTACGTCGCCGGGCCCGGCGAGATCGCCTATTTCGCGCAGGTGGGGGCGGTCGCGGCGGCGCTCGGCGCCGACGTGCCACTGTCCGTCCCGCGCTGGTCGTGCACGCTCCTCGAGCCGCACGTGGCGAGGATCCTGACCCGCCGGGGGCTCGAGCCGTCCGATCTCGCCCAGCCGCACGCGGCCGAAGGGCGCCTCGCTCGCGAGGCGCTGCCGGCGGACGTCGCCGCGACGCTCGCCCAGCTCCGCACCGCCGTCAGGAACGGGATCCAGCGGCTCGCCGACGCCGATCGGCCGGACGCGAACGGCCGCGCCGCGCCGCTCGTGCCGACGGCCGCGGTTGACGGCGCGCGTCGCTCGCTCGAGGTACGGCTCGACCGGCTCGAGCGCCGCTACGCCGCCGCCGCGAAGCGCACCGCCACCGAGGCGATGCGCGATCTCGCCGTCGCGCGAGCGGCGCTCTATCCCGAAGGGATTCGCCAGGAGCGGTCGCTCAACTTCCTGCCCTTCCTCGCGCGCTACGGCCCGGCGCTGCTCGCCGCGATGCGTGAGTCGGCCACGGCGCACGCGAACCGGCTCGTTGCCGCCGACGAGCACGCGGCGGCGCCGCGGCCGGCGCAGCCAGCCGCCTCGCGTTAGGCGCGATCATGGCAGAGACTGAAGCACCGCCGGCGGCCGAGTCGCCCGCACCGGCTCCGCCGCCCGCGCCGCGCGCCGAGAGCACCGGCCGGTTCGCGGCCCTGATCGCGATCGGCATCCTGATGTCGCGCGTGTTCGGGCTCGTGCGCCAGCGCGTCTTCGGCCACTACTTCGGCACGAGCGACGCGGCCGACGCCTTCAACGCCGCCGCGCGCATCCCGAACTTCCTCCAGAACCTCTTCGGCGAGGGGGTGCTGTCGGCCTCGTTCATCCCGGTCTACGCGGGGCTGCTCGCCCGCGGGCAGCGCGAGGAGGCGGACCGCGTCGCGGGCGTGGTGGGCGCGCTGCTGGCGCTCGTCACGGCGGTGCTCGTGGCGCTTGGCATCGTCCTCACGCCGTGGCTCGTCGCGACGGTGGCGATGGGATTCACGGGAGAGAAGCGCGAGCTCACGATCCTGCTGGTGCGGATCATGTTCCCGGGCATCGGCCTGCTCGTCTGCTCGGCGTGGTGTCTCGGCGTCCTCAACAGCCACCGCAAGTTCCTGCTGTCGTACCTCGCGCCGGTGATCTGGAACGTCGTCATGATCGCGGCGCTCTGGTGGTTCGGGCGGCGGAACATTACCCTGCCGCGGCTCGCGGAGATGATCGCCTGGGCCGCGGTCCTCGGAAGCGCGCTCCAGTTCCTCGTCCAGCTTCCGACGGTGCTGCGCCTGGCGCCGGGCATCCGGCCGTCGCTGGACACGGCGTCGGAGCACGTGCGGCAGGTCGTGCGCGGGTTCGTGCCGGTGTTCGTCGGCCGCGGCGTCGTGCAGATCAGCGGCTACATCGACTCGGACTTGGCGAGCCTCATCGGCTCCGGCGCGGTGTCGGTGTTCACCTACGCGCAGGCGCTCTATCTCCTGCCCGGCAGCCTGTTCGGCATGGCGATCTCCGCCGCCGAGCTGCCGGCGATGTCGAGCCTCACCGGCGGGATCGAGGAAGTCGCGGCGCTGCTCCGCGGGCGGCTCGACGCGGGACTGCGACGCATCGCGTTCTTCATCGTCCCGTCGGCGATGGCGTTTCTCGCGCTGGGCGACGTCATCGCGTCGGCCCTCTACCGGTCGGGCCGCTTCAGTCACGCCGACGCGGTCTGGGTGTGGGGGACGCTCGCCGGCTCGTCGGTCGGGCTGCTCGCCTCGACGCTCGGCCGCCTCTACTCGTCGACGTTCTACGCGCTGCGCGACACGCGCACGCCACTGCGCTTTGCCGTCGTCCGCGTGCTGCTGACGCTGGCGCTCGGATATCTCTTCGCGCTGCCGCTGCCGCGCGCGATCGGCATCGACCCGCGGTGGGGCGTCGCCGGGCTCACCGCGTCGGCGGGGCTCGCCGGATGGGTGGAGTTCACGCTCCTCCGCCGGGCGCTCAACGCGCGCATCGGGCGCACCGGACTCTCGGCGTCGTACGTGATCCGGCTCTGGGCGAGCGCGCTCGTGGCGGCGGCGGCCGGCGTCGCGGTGAAGTACGCGATGGGCTTCGAGCACACGATCGTGCTCGCGATCGTGGCGCTCGGCGTCTACGGCGCGCTCTACTTCGGCCTCACGGCGGCGCTCGGTGTGAGCGACGGGGCGGCGCTGCTCCGGCGCGTCGTCGCGCGTGTCGGGCGTGGCCGCCGGTAGCATGGCGATGGCCGGCACGCACGGGCCCGGCGGCGCGTCGCGGCCCCGGCACGATCGTCGCACGCCGCTTGCGGGGCGCGCGGCCGCCGCCATCCTGAATACGGAGGGCGGCCGATGAGCGAGAACTCTCCGTCCTCCGAGCTGTATCACACTTCGATGATCGCGCCGCCCGAAGCCGTCGCCGGCAAGCTGCCGCACCTGCCCGAGTCGCCCGGAGTGTATCTCTGGAAGGGCGCCGAGGGCGAGGTGCTGTACGTCGGCAAGGCCAAGCGGCTGCGCTCGCGCGTGCGGAGCTACTACGCGAGCGATCACTTCGAGAGCCCGAAGACGCGGCTCCTCGTGCGGCAGGTCGCCGACCTGGAGACGATCGTCGTCCCGACCGAGGCGCACGCGCTGATCCTCGAGGCGAACCTGATCAAGGAGTACCGCCCGAAGTTCAACATCGCCCTCAAGGACGACAAGTCGTATCCCTACATCAAGGTCACCGTCCAGGAGCCGTATCCGCGTGTGATCGTGACGCGCCGGCTGCTCGGCGACGGGGCGCGCTACTTCGGACCCTACACGGACGTCGGCGCGATGCGTCGCGCGCTCAACGTCGTGAAGCGGCTCTTCACGGTGCGCTCGTGCAGCTACGACATGCCGCGCGAGATGCCGGAGCGTGCCTGCCTCGATCATCACATCGGCCGCTGCAAGGCGCCGTGTGTCGGCTTGCAGAGCCGCGAGGACTACCGCGCGATGATCGAGGAGGTCGTGCACTTCCTCGACGGGAAGACGGACGAGGTGATCCGCCGCGTCCGGCAGCGCATGGAGGACGCGGCGGCGAACCTCGACTTCGAGCGGGCCGCCGAGCTGCGCGACGCGCTCTCGAAGCTCGAGCGGCTCGAGGAGCCGACCGTCGTGCTCGAAGTCGAGGGTGGCGACCGCGACGTCGTCGGCTACGCGCGCGACGGCGATGACGCCTGCGTCGCGATCATGCGCATCCGCTCGGGCAAGCTGCTCGCCCGCGATCACCGCTTCCTCGAGAACATCGAGGGCGACTCCGACCCGGCCGTGCTGTCGGCGTACCTCGCGCGCACCTACATCGCGTCCGACGAGCGCGCCGGCGAGCTGCTCGTTCCGTTCGACTTCGAGGACCGCGAGACGCTCGAGCAGTCGCTGGCGATGGAGAAGCCGGGCACGCGCGTTCTCGTGCCGCAGCGCGGTCCCAAGCGGGAGCTGATCGACCTCGCCGAGCAGAACGCGCGCCACCTGCTCGAGGAGCTGAAGCTCGCGTCGTCCGAGTCGGAGGAGCGCGCGGCCGACCCGGTGTACCAGCTTCAGCGCGAGCTGTCGCTCACCAAGGTGCCGCGCTCGCTCGTCTGCTTCGACATCTCGCACGCCCAGGGGACCGACACTGTCGCCAGCATGGTCTGGTTCGAGAACGGGCGCGCGAAGCGCGGCGAGTACCGCAAGTTCAAGGTCGAGTCGGTGCAGGGCATCGACGACTTCGCCTCGATGCGCGAGGTCGTCGGGCGCTACTTCCGTCGTCGCGTCGAGGAGCGCCGGCCGCTTCCGGATCTCGTCGTCATCGACGGCGGCAAGGGACAGCTGGGCGCGGCGCGCGAGGCGATGGAGTCGGTGGGGCTCGCCGAGCTTCCGCTCATCTCGCTCGCCAAGCGCGAGGAGGA
>DATMHT010000250.1:0-3359 GCA_035554795.1 Gemmatimonadaceae bacterium | reverse complement strand
CTCCTCCCCGCCCTGCTCCTCCTCGCCGCCGCTGCTGCCTGCAAGGGTGGCGACGCCGCGCCCGAGCGCCGCACGCTCGTGGACTCGCGCGACGACTACGACCCGCGGTCGCTCGATCCGGCGCTCTCGACCGACGTCCCGACCGGGCGCGCCGTCGGCTACGTCTTCGACGGGCTGACGCGCTTCACCCCCGACGCCCGCGTCGAGCCCGGCCTCGCCGAGCGGTGGGACGTGTCGCCCGACGGGCTCGTGTACACCTTCCACCTGCGCCGCGGCGTCAAGTTCCAGGACGGGACGCCGTTCGTCGCCGCGCACGTCGTCTCGAGCTTCCAGCGCGTGCTCGACCCGAAGCAGCGCGGCGGGCGCGGCTGGCCGCTCTACCCGATCAAGGGGGCGCGCGAGTTCAGCGACGGGAAGGCGTCGTCGGTCGCCGGCCTCGCCGCGCCGAACGACAGCACGGTCGTGCTGACGCTCACCGAGCCGTTCGCGATCCTCCCCAAGCTGCTGGCGATGCCCGTCGCCTCGGTCGTGCCACCGAACACGGGCGCCGACTTCGGCGAGCACCCGGTCGGCACGGGGCCGTGGAAGCTCGCCGAGTGGCGGCACGACGACTACCTCAAGTTCGTCGCCAACAAGCAGTACTGGGGCGGGGCGCCGAAGTCGGACTCGCTCATCGCGCGCATCATCCCCGAGCCGAGCACGAAGGTCGCCGAGTTCGAGAGCGGCAACGTGGACGTCCTCCTCGTCCCCGAGGCCGACTCGCGGCAGTGGGACCAGACGGACGAGAACAAGGCGGTGATGAAGTCCATCCCCGCGCTGCGCTTCATCCACATGGCGATCAACACCAAGCGCGGCCCGCTGAGCGACGTCCGCGTGCGCCAGGCGATCAACCACGCCGTGGACACGAAGGGGATGCTGCAGCGCCTCGTCGGCGGACGCGGGCGCGTCGCGGCCGGCGTCGTCCCGCCGATCCTCCCCGGCGCCGACACGCTGCGCGCGCCCTACGCCTACGACCCGGCCAAGGCGAAGCAGCTCCTCGCCGAGGCCGGCCACCCGAACGGCATCGACGTCGAGCTGTGGACGTCCACGACGCCGATCTACGTCCGCATGGCGGAGACGATCCAGGGCTACCTCAACGCGGTCGGCATCCGCACGAAGATCGTGCAGCGCGAGAGCGCGTCGGCCCGCGAGGCGGCGCGGAAGGGAGAGACGGACCTGATGCTGCGCGAGTGGTACGCCGACTATCCCGACCCCGAGAACTTCCTCTTCCCGCTGCTGCACTCGAAGAACGCGGGCGTCGGCGGCAACTACTCGTTCTACGCGAACCCCGAGTTCGACCGGCTGGTGGACGCGTCGCACCGCGAGCTCGACGACGCCAGGCGCGCCGCGCTCTACCGCCAGGCCGACTCGCTCGCCTTCCGCGACGCGCCGATGCTCTTCCTCTTCTTCTACAACGACCTCTACGCCGTCCAGCCCTGGGTGAAGGGCTTCGTCCCGCCGACGATCTTCAACGGCCAGCGGTGGGTCGAAGCGGAGATCGCGGCGGACAAGCGATGAAGACTGACGGGTGTCGCGTAGCGCGTAGCGCGTAGCGATCCGCCGCTCGGCACGTCCCGAGGCCCGTCGCTACGCGCTACGCGCTACGCGAGCCCCGCTACCCCGCTACCCGGCCCTCGATGCCCGCCTTCCTCCTCCGCCGCCTCCTTCTCGCCATCCCCACGCTCGCCGGCGTCCTCGTCGTCGTCTTCCTGCTCCTCTACGTGGCGCCGGGCGATCCGGTGCAGGAGATGGTCGGCGAGCGGGCGGACGCGGCGACGATCGCGCGGCTGCGCAAGGAGCTGAAGCTCGACGAGCCGCTGCCGGTGCAGTTCGCGTCGTACGCCGGCGGCGTGCTTCGGGGCGATCTCGGCCGGTCGTACATCACGAACCGGCCGATCGTCCGCGACATCGCCGAACGCTTCCCGAAGACGCTCCTCCTCGCCGCGACGGCGATGCTCCTTGCCTCGGCGCTCGGCATCACGATCGGCGTGCTGAGCGCGCGGAAGCCGGGCGGCTGGTTCGACCGCGTCGCGCTGGGCGGCGCCTACCTCGGGATCTCCTTTCCCGTCTACTGGGTCGGGCTGATCCTGATCCTGCTCTTCGCCGTCACCCTCCGCTGGCTCCCGCCGTCGGGCTACGGCGCGGCGAAGTATCTCGTGCTCCCCGCGCTCGCGCTCGGCTCGCGCTCGATCGCCTTCCTCGCCCGCGTCACCCGGTCGAGCATGCTCGAGGTGCTCGGCGGCGACTACGTGCGGACGGCGCGCGCCAAGGGGCTGCGCGAGCGCGCCGTCGTCACGCGCCACGCCCTGCGCACGGCGCTGATCCCGATCATCACGGTGCTCGGGCTCGACTTCGGCTACTACCTCACCGGGAGCATCCTCACCGAGACGATCTTCAGCTGGCCCGGGCTCGGCCGCTACGTCGTCAACGCCATCGCCCGCCGCGACCTCCCCGCGATCCAGGGCTCGGTGCTCTTCCTGAGCGTCGTGTTCGTGCTCGTGAACCTGATCACCGATCTCGCCTACGCGAAGGCGGACCCGCGGGTAGCCTACGAGTAAGTCGCGCCACGCTCGGCGGGAAACGGCGCCGCGGATTGGCGCGGATGAACGCGGATCCCCTTTCCGGGTCATCCCGAGGAGTGCAGCGACGAGGGATCTTCCGTCCCCGTCGCGGAGCACGCCACGCGCCTGACGCACCTAAGATCCCTCGCTGCGCTCGCGATGACCCGGAAAGGGAGGTCGCGGGCGCTCTATCTGCTCCGTCGTTCAATCCCTCGAGGAGATCCCCGCCCTCCTCGGCTCAGGATCTTGCAGAGCAGCCCTATCCGCGTTCATCGGCGACGATCCGCGGCGCATGCTCTTGCCGAGGCGCACGCTCTTGCCGAGCGCCGAGCCCGCGCCGTAGCGTTTCGGCCTCCCCTCACAGCCATGCCATGAGCGCACACGCTCTCCTTCGCCGTCTCGCCCTCGCCACCGCGCTGCTGGTCGCGTCGCGCCCCGCCGTCGCCCAGATCCCGGCCGCCGAGTTCGCGGCGCGGCGCGACTCGCTCGCCGCGCGCATCGGCGACGGGGTCGTCCTCGCCTTCGGCGGGCGCACGCCGATCACCGACTTCGGGCCGTTCTACCAGCTCCCCGCGTTCCACTACCTCACGAACTTCGACGAGCCCGATGCCGCGTTCATGATGGTCGTGCACGGCGGCAAGGGGACGAGCACGCTCTTCCTCACCCCGGTCGGCGCGCGGCGCGCCTTCTACTACGGGCGGCGCCCCGACTCGACCACCGTCGTGCGCACGCTCGGCATGGGGGCGCGGTCGTTCTCCG
>DATMHT010000249.1:0-3504 GCA_035554795.1 Gemmatimonadaceae bacterium | reverse complement strand
GCCTTGAAGGCGCGCACCACGACCCAGTACATCACCTGCCGGTAGGCGAAGCGCTGGAGCAGGATCAGCCAGGTGAGCGACTTCTCCTCGCCCGGCTCCATCAGGAACGCGATCACCGCCGCGAGCCAGTCCACGATCAGGAAGATCGCGTAGTACTGGAGCACGTGCTCGAGGCTCGTCAGCGCGTACGTCCCGCCGTGCGCGACGTAGGTGAAGTACACGCTGGCGAGGCTGTAGAGGAACATGAGGTCCGCGATCGGCGAGATCGCCGGCAGCAGGAGCTGGAACAGCCAGGTGTTCGGCAGCGCGATCCAGCCGAGCGAGCCGTGGCGCGGGCGGAAGAGCACGTTCTGCCGCGTGAACACGTTGCCGCGCCCCCAGAGCTTGAGGCTCGCGTGCTTCCAGGCGCACTGCAGCGTGCCGAACGACCAGCGGAAGCGCTGCTTGGCGAGCGCCTTGAGCGTGTCGGGCGCCTCGGTGTAGCCGATCGCGCGCTCGGCGTAGGCGATGCTGTAGCCGGCGCGACGGACGGCGAGGGTGAGGTCCTGGTCCTCGGCGAGCGTGTCGCCGCGGAAGCCGCCCACCTGCTGCACCACCGAGCGCCGCCACGCGCCGACCGCGCCCGGCACGACGGTGATGCCGTTGACGAGCGAGAACGCGCGCCGGTCGAGGTTCTGGCTCGTGACGTACTCGAGCGCCTGCCAGCGCGTGACGAGGTTCACGCGGTTGCCGACCTTCGCGTTGCCGGCGACCGCGCCGACGCTCTCGTCGGCGAGCGGCTGCACGAGCTCGTGCACCGTCTCGGGCGGGAACATCGTGTCGGCGTCGAGGCAGACGACGATCTCGTGGCGCGCGCGGGCGATGCCGAAGTTGAGCGCGCTCGCCTTGCCGCCGTTCGGCTTCGTCAGGATCGTCACGCGGCGCTCGTCGCCGAACGCGTCCCGGGCGATCGCGAGCGTGTCGTCGGTCGAGCCGTCGTCCACGATCACGACCTCGAGGTCGCCGGCGTACTCCTGCTGGAGCAGGCTCGCCACCGTGCCGATGATGACCTTCCCCTCGTTGTACGCGGGGACGATGACGCTGACCGGCGGCGTGAACGGCGGCACCGGCGGCCGCGGTCGCAGCGAAAGCAGTCGCTGGGCGACGGCGAGCCCGCCGACGACGACGAGGCGCGCGATGCCGAGCACGACCGCGGCCATGAACAGCCAGTAGCCGACGATCTCGCCGATGCCGAGGAGGCTGAAGAAGGCCAGCTCGACGAGGCGCCGCGCCTCGCTGATGGCCGCCAGCGGCGGCATCGCCTGGTCGCGCGAGATGCCGGCGAGCTCGGAGACGAGCACCAGCGTGTCGCCGCGCGCCCGGAGCGAGTCGATCATCGGGCCGAGCGCGGCGAGGGTGCGCGACCGGTCGCCGCCGCCGTCGTGCAGGAGGACGACGTTGCCGCTGTCGCGCTGGGCGATGACGTTGCGGATGATCTCGCGGACGCTGACCGTGTCCTGCCAGTCCTCCGAGTCGTCGCGCAGTCCGACGGTGACGTAGCCGCGCTTCGTCGCGATCCCGACGGGGTCGAGCTCGTCGCTCGTCGTCGGCGTCGCGTCTCCGAAGTACGGCGGGCGGAAGAACGCCGAGCGGTGGTCGAGCACCGCCTCGATGAGGCGGGCGTTGGCGTCGAGCTCGAGCTTCACCCGCTTGTCGGAGACGAGGGCGAGGTTCGGGTGCGAGTAGGTGTGGTTCCCGATCTCGTGCCCCTCGCGGAAGATGCGGCGGAGGAGCCCGATGTGGGTCTCGACGTTCTGGCCGATGACGAAGAACGTCGCCGGCACGTGGTACGCCTTCAGCGTGTCGAGGATCTCGGGCGTCCAGCGGCCGTCGGGTCCGTCGTCGAAGGTAAGCGCGACGCGATGTGGGCTCGAGCCGTAGCGGTCCACCACGTACGGCACGGGCGGCCTGGTGATCGAGTCGTACACCACGAGCCCGCTGTGCCGGTCGTAGTGCAGGACGCGCGCGCCCCACTCGGGCCGGGCGACGATCTGGAGCATCTCGCCCGCGTTCTGGAACTCGACGTCGTAGCCCGGCGGCACGCGGCGCAGGCTGTCGGACGGCGCGCGACGGAGCGCCTGCCACACCGCGCCGTCCTCGTCGCCGAGCCGCCAGATCGCCTGCCCGGCGACGCGCAGCGAGTCGCCGACGGCAACCTGGTTGTGCGCCGTCGCGCCGTCGAGGTACCAGACCACGTGGTCCACGGAGTCCGGATCGGTCCACGTCATGTACGGGTTGAGCGACGTCGTGTCCCAGTGGGTCACGGCGTGGTGCTCGCGCGCCGCCGCCATCGTCTCCTGGAACGTCATCGTCTCGGCCGCGAGCGGCGAGCCCTCGGGCACGGCGTCGTTCCAGTTGTAGCCGTACGCGCCGACCATCAGCACCGCCTTCCCGGGCGGGATCGCGGCGACGACGTCGCGCGCGCGCTGCTCGTAGAACGCCTGGCTCGCGATCGGTCCGGGATCTCCGCCCTGGTAGTGCTCGTCGAAGATCATCGGGATGACGTAGTCGTTCACCGACGCGATGCGCCGCAGATAGGCGGCGTCGGTCGTCGCCGACACGGGCACCGCCTGCGTCAGCTTGCCGCCGCGCGGGGCGAGGGCGGCGCGCATCTCGCGCGCGAACTCCACCTCCGCGTCGGCGAGTCCCGGCGGCACGTCCTCGAAGTCGATCGTCACGCCGGCGAGGCCGTAGCGGGCGACGACGTCGCGCAGGCGGCCGATGACGCGGGCGCGGTTCGCGGGGATGGTCAGCGCGCGGCGCAGCGCCTCGGGGTCGAAGCGCTTCGCCGTCGTGTCGAAGTTGCTGACCATCAGGAAGAACGCCGGCCGCTGCGCCCGCGGCACCTTCTCGACGACGTCGAAGACGCGGCGGTCCACCGCGTCGATCGTCGAGTCGCCGGCGGCGCCGAGGAACGCCCACTCGCCGATGACCCAGTCGAGGTCGCGCACGTGCTCCTCGAGCGAGGCGCGCGAGTTGTCTTCCCAGTTGACGTAGAAGCCGGCGACGATGGGCTTCGTGCGGCGCACCGGAAGCGGACCCCCGGCGCCGTTGGCCGCGGACGCACTCGTGCTCGGCGCGCTCACCCGTCCGGTCGGTACCACCGGTGCCTTCGCGCCGTGGCGCGAAGGGGGCGTCGGGTGGCGGACGAGAGCGCTCACGATGCGGCGCCGGAACGCCAGTCGCTCGCGCTCGGTGCGCGTGCCGACGATCGCGCCGCGCGTCACCGGTGCCCGCTCGGCGAGCGGTAGCTCCGGCACCAGCGGCGGAATCAGCAGGGAGAACGCGATGCCGATCGCGAGCACCGTCGTGAGGATGCCCGCGGCGAGCACGGCGCGGCGCACCTGGCGCCACCGCCGGCCGGCTGGATCGAGGAAGACCGGGTGCTGCCCGGTGTGCGACGTGAAGGGCGTGAGCTTCCGCCCTGGAGGATTCGACATTCGTGGGAAGAGCGAGAGGCGGGCG
>DATMHT010000248.1:0-2217 GCA_035554795.1 Gemmatimonadaceae bacterium | reverse complement strand
TCCCGCGAGGCTCCGATGCTCACCTTTCTGGCGGCGCTGCTCGCGCTGGCCGGCGCCGCGGTCTCCGTCCCGCCGCGTACCACGGCGCCCCCTGCCGCGGCACGCGCGATCGTCGCGGCGCCGCTCCGGATCGTGCACTTCGACGTGGGGCAGGGCGACGCGGCGCTCGTGATCACCCCCGAGGGACGACACGTGCTGATCGACGGGGGCCCGGAGCCCGATTCCGTCGCCCATCTCCTCTCCGACATGGGCGTGGACACCGTGGACCTGGTGGTCGCCTCGCACAACCACGCCGATCACATCGAGGGGCTTCCCGCGGTGTTCGTCGCGTTCCCCGTGCGGGCTTACGTGGAGAACGGAGTCCCGACGACGACCGCGATCTATCGCCGGCTGCTCGATCGCGTCGAGGAAGAGCCCGGGCTGCAGGTGCTACGGGCGACGGACCGAACGATCACGCTCGGCTCGGTCAGGCTTCACGTACTGCCGCCGCCGGGACTGGACCGCTCGCAGAACGGCAATTCTGTCGGCATCGAGGTGGAGTACGGCGAGTTCCGCGAGCTGCTCACCGGCGACGCCGAGCGACCGGAGCTCGGCCGGTGGCTGACCGAAGGGCGCGCGCACCCGGTGACGGTGGTCAAGGTCGGGCACCACGGGAGCTGGAACGCCACCACGGCCGCGTGGGTGCGGACGACGCGCCCCGCGGTTGCGGTTATCTCCGTCGGCGCGCACAACAAGTACCATCAGCCGTCGGCGGCCGTCGAGCGGATGTGGGGCAGCACCGCGACGGTCTACCGCACGGACCGCGACGGCACGATCGAGATCAGCGCGACGCCCGACGGTCATTTCTCAGTGCGGACGCACGCACCCGTCACCGCCACCGGCGCGGCGCCGTCGCCGAAGGAGTGAGGACCGCGACATGAGCCAGTCGAGGCGTGGCCGGCGGCCGAGCGAAACTCGTCGCGGTGACAAGCACGTCGCGAGCGCGGGGGACACGCGACGGTTCGCGGTGGACCGCGTCGAGGGGCGCACGGTCGTCCTGATCAGCGACGAGAACGAGCGCCAGCTCGAGGTGGACGCGGGCCGCCTACCGCGCGACTGCGTGAGCGAGGGCGCGGTGCTCGACGTGCCGATCGCGCCGAACGGCGCGCTCCGATGGGAGGACGCCGTGCGCAACCGCGCCGAGGAGCAGCGGCGCTTCGAGGACGCGCGCCTTCGCCTCGAGCGCCTGCATCGCGTCGACGACGGCGGCGACGTCGCGCTCTGATCCGGGGAACCCGCCGGGCGGTCTCGCGGATCGTCGCGCGCCGCTCGTAGATTGCGCGATGCAAGAGAACGCCCCACCCGCTGTGTCGCCCGTGAAGATTCCGGTCGGCGCCTTCCTGATCATGTTTCTGCCGCTATCACTCGCCGCCTCGATCTGGTCAGCCGGGTCGATCCGGGAGGCCGCGCGGCGAGAACGCGGTACTCGCCAGACGGCCGGAGAGATCATCTCGAGTCGCGTCGAGGCGCTGCCGTGCTACGGCACCTGCAAGGGCGGCCGGTCGTACAGGCCGCGCGTGTCGTATCGCTATACGATCGACGGGCGGCCGTACACGTCGGAGCGCGTGACGCCGCTCGGCGACGCGGGGCGCTTCGCCTGGGCGGCGAACGTCGTGAGCAAGTATCCGCCGCGCCAGTCGGCGGTCGTGCATTACAACCCCGCCGAACCCGGTTTCGCGTACCTCGAGGCCTCGCCGATGTGGTCGCGCTGGTTGCTCGCGACCGTTCCGCTGGCACTCACCTTCTGTTTCGCGGGCGCGATGTGGGAGCGGAATCGCCGCGTCGGCCGAGTCCTTTCATCGCGCCCGTGAGTCGCGCGCGCGTCAGCTTCCGGGCTTCACGAGCGCGTCTGCCTGCTGCTTCGCCTGCGTCACCATGACGTTCGCGCGAGCGTCGGCTTCGCGCACGATGCGGTCGGCCTGCGTGTTCGCTTCACGGCGCACGCGATCAGCGGCGACCCGCGCGGCGATGCCAGCGGTCGGGCCGGATGCGCGCGCCACCAGCGAGTCCGCTCGCGCGTTGCCTTCGGTGCGCACCTTCTCCGCCAGCGTGCGCGCTTCCTCGCGCACGGTGGCCGCGTGCCGCTCCGCTTCGGCGATGACACGGTCCGCCTCCGCGCGGGCGCGGCGGCGCGCGTCCTCGGCGGCGGAGTCCACGCGCTGCCTGGCGTCGGCCACG
>DATMHT010000247.1:0-2124 GCA_035554795.1 Gemmatimonadaceae bacterium | reverse complement strand
GCGGTGGGCGGGAGCGCGGTCGTCGACCTGCACCTGCTGAGCGGCGTCACGCACACGCTCCGCTCGGTGCTCTCCGTCCACAGCGGCTACGCGACGTGCGAGGCGTACCGCGAGCGCGGAGAGCAGCCGCCCCGCGAGCTGCGCTGGAAGGAGACGACGTCGGACGGGAAGGCACCGGCCGAGACCTTCCGCGCGGTCGTCTCGTACGAGAGCGTCACGTCGGTGACCGTCACGCCGGCGGCGGTGGCGGGCGCGCCGAAGATCGGGTTCGCCAGACCGTAGGCGCAGGTGGTCGCGCTGCGGCTCCAGCATGCGCACCGCCAGGAAAAGCTTCTGACAGGATGAACAGGATTATCCGGATGCTGGCCGGGTGCTCATTGATGAAGGGCGCGGCCATGCACGTCGCGCCGTACCCCGAGCATCCCGTTCATCCCGTTCATCCTGTCCAATCAGGCCGCAGCCACGATGGAGCACGAGCAGCTGACGGCGAGGATCATCGGCTGTGCGATGCTGGTCCAACGCACGCTGGGCGCCGGCTTTCTGGAGTCGGTGTACCAGAACGCGCTGGCGCACGAGCTCCGCGCGATGGGGCTGCTCGTCGAGCGTGAGAAGCGCATCCAAGTCCGTTACCGCAACGTGGTCGTCGGCGATTTCTGCGCCGACATGGTGATCGACTCCCGCGTTCTCATCGAGACCAAGGCCGTCCGATCGCTCACGCCATCCCATGAGGTGCAGCTGGTCAATTACCTGGCCGCCACCGGAATCGAAGTCGGGCTGTTGCTCAACTTCGGCGCCGAGCGCCTCGAGCTCAGGCGAAAGACACGGACGTACCGGGCAAAGGCGATCGGACGGGATGGACAGGATGGACAGGATGAGCGCGAGAGACGCTCGTCAGCCACGATCCCGTGAATCCTGTTCATCCTGTCAGAAGCAGTTTCCTACTTAGCTTACGCGTCCACGGCCCATCGGACGTCGTCTTCGTCTGCCAACACCCATGTACATCCCGTCGTCGAACGCCGAGCACCGCCCCGAGGTCATGCACGACTTCATGGTGGCGCATCCGTTCTCCGCGCTCGTCACCGCGTCCACGGAGAGCGGCCTGTTCGCGACGCATCTGCCGCTCGTGCTCGACCGCGCGCGCGGTCCGCTCGGTACGCTCGAGGGCCACGTCGCGCGGGCCAACCCGCACCACCGGCAGACGCTCGCGTCCGACGAGGCGCTCGTCATCTTCTCCGGGCCCGACGCGTACGTGACGCCGGCGTGGTACGCCGCCAAGCGCGAGCACGGCAAGGTGGTGCCGACGTGGAACTACGTCGCGGTGCACGCCTACGGCACGCTGCGCTTCGTGGACGACCGCGACTTCCTGCGCCGGCACCTCGAGCAGCTGACGGCGCGGCACGAGGCGGGGCGCGAGGAGCCATGGGCGGTCGGCGACGCGCCGGCGGACTTCGTGAGTCAGCTCGAGAAGGCGATCGTCGGCGTCGAGATCGCGATCACGCGGCTCGAGGGGAAGTGGAAGATGAGCCAGAACCGCTCCGCCGCCGACATCGACGGCGTCGTGCGCGGGCTGTCGAGCTCCCCCGACGCGCGCGACCGCGCCGTCGCCGAGATCGTCGAGGCGCGGCGACCGGAGCGCGCGGAGTGACGCGAGAGAGAGCGCGCGCGCATCTCGTGCTGGCGGCGCTCCTACCGCTGCTCGCGCTGACGGCGGCGTGCGAGCGCACCGCGCCGGCAGCGTCGTCCGCGCGACGCGATTCGTCGGCGACGCGCCCGGCGACGCAGACCGCGGCGACGAGCGAGACGGCCGGCGCCGAGGCGGGGCCGGCGACGTGCGGCGACACCGCCGAGTCGCGGGCGCTCGCCTGCGCGCACGGCCACGCGCGCCGCGTGCGCGACACGCTCGTCCTCGACGTCGCCGGGGGACGGCCGCCGGTGCGGCTCGTGGACGACTCGACCAACGGCGAGCAGTTCGTCGCGTTCACGCTCACCGGCACGCTGCTCGGCGGCCGCTACGACGTGCTCGACGTGCGCGGCTACGAGGGAGGCTGGACGGAGCTCGTGGACGCGCGGAGCGGCGAGCGCGTGCGCCTCGCGAGCGATCCGGTGCCGTCGCCCGACGGCGCG
>DATMHT010000246.1:0-46478 GCA_035554795.1 Gemmatimonadaceae bacterium | reverse complement strand
CGCGGCCACCGGCGCCGCCGTGATGTCGGTGCGCGCGAGGAAGGTCAGCTCCGTCATGCAGGCGCGGTCCTCGGGGAAGTAGGCGCCGCGGCAGGGGAAGCGCACGACCCAGAACTCGCGCAGGTCGCGCCGCAGGTGGCGAAGCCGCCACGGCTGATACCGCTCGACGAGCGCCAGCGCCTCGTCGAGCCGCGCCAGCACGGTCGCCGTCGCGATGTCCGGCCGGCCGTTCTCGACGACGACGCGAAAGCCACGCACGTCGTGCGTCTCGCGGACGACTGTGGGCGGCGACGCTTCGTTCAAGTTCCCGACGAGTGCGGAGAGGAGTCGGCGGAGCATGGGCGGAAAGCGGGAAGCGGGAAGCGGTAAGCGCGAGCCGGTGCGGTGCTCGATGAATGAATGACGCAAGATCCGCGGCGCGCCATGGTCTCTGACGTGGGCGGCCCGTACCAGGAGGCAGGGCCGAGGACTCGCGCTTACCGCCTACCGCTTCCCGCTTACCGCTTACCGCAAGCCCACCGTCCGGCTCGTCTCCGACACCCCGCTCTCGCCGAACGCCTCCACCGCGAACCAGTAGCGCTGGCCGACCGTGAGGGCGCGGATGTCGAGCGTCGTCGGCGCGTCGGCCCAGACCTGATAGGTCTGGTAGAGCTTCGACGGCGCGATCCCCCAGCGCACGTTGTAGCCGACCGCGCCGGGCACCGGGTTCCACGTCACCGTCGCGTTGCGCGCGTCGGTGCTGTCGCGCTCGGCGCGCACGCCGCCGGGCGCGTGGGGACGCGGGCCGGCGCAGTGGCCGAAGACGCGCAGGTCGCTGATCGCCAGGTACGGCTCGGCGACGTACACGTGCTCGTAGCGCACGTAGCGCGTCCGCACCGGCTCGGGCAGCTCGACATACGCGTTCGGGCGGTCGCGCCGCGGCTCCTGCGTCAGGTCGGCGAGCGGCGACCACTCCATGCCGTCGAGCGAGTGCGACAGGCGGAACTGCGTGTACACGGTCGAGTCGCTGGCGTAGAGGCCGGAGCGGTAGTCCGTGTAGTTCACCTGCACCGCGCGCACCTCGCACTCGCGGCCGAGGTCCACCGTCAGCCACTCGGTCGGCCGGCTCGTCTTCGCGAGCCAGAAGGTGCGCGGGTCCTCGTCGGTGACGTTGCTCGCCGGAAAGGAGTCGCGCGCCGAGCGCGACGTCACCGGCTTGTGGTACGACAGCAGCATCCAGCCGGTGAACAGCTCGTCGGGGCGCTTCCAGCGGCGCGTCGCGACGTAGTGCGGAAAGTCGCCGAAGCGCGTGTCGGCGTACATCTCGCCGTCGGCATCGAAGCCGGCGGGGAAGAGCGCGATGCGCCGCTCGAAGTTCCAGTTCACGGCGACCCACGGCGTGCCGGTGAGCCAGTAGTTGCCGTAGGCGTCCTGGAAGGTGTTGCCGTGCCCCGCGCCGGCCGTGAAGCCGCCCGGCTTGTAGGCGACGGGGTTGTACGGTGCGTAGGTGAACGGGCCGAGCGCGGAGTCGCCGACGTAGGTGCCCGTCGCGTAGACGTTGTACTCGGTGCCCGGCGCGGCGTACTGGAGGTAGTAGCGGCTGCCGCGCTTCGTCATCCACGCGCCTTCGATGAACGGCGTCACCGTCGTGTCGCGATGGTCGCGGCCGAAGCGCTCCCACCCGTGGTGCGCCGGGTCGAGCGCGACGAGCGGCGTCGGCGTCGCGTCCTTCAGGTAGGCGAGCCGGCGCGACTTGTCGAGCTCGATCCCGTAGATCGGGTAGACGTTCGACGAGCCCCAGTAGAGGAACCAGCGATCGGTGCCCGGATCGTGGAAGATCGTGGGGTCCCACGGACCCGGCGGCACCGAGCCGGGTGGGCCGGGCGGCGGCGTGTTCTCGCGCTGCATCCCCGGGAGCCGCGGCAGCCAGCGGTTGTAGAACTCGAGCCGCCCGCTCGCCGGGTCGGTGGACGAGAGGATCGGCCGCGAGTCCATCGCCGACTGCAGCAGGTAGATCGTGTCGCGCACCGAGAGCGCCGCCGGCGCGACGACGTCCTCGAACGGCCACCGGCTCGGCGCGATCCACGTCCAGTGCGCGAGGTCGGGCGAGCGCCAGTAGCCGCCGGCGATCGTCTCGAACAGGTAGTACTCGCCGCGGTGCGGCACGATCACCGGGTCGGCGCCCGAGCGATACGAGATCCCCGCGTTGAGCTGCTCGAAGTTGTACTTGTAGTCGATGTCGATCGGGTTGGCGTACGTCGCCGGACGACCAGGTGGCGGCGGCGTGTCGTCGCCCTGCGCGCGCGCGGCGGATGGCGCGAGGGCGATCGCGGCGGTGGCGGTGGCGATCGCGACCCGCGCGCGCGCGTCGCGCCGGTGCACGTGCCTCACTCGATCTTCGCCACGCCGTGGCCCGGCTTCCGGAAGCGCGAGAACACCTTCGGGTCGTGGCCGGGCACGATGAGCGCGCGCTTGCCCGCGAGCCGCGTCATTCGCTCCTGCGCGCGGAGGTTCGACGCCGAGTCGATCGTCTGCGCGATCGGCGCGTGCCGGTCGAAGTTCTCGTAGAGGTAGGCGTTGTCCGACGCCAGCACCACCGTGCCGCGCGCGGTGCGCACGGTGACGTACTGCGACGCGTAGGTATGCCTGCCGCCGGTGTACGCGGTGATGCCCGGCATCACCTCCTGCGAGTCGCCCGGCACCAGGGAGACGCGGCCGGCGCGCCAGAGCGAGTCGAGCATCGCCGCGTCGGCGGTGTCGATCGCCGGGGCGCGGGGCATGCCCGTGGCCTTGTTCACGTAGTGGAGAAACTCGTCGCGCTGGATCCAGACGCGCGCCTTCGGGAACAGGTCGGCGCCGTCGAGGTGATCCCAGTGCACGTGCGAGACGATGACGTCGGTGATGTCCTCCGGGCGCAGCCCGAGCGCGCCGATCGCCGCCGACGGCCGCTGGTAGTCGGCCGGCTTCCACCGCGCGACGAGCTTGTCGCGATAGAAGCCCGCGTCCACGAGCACGTTCCGCCCGCCGGGCCCGCGGATCAGCCAGACCATGAGCGCGATGTCCATGCGCCGCGCCGTGTCCGCGCCCGCCACGAGCGCGGAGGCCGGAAAGCCGCGCAGCGTGCCGTAGCGCACCGCGTACACCTCGTACGTCGGTGCCGCGCCGGCGGCGGCTTCGGGCATCCCCGCATGGGGCGACGACGCGCAGGCCAGCGCGCTCGAGGCCGCGGCGACGACCGACGCGGCGGAGCGGAGCAGGGCGGCGAACGGACGACAACGACGACGCACGGGCACCTCGGAAGCGAGAGTGTCCGAAGGTAGAGGCGGTGGGCGGTCGGCGGTAGCCGGTCGGTGGCGGCGCCTACCTGACCTTCTTCGTCTCCCGCAGGTACGCGCACAGCGCGTCGCCGGCGTTGCCGATCAGGCCCGGCGCTGGCGGGCCCGGCGGGCTCGTCGCGCGGCCGACCTCCTTGCCCGTCGAGTCGTAGAGGACCGCGCTGCTCGGGTGCGACGTTGCCTTCGCGCACTCGGTCACCTCCTGCGACACGATCGTCCGGTACACGATGCCCGGTGTCCCCGGCACGCTCTGCGAGGCGGCGAAGCCATAGTGGATGCGCACCCGCGCCTCGCCGTCGCGCCGCGTGACGATCGTGCTCGTGTCCACCGCCACCAGCGTCCGCGCGTCCTGCGCGACGAGGTGCCACGGTCCCGCCGGCAGCGACAGCGGCGCCGCGTCGGCCGGCGTGACGGCCGCCGTCTTCGCGTCCACGGTCGTCGTCGCGGCCGGCGAGCTGTCGCGCCCCTTGCACGCGCTCGCCGCGCCGAGCGTGGCGGCGAGCAGGGCGACGACGGTGGCGATGCCGCGGATCATGGGAACCGAGAGCCGAGAGCCGAGAGCCGATCCTACTTCTGCGTCGCGATCCAGTCCAGCGCGGCGTCGCGCGTCTCGAACACCGTCAGCCGCCGCTTCGAGACGAGGGCGATCATCGAGATCGCCGCCCGGTGGATGCCGGAGTCGCTGACGACCGCGGCCGCCTTCACGTACGGACGGTTGTGCGCCGTGAACCCCTTGAACGCCTCGACGATCTGGCGGTCGTAGCGCGTGCGCGTCACGTCGGTGAGCGTGAAGTGCGAGCCGTCGGGCGTCTGCTGGGCCATGAACATCCGCGCCTTCTCGACCTCGGTCAGCGCGATGCCGGGGTCGGTGATCCCCGAGAAGTCGAAGAGGATGATGCGCTGTCCCTTGTGGTCGAGGAAGCGCGCGCGTGCCGGGTCGCTCATGGTGTGGCCCCGTCGGTGGTGGGTATCCGTCGTGCCGGCGTCATGCGGTCGTCATGTAGTCGTCATGCGGTCGTCATGTAGTCGTCATGCGGTCGTGGCCGGCGGCCGGACGCGAGGCACTCCCGGGTACGCGTCGTCCGGTGCCGTCACGCCGCCTGGCAGTCGGAAGCCGGCCACCGACCGCTGCAGCGCCTCGGCCTGCGCCTGCATCTCGCTCGCCGTCGCCGCCAGCTCCTCGGCGGCGGCCGCGTTCTGCTGCGTCGCGTCGTCCACGCTCGCCATCGCCTCGCGCACGTGCGCGAGCTCCTCGGTCTGCGTGCTCGACGCCTGCGCCACCTGCCGCGCCAGCGTCGTCGTGCGCGCGATCGCGGGAACGAGCCGCTCCAGCGACGCGCTCGAGCGCTCGGCGACGTCGCGGTTGCCGTCGAGCATCGCCCCGATCTCCTCGGCCGAGCTGCCGGCGGCGAGGGCGAGCTTGCGCACTTCCTCGGCCACGACCGCGAAGCCGCGCCCGTGTGTGCCGGCGCGCGCCGCCTCGATCGCCGCGTTCAGCGCGAGCAGGTTCGTCTGGTCGGCGATGCGGTCGATGGCCGAGACGAGCTCGCCCATGCGCTGCATCGCCTCGAGCATCTCGCGCGTCGCCGTCGCGCTCTCCTCAAGCACGCGCGCGCCCTCGTTCGCCGATCGCTCGAGCTGCCGGCTCGCCTCGGCGTTCTGCGTCGCGAGCGCGTTCACCTCGTCGAGGCTCCGCGCCGTGGTCGCGACGCTCGACGCGCTGTCGCTCGTGATGGACGACAGGCTCCCCGCCGACCCGGCGACCTGCGCCGCCGCGCTCGACAGCGACTCGGCCGTGTCGCGCAGCCCCTCGATCGTGCGCGCGAGCGTCGCGACCATCGCCTGCAGCGCTCGGCCGAAGCGGTCGTGCTCCGAGCGCGGGCGCACCGCGCCGGCGAGGTCGCCGGCGGCGATCCGGTCGGCGATCTCCGCCATGTCGCTCAGCGACCGCGTCATCTCCGCGAAGGCGTTGCCGAACGCGTCGGCGTCGCCGCGCGACGCGATGCTCGTCGTCAGGTCGCCGTCGGCGATGCGGCGCGCCGACGCGGCCATCTCCGCCTGGTACTCCACCATCGTCCGCATCGCCCGCAGCAGCTGGCCCATCTCGCCGTCCACGTCGCTCGCGATCGTGACGGCGACGTCGCCGCGCGAGAGCGAGCCCATCGCCGCGACCGCGTGGCCGAGCGGCTCGGTGAGCGTGCGGGAGAGCAGCCCGGCCGTGTACGTGGACAGCAGCCAGAGGAGCGCCGCGCTCGCCAGCGCGATCGCGCCGACGACGGCCGCCGTCGTCAGCAGCAGGCCGCGCGACGCCTGGAACGCGTCGTCGATGCGCGCCTGGTCGCGGGCGATGCTGGCGTCGAGCAGGTTGCGGAGCGCGTTGTAGCGCTGCGACATCGTCGAGACGGCGTCGAAGACGCTCTCGCCCGTCTCGCCGGCGATCATCCGCACCGTCGTCCGCCGCGCGTGGAGATAGTAGCCGACGAACCCCTGCCGCAGCTGGGCGAGCGTCTCGCGCTCGGCGATCGGGTTGTCCCGCTCGGCCCTCACGATCAGCGCGAGGGCGACGTCGCGCACCGAGTCGGCCTCGAGCAGGATGCTCGTGTCCTTGACGGCGACGGCGTCCTGCAGCCGCCGCTGGACCGTGCCGAGGTCCTCGCGCAGCGCCTGGCTGAGCTGCACCGATGGATAGTAGCCGTCGCGGATCAGCCGCTCGTGCCGCGCGCTGAACAGGGCGAGCGACACCGTCACGGCGAGCGTGACGAGCAGCGCGCCGGTCGCGATCGCGGGCAGCAGCCGGATCTTCTGCGGCAGCGAGCGGTTGCGAGTCACGCCGGCGAGCGCGCGCAGCAGTCGGTCGGGGATGCCGCTGATCTGTTCCCGGGGGCTCACCGACGAAGCATGGTCGAACGGTTCGGGGCGACAGGTCCGAGCGGCAGACCCGAGAAGATGAGGAGTGTCCAACAGACGAGCCCCGTGTGCGCCGCGTCACGGCGCCGTCCGTCCGCGGGAGCCGCTTGCCACGCCGCCGCGCGACGGTGCATCCTGCGCGTGGCGCGCTGGTGCCGCGTGCCTGACGCGATCCAACCCGTTCCCGCTCCCGGAGTTCTCGATGTCCGCGCCCCGCCGCACCACCTTCCTCTCCGCCGCGATCGCGCTCGCCACCGTGCCGATGACCGGCACCGCCTGCGCGCAGGGTGCGCCGCCGGCCTCGTCGGCCGCCGGCTACCACGTGACCCGCCACGTCACCACCGGCGGCGAGGGCGGCTGGGACTATCTGGTGGTGGACACGGCGGCGCACCGGCTCTGGGTCACGCGCG
This sequence comes from Gemmatimonadaceae bacterium, assembly GCA_035554795.1. Lineage (GTDB taxonomy): Bacteria > Gemmatimonadota > Gemmatimonadetes > Gemmatimonadales > Gemmatimonadaceae > DATMHT01. The sequence goes on along the minus strand of DATMHT010000246.1, from coordinate 39,847 downwards.
GCTCGCACGTCCAGGTGCTCGACACCGACCACGACTCGCTCGTCGGCGACGTGCCGAACACGCCGGGCGTCCACGGTGTCGCGCTCGCGCCGGCGCTCGGCCGCGCCTTCACCAGCAACGGCCGCGACTCGACGGTGACGATCGTGGACGTGAAGACGCTGGCGCCGATCGCGACGGTGAAGGTCACCGGCCGCAACCCCGACGCGATCCTCTACGAGCCGGCGACGCACCGCGTCTTCACCTTCAACGGCGGCAGCGCCGACGCGACCGCCCTCGACGCCGCCACCGGCGCCGTCGTCGGCACGATCCCTCTGGGCGGGAAGCCGGAGTTCGCCGTCGCCCAGGGCGACGGACGCGTCTTCGTGAACATCGAGGACCGGTCGGAGATCGTCGCCTTCGACGCGCGCACGCTCGCCGTGCAGGCGCGCTGGCCGCTCGCGCCGTGCGAGGAGCCCACCGGCCTCGCCATCGACCGCGCCCACGGGCGGCTCTTCGCCGGCTGCTCGAACGCGCTCATGGCGGTCGTGGACACGAAGAGCGGCCACGTCGTCGCCACGCCGCCGATCGGCAAGGGGGTGGACGGCACCGCCTTCGACCCCGCGTCGCAGCTCGCCTTCGCCTCGAACGGCGAGGGGACGCTCACCGTCGTGCACGAGGACGCGCCCGACCGCTACCGCGTGGTCGCCACCGTGCCGACCCAACGCGGCGCGCGCACCCTCGCCCTCGACGAGCGCACCCACCGCATCTACACGGTGACCGCGCAGTTCGGCCCGCCCCCCGCGCCGACCCCCGAGCGCCCCCGGCCACGTCCGGCGATGGTGCCGGGGACGTTCACGGTGCTGGTGGTGGAGCGGTAGCGGGGTCGGGGGTCGGGGGTCGGGGCTTTTGCTCGGCGAGGGACGAGGGAAAGCCCCGACCCCGCGACCCACCTAACGCGGCAGCGTCAGCCGAAAGCTGCTCCCCACCCCCACCTTGCTCTCGGCCGTCAGGTCGCCGCCCATGCCGCGGGCGAGGTCGCGGGAGATGGCGAGGCCGAGGCCGACGCCCTCCTTCGTGCGCGTGAGGCGCGCGTCCACCTGCACGAACGGCTCGAAGACGCGCTCGAGCTGATCGGCGGCGATGCCGCGGCCGGTGTCGTGCACCGTCACCGTCGCGTGGTCGTCGGCGACGTCGCAGCGCACCGTCACCCGGCCGCCCGGCTCCGTGAACTTGATCGAGTTGGTGAGCAGGTTGAGCACGATCTGCTGCAGCTTCTCGGAGTCGGCGCGCACCGTCAGCGCGGGATCGCACCCCTCGTACTGGTAGGTGAGGCGCTTCGCGCGCATCTGCGGCGAGGTCAGCGCCTCGCACGTCGCCAGCGTCTCGTCGAGCAGCACGTCGCCCACGTCGTACGTGACCGCGCCGCTCTCGACGCGGGTGTAGTTCAGCACCTCGTTGATCAGCCCGAGCAGGTGGCGCTGGCTCTTCTGGATCCGCGCCAGGTCCTGCCGCTGCTCGGCCGTGACGGGCCCGCGGATGCCGAGCTCCAGCAGCTCGGCGTAGCCGCCGATCGCGTTGAGCGGCGTGCGCAGCTCGTGGCTCATCACGGCGAGGAAGTCGCTCTTGGCGCGGTTCGCCGACTCCGCCTCGGTTCGCGCCGCGTCGGCGTCGCGCAGGAGCTGGTCGCGCTCGGTGAGGTCGCGCGTGACGGTGCCGTAGCCGATGAGCGCGCCGGTGCGCGGGTCGGTGACGCGGAAGGCGTCGTAGAGCACGGGCACGGCGGCGCCGGTCACGAAGTGGCGGAAGCGCGTCTCCCCGCGCCACCGCCCGGCCCGCATGCCGGGCAGAATCGTGCCTTCGACGAAGGCCTGATCCTCGGGGAAGAAGTAGTCCGCGATGCGTGTCCGCCGCACCGCGTCCATGTCGGGCAGCCCGACCATGCGCCGCCCGGCTTCGTTCACGTAGAGCGCCTGGCCGTCGGGCGACGCGATGCCGATGAAGTCCGCGCTCGACTCCATCGCCGCGGCGAGCCGCTCGCGCTCGACGGCGGCGCTTCGCTGCTCGGTGACGTCGGTGTTCACGGCGACGGCGGCGACGACGCGTCCGTCCACCACCACCGGCGCCGCGGCGCAGCGCACGACGCGGTCCTCGCCCGTCGCGCGGTGGCGCACGATGACGTTCTGCACCACCCGCTCGCCACGCAGTGCGCGCGAGAACGCCTGTCGGTCGCCGGGGATCACCTCGCCCGTCGCCTCGTCGCGCGTGTGGACCTCCGCGGCGAGCGTGCCCACCGGCCGGCCGAGATCTTCCAGCCGCTCGTAGCCGAGCTGCGCGAGCGCGGCCTCGTTGGCGATCGTGATCCCGTCGGCCGTGCCGATGTAGACGGCGTCGGGCATGCTCCGGATCACCGCCGCGAGCTCGGCGGCGCGGGACTCGGCGAGCGCGAGCAGCCGGTCGCGCTGCGTCTCACGCTCGCGCTCCGCCGTGACGTCGAGGAAGACGGCGGCGATGCCACCGCCGGGCAGCGGGTAGTTGCGCGCCCGAACCCACTTCCCGATCGCGGCGAGAAAGAACTCGTACTCGACGACGCGCTGCTCGTTGCGCGCGGTCACGGCGCTGTCCCACGCCGGACCGACGCGCGCCTCGGGGAAGACGTCCCACACCACGCGCCCGAGCAGCGCTTCGCGCGGCCGGCCGAGCAGGCGCTCGGCCTCGGCGTTCACGAAGGTGTAGCGCCAGTCGTCGTCGAACGCGGCGAAGGCGTCCGTCATGGACTCGAGCAGCCGGTCGCGCTCGGCGAGGGCGCGCACCCGCGTCGTCGTCTCCTGGCAGACGACGAGCGTGCCGCCGACGCGCCCGTCGTCGTCGCGGACGGGGCTGTAGCCGTACGTCCACCAGACGTCGTCTATCCGTCCGTTGCGCTCGATCGGGAGGTACTGGTCCTCGTGCCACGTCGCGGCGCCGCCGCTCATCACCTGCTCGATCTGCGGGCCGATCGTGTCCCAGATGTCGGTCCAGAACTCGCGGCCGCGCGCGCCGAGTGCCCGCGGGTGGCGGTCGCCCTCACCGAAGCTCGGCCGGTAGGCGTCGTTGTAGATCTGCACGAGCTCCGGCCCCCACCAGAGGAACATCGGGTGGCGCGAGGCGAGGAGTGTGCTGACCGTCGTGCGCAGGCTCTGCGACCACGTCTCGACCGGCCCGAGCGGCGTCGTGCTCCAGTCGAAGGCGCGGCAGCGCGCCGCCATCTCGCTGTCGCCGGGAAAGACCGCGTCGCTCGTCCCTGTCGGGTTCGCCGTCGTCACTGCATCACTCCGCCTCTCCGTCGTCTCCGCGCGCTGTAGCGATTCCCGACACCGGTGAGCGCAATCTGGCCGCGGACGAGGCGAGGCGAAAGGCGAAATGGGTCGGCTGTCGGGTCTTGTTGGACAGGATGAACAGGATGCACGGGCTGAAGAGCACACCCGATCCTGTCGATCCTGTTCATGCTGTCGATCGCCGAGAGCCAAGAGCCGAGAGCCGCTCTTGCGCCCCCCAGCGTTCGGCGGTACTCATGGGCGCCCGCCAATACATCTGGTTGTCCTCGTCGCGACCCTTCGTTCTCCGAGGAGGTTTCCCCCAATGGCTCGGATCGTTTCCATCGGCGCGGCCGTGCTCGCCGCGCTGCTCGCCACCGCCTGCGCCGATCCCTCGGCGCCACCCACGGCGGTCCCGCAGCCGCGCGCGATCGTCAACGGGTCGCCCACCGGCAGCCTCTACCCGAACGTCGGCGCGCTGCTCTTCGACTGGGACAAGAACGGCGTCATCAACGGCGACGACGAGCTGTGCACGGGGAGCCTCATCACCCCGACCGTCTTCCTCACCGCGGCGCACTGCGTCTACCCCGACTCGTTCATCCCAGCCGGCACGCAGTTCTACGTCTCCTTCGCGCCGGACCTGTACGCGAAGGGGATCAAGGTCATCAAGGCGACGAACGTCATCTACGACCCGCAGTACGGCCACGACCAGGCAAACCTCCACGACCTCGCCCTCGTCTTCCTGCCCGACGGATCGACGAAGGGGCTGACGCCGCTCAAGCTGCCGACGGCGGGCGTGCTCGACCTGATGCAGGCGCAGGGTGGGCTCAACAACACGATCTTCGTCAACGTCGGCTACGGCACCTCGGCGAGCCGCACCGGCGTCCCGAGCTTCGGCTACGACGGCAAGCGCAACTACTCGAAGTCCCCCTTCATGGGCCTGCAGCAGACGTGGCTCGGTCTCCTCATGAACACGAGCGCGACCGGCCAGGGCGGCGACTGCTACGGCGACTCGGGCGGCCCGAAGTTCATCGACGGCGACGCGACGACGATCTACGCGACGGTCACCACCGGCGACTACAACTGCCGCGCGACGACCTGGGACTGGCGCCTCGACACGCCGGAAGCGCGCGGGTTCCTCGGGCAGTACGTGGCCTTGCCGTGAGAGCGGGGTGGCGGGTAGCGGGTAGTGGCTAGCAAAGACATCGGGCCGGTCTCTCGCGCAGAGAGCCGGCCCCATGTGTTCCTGCTACCCGCACCCGCTACCCGCCACCCGCCACCCGGTACTCCCGCCCCCGGATCGCCACCAGCAGCGTCGGCACCACGTAGAGCGTGACCGGCGTCGAGAGCGCGAGGCCGCCGATGACGGCGAGCGCGAGCGGCCGCTGCAGCTCGCTTCCGGCGCCGAGACCGAGCGCGAGCGGGAGCAGGCCGAAGAGCGTGCAGAGCGTCGTCATCAGGATCGGCCGCAGGCGGATGCGCGCCGCCTCGCGGATGGCCGGCTCGAGGGCGAGCCCGCCGTGGAGCATGCGGTGGCGCGTGAAGTCGAGGAGGATGATCCCGTTCTTCACGATCAGCCCGACGAGCAGGATCAGCCCCATGAAGCTCGACACGTTCAGTGGCGTCCCGGTGACGAGCAGCAGCGCCATCGCGCCGACGAACGAGAGCGGCGCGGCGAGCAGCACCACGAGCGGCTCGACGAACGACTGGAACTGGATCACCATCACCGCGATCACGCTCGCGGCGGCCAGCGCCAGCACGAGCAGCAGCGCGCGGAAGGCCTCCTGCTGCCCCGCGTACTGACCGGCCAGCTCGACGCGGATCCCCGCCGGCGGCGGCGTCGCCGCGAGCACCCGCTTCACGTCCTTCATCACGTCGCCGAGCGAGCGGCCGCTCAGGTCGGCCGTGACGGCGATCATCTGCTGCTGGTTCTCACGCCGCAGCTCGCCGCGTGTCTCGCCCGGCTGGAACGTCGCGAGCGTCGCCAGCGGCGCCGACGCGTGCGTCCGCGGCGACACGACGGGGAGCGTGCCGAGCGCGCGCGGGTTGAAGCGCAGCGAGTCGGGCGCGCGCACGCGCACGCCGACGGTGCGGTCGTCGAGGCGGATCTCGCCGGCGCGGACGCCGAGCAGCGCGCCGCCCACCGCCGCGCCCACCTCGTCCGGCGTCAGGCCGATGCGGTTCGCCTCGGCGGCGTTGACGGTCATCGCCAGCTCGGCGCTCGGCTCGCTCACGCCGTTGTAGAGATCCTCGAGCCCGTCCACCGACTCGAGCTTCGCGCCGAGCCGCGTGCCGTACGCCTCGAGCGCGCCCAGGTCCGGCCCGAACAGCTTGATCTCGACCGGCCGCGCCGCGCCCGCGAGATCGTTGATGACGTCCGAGAGGATCTGCACGAACTCGATGCGCATCCGCGGCACCGCCCGCTCGATCCTCGCGCGGACGTCGTCGATCACCTCGAAGCTCGACCGCGACCGCTCGCCCGATGGCTTCAGCCGCACGACGAGGTCGCCGCGATTCTGCTCCGTCGCGAACAGGCCGAGCTCCGCCCCGGTGCGCCGCGACGTGCCGCTCACCTCGGGCGTCGCCGCGAGGATGCGCTCGGCGATGTGCACCTGACGGTCGGTCTCCGTGAGCGCGGTCCCGCCCGGCGTCCAGTAGTCGAGCACGAACGCGCCCTCGTCCATCTCGGGCAGGAAGCCCGTCCCGACGAAGCGATACGCGAGCCAGCCCGCGGCGACGAGCAGCACCCCCGCCACCGCCATCCACCGCGCGTGGTGCAGCACGCTGCCCAGCGAGCGCTCGTAGCGGTCGGAGAGGGCGTCGATGGCGTGACCGAGGCGGGCGAGAAGAGACGCGGGACGGGGGACGGGGGACGGGGGATGTGCGACGGAGCGTCCTGAGGTCGTTTGTCCCCCGTCCCCCGTCCCCTGTCCCTCCGCATCCGCCTCCGTCAGATACTGCTCCGCCAGCAGCGGGATCACCGTCAGCGCCAGCACGAGCGAGACGAGGACGGCGATCGTGAGCGTGATCGAGAGCGCGCGAAAGAACTGGCCCTCGACGCCGGTGAGCAGGCCGAGCGGGAGGAAGACGACGACCGTCGTGATCGTGGACGTCGTCACCGGCCAGATCAGCTCCTGCACCGCGTCGCGGATCGCGACGGCGCGGTCGGGCGTGCGGTGGAGGTGGCGGACGATGTTCTCGGTGATCACTACCGCGTCGTCGATGACGAGGCCGATCGCGATCGCCATCGCCCCGAGCGTCATCAGGTTGAACGTCTGGCCGACGCGCGACATGACGAACACCGTGATCGCCATCGTCAGCGGGATCGCCGACGCGCTGATCGCCGTGATGCGGGCGTGGCGCAGGAAGAGCAGGAGGATCACGACGGCCAGCGCCGCACCGATCAGCATCGCGTCGCGCACCGACTTCACGGCGTCGCGCACGAGCGACGCCTGGTCGTAGACGGGCTTGAGCCGCACGCCCGGCGGCAGCGTGCCGCGCAGCGACTCGGCGACGCGCGCGAGGCTGTCGGCGATGGCGAGGGTGTTGCCGCCGAGCTGGCGCGTGATGTTGATCAGCGCCGCCGGGCGCCCGTCGCCGGCGACGATGCGCACGTGGTCCTCGGTGCCGTTGACGACGGTGGCGAGGTCGCGCACGCGCAGCCCGTGGCCGACGACCACGTTCGCGACGTCGTCGAGCGAGTGTGCCTCGCTGGTCGTCACGATCAGGTACTGCTTGTAGCTCTCCGGAACGCGTCCGACCGCGCTCACCGTCGTCGCCTGCCGGATCGCCGCGGCGAGGTCGTCGAACGTCATGTCCTGCGCGGCGAGGCGCGCCGGATCGGCGACCACCTCCACCTCGCGCACGTCGCTCCCCTGCACGTCCACCCGTCCCACGCCCGGCACGCGCGAGAGCAGCGGCCGGATCTGGTAGTTGGCGATGTCGTACAGCGTCGCCGCGTCGCCGCCCTCGAGGTTGTAGGAGAGGACGGGGAAGAGCGACGGCGTGAGCCGCTCCACCTGGAGCTCCAGGCCCGGCGGGAGCTGCGGCTCGGCCTGGTTCACGCGCGCCTGCACCTGCTGCAGCGCCTGGAGCATGTCGGTGCCCGGCGCGAAGGTGACGTTCACCTCGCTCCCGCCGCGGATCGCCCGCGACTGCACGCGCGTCACGCCCGGCACGACGCTCACCGCCTCCTCGATCGGCCGCGTGATCGCGAACAGCACCTGTCGCGCGCCCAGCGCCGAGCCCTCGGCGACGATCGTGATGCGCGAGAAGCTCAGCTCGGGATAGATCGCCGACGGGAGCCGCAGCGCCTCCCAGACACCGGCCGCGCTGAGCAGCGCGACGGCGAGATAGACGAAGCGCCGCTGCTCGGCGAGAAGGCCGAAGAGCGAGCGCTTCGGGTGGACCGCGTCGGACGTCGCGCCGTCGTCGTCGCGCGGGGGCGACTGCCGGTCGCGCCCGGCGGTGGGCGCGACGCTCACGGCTTCACCGGGACGACCTTCGCGCTGTCGTCCACGCCGTACGCGCCGTAGGTGACGACGCGCTCGCCGGCCGCGAGACCGTCGGTGATCTCGGCGACACTGTCGGTGCGGCCGCCGACGCGCACGGGCCGCGCGTGGGCGACGCCGGCCGCGTCCACGACGAACACCTTGAAGCCGTCGCCCTCGGGGACGAGCGCCTCGACCGGCACGGTGATCGCGCTCGGCCGCGCGGCCACGGTGATCTGGCCGTAGACGGTCTCGCCCACGCGCAGCGTGCGCCGCGCCGCCGGCACGAGGACGCGCACGAGCACGCCGCGCGTCGTCGTGTCCACCTCCGCGCCCACGGAGGCCACGCGTCCGTCACCGAGCGGCTCGCCGCTCGTGCTCTGTCCGGCGCTCAGCGCGACCGCGGCGCCCGGTCGCACGCGCGCCGCGTCGGTCGGCGAGACGTTGAGCAGCACGTCGAGCGCCGACGGATCGGTGACCTCCACCAGCGGCTGGCTCGCGTCCACCGCCGCGCCGAGCGTCGCCGTCATGCTCGTGACGACGCCGTCGATCGGCGCGCGCAGCACCGAGAGCTGTGCCTCGCGCCGCGCCTGCACCGCGTCGGCGCGCGCCTTCGCGAGCGCGGCCGCCGCCTGCTCGACGTCCTTGCGCGGCACGATCCCCTCGCTGGCGAGGCGCCGCGCACGCTCGTCGGCGAGCCGCGCCGCATCCAACGCCGCCGCGGCGCTCTGCGCCGCCGCCTGCAGCGTCGCCTGCTCGAGCTGCACGAGCGGCTGTCCCGCGCGCACGCGCTCGCCCGGCGCCACGTACACGCGGGCGACGCGCGTCGCCACCGGCGCGCTGAGCGCGGCCACGTGTCCCGGCCGCGCGGCGACGCCGCCGATCGCGCCGATCGTCTCGGCGAAGGGCTGCGCGCTCACCACCACCGTCCGTACGCCGACCACCGGCGGCACGTCAGGCGCCTTCGCGTCCTCCGTGTCTCCCGCCTCGCCCTTGCCGCAGGCGACGGCGAGCGCGCCGAGCAGGGCGACGCGCCAGACACGGAATGGCCGGCCACGGAGCGGACGCGTCGCGTCGCGCGGACGGGAGCGCAGCGTCGGACGCGTGGTCATCGGGATGAGCCGGTCGTGAGGGAGTAGACGCGAAGCGTGGCGGTGGCGATCCAGGCGGTGGCGACGTCGTCCACGTACTGGACGAGGACGTCGCGCGCGTTGCGCTGGGCCTCGATCACGTTAGGCAGCGACGACTCGCCCTCGCGGTACGCGGTGAGCGACATCGCCGCGACGCGGTTGGCGCTGGCGACGAGCCGCTGGTCGCGCTCGACGCGGGCGAGCGCCGTCGCCCGCTCGCGCGTCGTGCGCGCGATCCGCGCCTGGCCTTCCAGCCGCGCCAGGGCGAGCTCGGCGCGCGCCCGCTCGCGGTCGGCCTCGGCCTGGAGGATCGCGCCGCGGTTGCGATCGAGCAGCGGCAGCGGCAGCGAGATCCCGACCGTGGGCAGGATGCCGCTCTCGGCGCCGCTCGGATCGCCGGTCTCGAAGCCCGCCGAGAGTGCCGGCGTGCCGAACAGGGCGCGCCGCTGCAGCCGCGCCGCGAGCTGCGCCGAAGCGAGCGACGCTTCGGCGGCCGCGACCGGGAGCGTCGCGCCGGTCGTCGTCGCCAGCAGGGCGAGCCTGTCCGGCGCGGGCGGAACGAGCGAGTCGGAGGGGACGACCGCGACGCCGCCGTCGCCGGCAAGACCGATGATCGCTTGCAGGTCGAGTAGCGTCGCGATCGCGGCGAGCGAGTCGCCGGCGGCCGCGTTCGCCTGCTGGCCGGCGTTCACCGTCGCCAGCTCGACGTCCAGATCGCTCGCGTCGCCGGCGTCGCGGCGCGCGACGGCGATGCGCAGCAGACTGTCGGCGTCCGCCGCGTTGCGACGCGAGAGCCGGGCGCGCGCGAGGGCGGCGAGGGCGCGCGTGTAGGTGGTGTCGGCGTCGAGCGCGACGGCGGCCCGCTCGTAGGCGAAGCGGAGCTGCGCCGCCCGCCGCGCCGCCTCGGCCGAGCCGATGCGCGCCTGCCGCAGCCCGGGCAGGTCGAACGGGAGCTCGAGCGCCACGTGATATTGTGGCGTCGCCTTGCTGTAGCTCGACGCGAGCACCGGGTTCGGCAGCGCGCGCGCGGTGAGCAGTCCCGCGAACGCGGCCGCCGTGTCGGCGCGCGCGACGCCGAGCCGTGCGCCGCGCGCGAGGGCCGCGTCCACCGCCTGGGCGCGGCTGAGCGGCACGGGGAGCCGAGGCGGCGGCTGCTGCGCGCCCGCCGCCGCTGCCGCCGGTGCGAGCGCGGCGAGGGCGAGTCCGGCGAGGAGTCGCATGACGGTCGAGTTCGCGGTGGGCACGCCGGAATGGTAGCGCGCGTCGCTGCTACGGGAATGGCGGGAAGCGGGTAAGCGGGAAGCGGGAAGCGCAAGCCGATGCGGCCGGCGGCGATTCGATGACGTGAAGTGCCGCGCGCGCCATAGACTCTGACGTGGGGGGGGCCCCCCGGCGCACTGAAGCCAGGGCCGAGGGCTCGCGCTTCCCGCTTCCCGCTTACCCGCTCTATCGCGCGTCCCCCGGCGCCGGCTCGGGCTCCTTCAGCGTGCGCCGTGCGCCGCGGCCCTGGACTACCGAGAGCCCGGTGAGACAGACGGCGAGCCAGGCCGCTCCGGCGGCGTACCCGCCGACGACGTCGCTCGGATAGTGCACGCCGAGGTAGACGCGGCTGACGCCCACCGCGAGCACCATGAGTCCGACCGCCACGGCGGTGAGTCTGCGCCAGACGCGGTGCGGGTGCCAGTGGAGCCGGAGCAGGTAGAGCAGCATCACGTAGCCGATGAGCGATCCCATCGAGTGTCCGCTCGGGAAGCTGTACGAGTGGCCGTGCAGGTACGACGCGCCGAAGACCGGACGCTTGCGGTGCACGGCCAGCTTGATCACCTCGTCGAGCAGCACGCCGCCGCCGAACGCGGCCAGCCAGGCGATGAGCGTGGTGCGCCGGCGCTGCCGCCAGAGGACGAACGCGCCGGCGAGAGCGAGGACGCCCATCGCCGCCGGCGAGCCGAGCTGCGTGATCGCGTCGAAGACGCTCAGGCCGACCGGCGTCACGCGCCCGTGGATCCACGCGTCGGTGGCGGCGTCCCACTGCACCATCGTCGCGTTGTCGAGCACGGCGTCGAGCAGCGCGCCGAACAGCCAGAGGCCGAGCGTCGCGACGACGAGACCGATCGTCAGGTGCAGGCCGAGGTAGGCCTTGGGGTCGAATCGCGCGGCGACGAAGCGTCGCCAGCGCGATGTCGCGTTCATAGGTGCGCCGCTCATCGCGTCGTCACCCGCCACGCGAGGGCGAGGCCGTTCGGACCCGGCGTCACCGTCGGCGCGGCGGCGCGCGCGACGCCGAGCCAGCGGTTCACGCGGTTGTGCGGACGCGCGTGGTTGTAGCGCACGACGCTCAGCCCCGAGAGCGTACCGAGGCCCGCGCCGAGCACGACGTCGCTCGCCCAGTGCTTGTCGGCGTACACGCGGGCGAGGCCGACGAGACCGGCGCCGCCGTAGAGCACGGGCCCGACGATCCACGGCGCGTTCGGCCACCAGTCGCGCGTCTCTTCGGTGACCGCGCTCGCGACGGCGAACGCCGCCGTCGTGTGCCCGCTCGGGAACGACGACCGGGCGCCCGACGTGAAGCCGCGGCCGAAGCCGAAGCGGTCGGAGTCGGTGCGGTCGAGGTACGGACGCTGCCGCCCCGCGATCCCCTTGATCAGCGCCGTCGCGGCACCGCTCAGCACCACCGCCTCGGTCGTGTGCAGGCCGAGGTCCGCGAGGTGGTCCGAGTGCGCGAGCCGGCCGACGCCGTACGCGCCGACGGCGGCGATCACCGTGCCCGGGTCGCCGAGGAAGTTGAACGTGCGCGCGCCGTCACGCAGCAGCATGCTGCGCTGCGGCCCGGGGTCGCGGAACTCCTCCGCGATCTGCCGGTCGGCGGGCAGGAGCGCGATCGTGACCGCGGCGAGCGCGCCGGCGGCGACGAGGTCGCGCCGCGTCAGCAGCGCGCGGCCCGGCACGGTGGCCGCCTGCGGCGGCGAAGCGCTGTCGGTAGCGGCGCCGAGTCGCTGCGCGAGCGCTGGGCACGGCGCGAGACACGACGCGAGGGTGGCGCCGAGCGCGAGGCGTCGGAGTGTCGTCGAGAGCGGCATGAACGAGCGGCGTGCGAGTGAGGGCGGCACGAGCGCCGCGTGAGAGCCGTCGCGATTCTTCAAGGAAGCCGGCGGCCGTCGCGGGTCCGGTTCGACAGCGGCCAGGGCACGATGGACAGCGCGACGTACGGACGGCTCCGCACTCCCGCCGTGTGGAGCACCGGGACGCCGACGTCGAGTCGCACCGTATTGCCAGCCCTGCGCCACGGCGCGAGCCGCAGCCCGAAGCCGACGACCGTGGCGCCGAGATCGTCGGCGCGGCCGGCGGCCGTCGGGTCCCAGCGGAACGACGTCGCGGCGAACAGCGCGCCGTCCACGCCCAGCGAGCGCGTGAGCGCGCGCAGGTGCACCGCACGCTCCGCCGACGCGGCGACGGCCATCTCCGCGAGCCGGCCCGCGGGGCGTGGGAAGGCGGCCGCCGCCGGATCGAGCAGCGCGAGCGCGCGCACGTCGGGGTCGGGGCGCATCAGCCGCTCGCCGGCGAGCCGCATCGTCCACAGCCCGTGCGGCGCGTCGCGCAGCATCACGAGCGACGAGCGCACGGTGGACGCGCTCAGCTGGTCGTCGCCGAAGAAGCCGGAGGCCCACAGGTCGCCGGCCACGATCGTCCGCGCGCCAGGCCGGCTGAGCGTGTGGCCGAGCCAGAGGTCCGCGTGGCCGGCCCGCTGCTGCCCGATCCGGTCGCGGCCGGCGCCGATCAGGAGCTCGCCCTCGGTGCCGCGCGGCACGTCGGCGACGCTGCCGCTGTCGGGGAGGAGCCAGCTCACGGTGTCGAACTGGGTGCTCGCGCGCATCGCGCCGGCGGCGAGCCCGACGTAGTCGCGGTGCACGAGCCGCGGACCCACCGGCGCATCGCCGCCGAGCAGCGAGAGGTCGGCGCGGTCGGACTCGCCCCCGGCCAGCAGGTACGACGCGGCGCCGCCCGGGTCGCGCACGCGCCGTCCCACGAGCAGCGACGACGAGCGGCGCTGGAAGAGCGTGCCCGGCTCGTTGCGCGGCCGCTGCTCGCTCCCGGCGACGCGCCCGTCCACGATCCACGGCGCGGTCGGCCACGCACCGCGCGGGCCGACGCCGGCGTACCAGCTGTTGCCGTTCGCGTACTGCACGGCGCCGAGCTCCGCCGCGGCGCCGGGCCAGGGCAGGCCCGGCGCGTGCGCGGCCATCGCCACGCCCACCCGGTTGCCGTCGGACTGCACGACGCCACGGAGCGCGACGCCGCTGCCGAGCGCGTTGCGCTCGTCCACGCCGACCGCCGCCGACGACCCGCGTACCCGCACGACCGGCGTGACGCTCATCAGGTCGCGCGTCACCACGCGCAGCGCGACGTCGGCCGCCGTCGTCGAGTCGGGACGTGTGCCGTCGCGCGCGCCCACGCAGCGCCGCCCCTCGACGCGGGCGTCGTCGAAGATGCCGAGGGCGCGAAGCTGGCGCATGGACTGCGCGATGCGCAGCGTGTCCACCGTGTCGCCGGCGGCGAAGAGCAGCTCCCGCTCGACTACCGCCGGCCGCGTCGGCGTGTGCGGCAGCAGCCGTGCGGGCGACAGCCGCCCGAGCGGCGGCGGCTGCGTGACGACTTCGACCGAGCGGATGCGCAGTCCCGTCAGCGCGGCCGGCGCGAGCGCTCTTCGCGACGCGATGCACGTCTGCGCGCCAGCGACCCGCGCTGCCGCAGCTACCATCACCGTCGTCGCCATCACGAGCGTGCCCAGCCGCCAACACTGCATCCTGCTACCTCCACTGATTCCAGCCACGATCGCCTCGTGACAAGGAATGTACCCGGCGAGTCCGCCGGCGCGGGACCGTCCGTCGTGCCCGCTAGCGATTGCTCCGTGAGCGACGAGCCGGGATCGCGTCGTCGTCGCCGCTCGCGCCGAGGTAGGCGAGCAGCTGCCGCGACAGCTCGGCGGCGAACTGGTCGTCGTCGCCGTCGAACGGGTGGAGCGCGCCGTCGTCGCCCCGCAGCAGCACGCCGCGCAACGCGAGGCCGACGGTGAGGAGACCGAGCCGCACCGCGCCCTCGGGGTCGGGGTGGCGGAGCTCGTCGCGCCGCGCGAGCAGGAGCGCGCCGACGCGGTCGAAGGCATCGGCGGTCAGCTCGTCGGCGCGGCGCCGAAAGGCGGCGTCGGGATGCGTCTCGGCGTAGCGCGCGAGCGCGGCGAGCAGCGTCTGCTTTCGCCGGTAGCCGCTCACCATGCTGCCGACGAGGACACGCGTCAGCCGCGCCGCGCTCCACCCGACCCACCGGTCGGGCGCGAGCGCGGCGCGGTTTCCCTCGGCGGCGCGGAGAAAGGCGCGCTCGTAGGCGCAGCGGAGCAGGGCATCCTTGTCGGGAAACCGCTTGTACACGGTGCCGACGGCGACGCCGGCGCGTTCCGCGATCGCCGGCACGGTCGCGCCGACCAGCCCGTCCGCCGCGAGCACGGCCTCGGCGGCGTCGAGCAGCCGGTCGGAGGTCTCGAGGGCGCGCGCCTGGATGGCGGGGAGGGGCGCTGACGCGGTGGCGGTCGGTCGTCGCGTGGGCATCGAGGATCGGAATGGAGGGAAAGCGAATCCGTGCTCGCCGTCGAGCGAACGGAAATTCACTTCCCGCCGCGCTCGCCGCCAGCCTCCCTCCGTCACGCCGTTCTCCCTGCAATTCGACATGACCACCATCCACTCCGAGACCGCGCTCCTTCGCGCCGAGTCGTACCTCCCCGGACTATTACACGCGAACCGCCCGGCAACCCTACTGCCGGGCGGTGGTGGCGCCGAAGGTGGCGAAGGCGCGCCGGTCGGCGCTCGCACAGCTGAAATAGGCGGCTCTCGGCTCTCTGACAGGATGAACGGGATGAACAGGATGGGGCCGTGAGGTCATCCTGTTCATCCTGTCAAACAGCCGAGAGCCGAGAGCCCACGGCCAAGAGCCGCTCCTATTACCGTCTCGGCCCCACGCCCTGCAGCAGCGCGCGGGCGGCGGCGCGGTCGTTCTCGGTGAAGACATCGCGGTCGGTGGCGACGCGGAAGGAGGCGATCACCTCGTCACACAGATCGCGGAGGCGCGGGCGCGTGCGACGGTCGGCGGCGACGGGGCGCGGGCCGCTGTTCTGGGCGCGGCGCGAGGAGTTGCTCGAGGCGGACGTCGAAGGCGTCATGGTCGTCGGCGGGTGTCGGTTCGTTCATGGATGTCGCGCGCCGCGACCGTACGACGACGGCGCGGTGGCGAGTGAGTCCCGACCCCGCCTAACGCACACGGCGGACCACTGCGCGGACGCGCTCGCTCCCCGGCGCCCCGGCACTGCGCTGGGGCCGTCGCTGGAGGCGGAAGTGGCGCGATCGCGGACCCCGGATCGGCCGGGCGTTCACCCCGCGCTGCCTCTGTCTGCGTCACGTTTCTTGCGCGACCACGGAGGACTCTATCACGCGGATGGGGTCGCGGCGGACTCGGCGGGACGGCGGGCCGCACGCGACTTGACCTTCACTTCACGACGAGGGCGCGTATGCACAACGACAAGGCAATCATCGGGCTCGGCGGTTCGTTCTCCATGCGGCGCGCGCTGGCGGTGGCGGCCTGTGCGGCCGCGCTCGCCGCGTGCGCGAAGAAGGAGGGCGCGACGACGGATACGGCGGCCGCGCCGGCGATGCGCAGCGATACCGGCATGGCGCCGATGGCGCCGAGCACTGCGACGCCGGCCCCCGCGGCGGGGACCGTGGCGGTGACGAGCGACGCCGAGATCCTGGCGGCGATCGGGATGACGAACGCGAGCGAGATCGGCGAGGGCAAGCTGGCCGAGAGCAAGGCGACGAGCGCCGACGTCAAGAGCTTCGCCCGCGACATGGTGAAGGACCACGGCAGCCTGCAGGGCGACGCCGACAAGCTCGCCAAGAAGATCAACGTCACGCCGAAGGCGCCGGCCGCGGCCGACGAGATGAAGAAGGAGTCGGCGGCGGTGATGGACTCGCTCAAGGCGGCGAAGGGCGCGACGTTCGACCAGCAGTACATCGCCGGCCAGGTGACCGATCACCAGAAGGCGCTCGACAACCTGAAGAGCTTCGAGGGCTCGGCGCAGAACGCCGACCTCAAGAACCTGATCCAGCAGGCGATCCCGAAGGTGCAGCAGCACCTCGATCGCGCCCGCGAGCTCCAGGGCAAGATGGGAACGAAGGCGTAGGACAGTCCCCACCTGATTCCTGGTGCCTGCTTGCTAGAGCTAGCCACTCAGAGGGGCTGACTCGAGCAAGCAGGCACCAGGAATCAGGTACGCCGCCCACCTCTCACCTAAGTCCATTGTCCGATCTCCGCGCCGTGCTCTTCGACGTCGACGGTACGCTCCTCGACAGCAACGACGCGCACGCGCGGGCGTGGGAGGATGCCTTTCGTGAGGCGGGCTACGCTGCGCGCTTTGCCGACGTCCGCCCGCTCATCGGCATGGGAGGCGACAAGCTGCTGCCGAAGGTGATCGGCGTGGACGCCGAGAGCGCGCGCGGCAAGGCGCTCGGCAAGCGTCGCCAGGAGATCTTCCGCGAGCGCTACCTGCCGCGACTGCGGCCGTTTCCCGGCGCGCGGGCGCTGCTCGAGCGAATGCGCGCGGCCGGGCTCACGCTCGTCGTCGCGACGTCGGCGAAGGAGGAGGAGCTCACCGGGCTGCTCGACGCCGCCGGCGTCGCCGACCTGTTCGCCGAGACGACGTCGTCGAGCGACGCCGACAACTCGAAGCCAGACCCGGACATCATCGAGGCCGCGCTGGCGCGCGCGGGACACCTCGCGCCGACCGCCGCGCTCATGGTGGGCGACACGCCGTACGACGTCGAGGCCGCGTCGCGCGCCGGGGTCGGCACGATCGCGGTGCGCTCGGGCGGATGGGACGACGCGGCGCTCCGCGGCGCCGTCGCGGTGTACGAGAGCGTGGGAGAGCTCCTCGAGCGTTACGGGGAGTCGCCGTTCGGAGGGCCTACTCCCTAGGCCCCAGGCCCTCTCCTCTCGACTACCCCCGGCAGTCCGCCCTTCACCCGCAGCGTGATCATCGGCGCCGGCAGCGCTTCGTCGTGGCCGGGCGCGAGACGCAGGCGCCAGCGGCGGGCGATCGTCGCCAGCGCGAGCGTCGCCTCCATCCACGCGAACTGCTCGCCGATGCAGACGCGCGGGCCGCCGCCGAACGGGTAGTAGGCGAACTTCGGGCGCGACGCCTGCGCCTCCACCGTCCACCGCTCCGGGTCGAACCGCTCGGGGTCGGGCCAGAAGCGCGGATCGCGGTGCGTCACGTACTGGCTCATCAGCACCACCGAGCGCGCCGGCACGGTGTAGCCGCCCGCGTCGTAGTCCTCGATCGCGCGCCGGCCGATCACCCACGCCGGCGGGTAGAGCCGCATGGACTCGGCGACCACCATCCGCGTGTAGGGCAGCAGCGCGAGGTGGCCCGCGCCCGGGATCTCACGCGCGCCGAGCGCCGCGTCCACCTCGGCGTGCAGCCGCGCTTCCACCTCCGGGTTTCGCGCGAGCAGGTACCAGGTCCAGGTGAGCGCGTTGGCGGTCGTCTCGTGGCCGGCGAGGAAGAGCGTCAGCGCCTCGTCGCGGAGCTGCTTGTCGCTCATGACGCCGCCGTCGCCACCACCGTCGTCGTCGCGCGCCAGCATCAGCATCGAGAGCAGGTCGCCGCGGTCGTCGCCGGCGGCGCGGCGCTCGGCGATGATGCGGTAGATCGTCGCGTCGAGCCGGTCGCGCGCGCGGTTGAAGCGGCGCGTCATCGGCAGGAACGGCATCCGGTCGAGGATCTCGCCGAAGGGGAGCACGGCGAAGCCGAACGCGTGAAAGACGTCGGTGAGCGCGGCGCCGATCTCCGCCGCCTCGCCCTCGACGTCGGCGTCGAACAGCGTCTTGCCGACGATGGCCAGCGTCAGCCGCATCATCTCCCGCGACAGGTCGAGCTGCTCGCCGTCGCGCCACCGATCGGCGGTACGCGCCGCGTACGCGCCCATCACGTCGCCGTAGCCCGCGACGCGCTGGCGGTGAAAGGCCGGCTGCGCGAGCCGCCGCTGCCGCAGGTGGAACTCCCCTTCGCTCGTCAGCAGCCCCTCGCCGAGCAGCACCTTGGCGCGCTCGAGCCCGCGTCCCTTCCGGAACTGCCGGTTGTTGGTGACCAGCACGTCGCGGATCAGGTCGGGGTGGTTGATCATCACCATCCGCTCGCCCGCGAGCCTGAACGTCGCGACGTCGCCGCAGTCGCGCGCCACCTCCGTGAGGAAGCGCAGCGGCTCGCGCACGAAGCGCAGGACCAGGTCGCCGGGATAGCGAGGGCGCGGGCTGGGCGGCAGGGGCACGACGTGCAGGGGATAGGGAGTAGGTGCAGGGTGTAGCCGTGCCTCGGGACGACTCGGGCTACACCCTATACCCTACACGCTGCACCCTGTCTGTCAGACGTCACCTGTTCGCCTTGCGGTTTTTCTTCGGGGCTGTAGCTTCGGCGATTTCCGGGTCGGTCGCGGTCGCGACGTGACCCAGGATGGGCCGGACAACCCTTCGCGCAGGGAGGACCTCGACCATGACGCCAACCGCCGACAAGGCCCCAACCATCAGCGCCGCGCCTCGTCTCAAGCAGCTCACGCCGGTGATGGTGGTCGAGCACGTCGAGCCGTGCATCCGTTTCTGGGCGGACCGCTTCGCCTTCACGGTGAAGAACGCGGTGCCCGGTCCGGACGGGAAGCTGATCTTCGCCAGCGCCGAGCGCGACGGCATCGAGGTCATGTACCAGACGCGCGCCAGCGTGCTCGACGAACAGCCCGACGCCGCCGGCGAGCTCGCCGGCCACTCGATCACGCTCTTCGTCACGGTGGACGATCTCGACGCGGTCGAGCGGGCCGTCGCCGGCGCGCCGGTCGTGAAGCCCCGGCACCAGACGTTCTATGGCAGCACGGAGGTCTACGTGCGAGAGCCGGGCGGGAACACCGTGGGGTTCGCGCAGTTCGGGTAATTGGTGAGCGGTAGGCGGTTGGCGGTAAGCGCGAGCGCTCGACCCTGCCCTGACTCGCAAGTGACTCCATGCGCGGGGGGCCCCCCCCACGTCAGAGTCTATGGCGGGCGCGGCACTTCGCGTCACCGAAATGCCGCCGGCCGCATCGGTTCGCGCTTCCCGCGTCCCGCTTGCCGCGTACCGGATGGGCTCGCGCCCACCGCCGACCGCCCACCTGCCTGCTGAAACAATTCTGTCACGCCAGGCGTAGCGTGCAAGCACATACTTGCATCCTGACCCGGTCCCGTCTAGCTTCCCGCCCCTCATGATCAGCCGATCGAAACTCCTCGAGGCCGCCGCGCGCGTGTACGCCGAGTGCGGCTTCCGTGGCGCGACGACCCGACGGATCGCGGAAGAGGCGGGCGTCAACGAAGTCACGATCTTCCGCAACTTCGGGTCGAAGGCCGCGCTCATCCACGAGGCCGTGCGCTGTCACGCCGGGCCCGCGCTCCCGTTGCCGCCGCTGCCGGAGGCGCCCGTCGATCCCGAGCGTGAGCTGCTGGCGTGGGCCACCGCGTACTACGCCTACCTGCGCGACGTCGCCCCGATCATCCGCAAGACGATGGGCGAGCTCGAGGAGCGACCGGAGGCCGCGCCGACGATGAGCGGCGGCGCGCCGGAACGCGCCAGCACGCTGCGTCGTTACTTCTCCTCGTTGCAGCGTCACGGCTGGCTCGACGGCAAGCGGTCCGTCGGCGCTCCGCACTTCCACGGAGCAGCGTCGATGCTGATGGGGACGATCTTCGCCGACGCGATGGGGCGCGACATGATGCCTCAGCTCTTCCCGCAGCCCGAGGGGAAGGCGCTGGCGATGTACGTTCGACTCCTCCTCCGCTCCATCGGCTTCAAGGAGCGCGGCGCCGCCGCCGAGCTGCATTCACTCCACGGAAAATCCACGCGTCACCCATGACGTCATTCACGAACACGCACGGCGCGCCGGGACGCCGTCGGCCAGCGCCGCGCGCGGCGTGCGCCGTACTCGCGTCGCTCGCGCTGCTGCTGCTACCGCCGTCCGCTCGCGTCGCCCGCGCGCAGGACAGCGCGTCGACGAGGGCACGCCCGGCGGCCGGTACTGCCGTCGTCGGCGTCGCCGCACCGTCGCCCGCGACGTCCACGCGCGCCGATGCGCGACCACTCTCGCTCGAGGAGGCGCTGCGCCTGGCCGAAGGAACGAGCGAGAGCGTTCGCATCGCCCGCGCCGGCGTCGAGCGCGCGCATGGGCAGCTGCTCGAGGCACGCAGCCAGCTCTTCCCGCAGCTCAACACGACGCTCGGCTACCAGCGGCAGCTCGAGAGCCAGTTCAAGGCGATCACCGAGAAGTTCGGCGGCGGCAGCACGTCGTCGAGCGGATCGTCGGCGCAGTCGGTGTGCGCGACGGATCCGAACAACGTCGCCAGCACGCTCCTGATCTGCCCGCCCCCGGGCGCGAACCCGCTGACGCAGATCTTCGCGTCGCCGAACACGGTCGTCTTCGGGCTCACCGGCTCGCAGACGCTGTTCGCCGGCGGGCGCGTGATCTCCAACATCTCGGCCAGCGCGGCCGGCCAGCGCGTCGCCGAGGTCGGGCTCGCGTCGGCACGGGCGCAGGTGCGGCTCGACGTCACGCAGGCCTACTACGACGCCACCCTCGCCGACCGGCTCGTCGCCATCGCCGAGTCGTCGCTCGTGCAGACCGAGCGCACCTTCCGGCAGACGCAGCTCTCGCGGCAGGTCGGGAACACGTCGGAGTTCGAGGCGCTGCGGGCGCGCGTGACGCGGGAGAACCAGCGCCCGGTCGTCATCCAGGCCCGCTCGGCGCGCGACGTTGCCTACCTGCGGCTGCGGCAGCTGCTCGAGATCCCGCTCGGGGAGCCGCTGCGCCTGACGACGCCGCTCCTCGACGAGGCGCCACCGTCGCCCGCGCTGGCGGCCGCGGCGACGCCGGAGCGCGCCGTCGCCGTGCCGGCGGTCAACGCCCCGATCTCGGTGGACGAGATCCTCGCCGAGGACTCGGCGACGGTCGCCGCCGTCGCCGCGGTCGTGGCCGCGAGCGACACGACCGTCGAGGACCGCTCGAGCGTGCGCCAGGCGCGCGAGAACGTGAACGCCTCGCGCAGCCTGCTCCGCGCCGCGCGCGCGCAGCGTCTGCCGTCGCTCGCGCTCTCGACCAACTACCAGCGGTACGCGTATCCCTCCACCGGGCTGCCGACGTACAACGAGTTCTACCCGAACTGGAGCGTCTCGGTCGGGGTGTCGCTGCCGATCTTCACCGGCGGCCGCATCCGCGGCGACGAGATGGTCGCGCAGGCGAACCTCGTCGAGGCCCGGGCGCGGCTCGATCAGACGCGCGAGTTCGCCGCGCTCGACGCGCAGCTCGCGCTGACGCAGCTCGAGCAGGCGGCGGCCGCGTACGCGGCGAGCGCGGGCACGTCGGAGCAGGCGTCGCGCGCCTATCAGATCGCCGAGGTGCGCTACCGCGAGGGGATCTCGACGCAGGTCGAGCTGAACGACTCGCGGCTGCTGCTCCAGCAGTCGCAGGCGAACCGGGCGCAGGCCGCGCGCGACCTGCAGGTCGCCCGCGTCCGTCTGGCGCTGCTGCGCGACCTGCCGCTGCAGGCGAGCGGCGCGACGTCCACCGGCACGAGCGGCACGCAGTCGCAGGGCACGACGCAGTCCAGGCAGAGCCAACAGCAGGGGGCGCAGCAGCAGGGGCAGCAGGGCGCCGCCCAATCGCAGACGGGACAATTCGGGGGCACGACTCCATGAAATACGGTGAAGAGCGGGTGGCGGGTGGCGGGTGGCGGCGGCCGACTGGCGGGCGCATGGCGGCGCTCGTCGTCGCCGCGGCGAGTCTCGCGACGGCCGCGTGCAGCAAGAAGAGCGACGACGCGCACGCCGAGGTCGCCGCGGCGCCGGCGGCGGTGACGATCGGGCAGGAGAACGTGGCCGTCGTGCACCTCGCGCCGATCCAGAGCGGACCGACGCTCTCCGGCTCGCTCGCGCCGGAGAAGGAGGCCGCGATCCGCGCCCAGGTCGGCGGCACGGTGCTGCAGACCTACGTGGACGAGGGCCAGCGCGTCGCCGCCGGCGCGCCGCTCGTGCGGCTCGACGACTCGGCCGTGCGCGACGCGGCCATCAGTGCGCGCTCGGGTGTCGTGTCGGCGCGGGCGCAGGCGGACGTCGCGCAGCGCAACCTCCAGCGCGCCGAGCAGCTCGTCGCGGCCGGCGCGATCGCCGAGCGCGACGTCGAGAGCGCGCGCTCGGCGAACTCCGCGGCGCAGGCGCAGCTCGCCAACGCGCGCGCGCTGCAGGCGTCGGCGGAGAAGAACCTCGGCTACACCTTCATCCGCGCGCCGTTCTCGGGCGTCGTCGCGCAGCGCTCGGTGTCGGCGGGCGACGTCGTGCAGGCGGGTGGCGCGCTCGTCACCGTCGTCGAGCCGTCGAGCATGCGACTCGAGGCGTCGGTGCCGGCGGACCAGCTCGCGAGCGTGCGCGTCGGCATGCCGGTGCAGTTCACGGTCAGCGGCTACCCCGGGCGCACCTTCGACGGCAGGATCACGCGCGTCGCGCCGGTCGCCGATCCGGCGACGCGCCAGGTGCGGATCATCGCCTCGATCCCGAACGAGCGCGGCGGGCTCGTGGGCGGGCTGTTCGCCGAGGGACGCGTGGCGAGCGAGTCGAAGAACGCGCCGGTGGTGCCGCTCAACGCGGTGGACCAGCGCGGGCTCGCGCCGTTCGTGATCCGTCTCAAGAGCGGCAAGGCGGAGAAGGTCGAGGTGAAGCTCGGCATCCAGGACGCGGCGACCGAGACGGTCGAGATCCAGTCCGGCCTCGTGCCGGGCGACACGGTGCTCGTCGGCGCCGCCCAGGGCATCTCGGCTGGAACACCGGTGAAGGTGGGAGTGATCACGGACCGCACGGCGAACGGGGGAGGGCGGTAGTCCTACCTGATTCCTGATTCCCGTCCCTCGACGCCAGCCCACCAGAGGGGGACGCGTCGAGGGACAGGAATCAGGAATCAGAGAGGGCGCTCCCCCATACCAGGACAGATTCATGTTCATCTCCGATTTCGCGATCAAGCGGCCGCTCATCACCGTCGTGACGATGGTCGCGCTGGCGGTGTTCGGGCTGTTCGCGCTGCTCAAGCTCAAGACGGACGAGTTCCCGGACGTCGTGCCGCCCTTCGTGTCAGTGGCGATCCCGTATCCCGGCGCGTCGCCCGACGGCGTGGAGAAGGAGATCCTCAAGCCGGTCGAGGATCAGATCCGCGCCATCAGCGGCGTGAAGCAGGTGATGGGCAAGGCGTACGACGGCTTCGCGGTCATCACGATCGAGTTCGTCTTCGAGAAGAACCTCGCCGAGGCGACGCAGGACGTGCGCGACGCGATCTCGGCGATCCGGTCCGATCTGCCGACGGAGATGAAGGAGCCGATCATCAAGAAGCTGAGCGACACCGATCGGCCGATCGTGTCGCTCGCGCTCTCGTCCACGTCGCTGACGCCGGCGCAGCTGACGCGCCTCGCCGACCCGGGGATCACGCGCGAGCTGCGCTCGATCGGCGGCGTCGGCGAGGTGCAGACGTTCGGCAAGCAGGAGCGCGAGCTCACCGTGCAGATCCGTCCGCAGGCGATGCAGGCGGCGGGGGTGAGCGTCGCGCAGGTCGTGCAGGCGCTCGAGCTGCAGAACCTCGCCGCGCCGGTCGGCCGCGTCTCCGGCTCGCTCGACGAGCGCTCGATCCGCCTCAAGGGGCGCCTCCAGACGCCGGCCGAGTTCGAGCAGCTCGTCGTCGCCGAGCGCGGCGGGGAGCTGATCCGCCTCGGCCAGGTCGCCGACGTCCTCGACAGCACCGAGGAGCCGCGCACGCTCGCCCTCTACGACGAGCGTGAGGCGGTCGGCATCGACATCAAGAAGTCGCAGGGCTACAGCACCACCGACGTCAGCGATCGCATCCGCGAGCGCGTCGAGGCGATCCAGAAGACGCTGCCGCCGGGGACGAAGTTCGAGCTGGTGAAGGACGCCGGCACGCGCGTCACCGCCGCCGTGCTCAACGTGCAGGAGGCGCTGCTCGAGGGCGCGGTGCTCACCGTCCTCGTCGTCTTCCTCTTCCTCAACTCGTGGCGCTCGACGGTCATCACCGGCGTCGCGCTGCCGATCTCGGTGCTGGCGAGCTTCATCGCCGTCTGGGTGCTCGGCTTCAAGCTCGAGACGATGTCGCTGCTCGGCCTCTCGCTCGCGATCGGCATCCTGATCGACGACGCGATCGTCGTGCGCGAGAACATCGTCCGGCACGTGGAGATGGGGAAGGATCACCTGACTGCCGCGCACGAGGGGACGAACGAGATCGGCCTCGCCGTCGCGGCGACGACGTTCTCGATCCTCGCCGTGTTCGTGCCGATCGGCTTCATGCCGGGGATCGGCGGGCAGTGGTTCAAGCCGTTCGCGCTGACGATCGCCTGCTCGGTGCTCGTCTCGCTCTTCGTCTCGTTCTCGCTCGACCCGATGCTGTCGGCGTACTGGCCCGATCCGCACAAGCCGGAGGACCAGAAGGGGCCGATCACGCGCACGCTCGACAAGTTCAACGGCTGGTTCAACCGCCAGGCCGACAACTACCGCCGCGTCATCGCCTGGGCGCTGGACCACCGGCTGATGATGGTCGGCATCGCGGTGGCGTCGTTCGTCGGCGCGCTCGCGCTGCCGTCGCTCGGCCTCGTCGGCGTCGGCTTCTTCCCGGTGGACGATCGCGCCGAGTTCACGATCGCGATCGAGACGCCGCCGGGCTCCAACCTCGAGTACACGCGGCTCAAGGCGGAGGAGACGGCGCGGCTGGCGCGCGCCCATCCCGAGGTGCGCTACACCTATACGACGCTCGGCAACGAGGGGACGGGGTCGGTGGACGTCGGCAACATCTACGTGCGCCTGACGCCGAAGTCGGAGCGGAAGAAGAGCGCGGAGGACCTCGCGGCCGACATGCGCGAGGAGACGAAGCACCTCGCCGGCGTGACGCTGTCGGTGTTCACGAACGACTTCGGCGGCGGTCGCAAGCAGCTCCAGCTCCAGCTGCGCGGCGGCGACTCGCGCGCGCTCGCGGCGGCGGCCGAGCAGGTGAAGGCCGAGGTGCAGAAGGTGCCCGGCGCGGTGGACGTCGGCCTCTCGACGAAGGGGCAGAAGCCGGAGCTGAACGTGGAGATGAACCGCGGCGTCGCCGGCTCGCTCGGCGTGACCGTGGGGCAGGTCGCGCAGTCGCTGCGGCCGGCGTTCGCCGGCATAGACGCCGGCGACTGGGAGGACCCGAGCGGCGAGCAACGCGACGTCGAGGTGCGCCTCGCCCCCGAGTCGCGCCGCCGCGCCGCCGACCTCGCGCAGCTGCCGCTCGTCGTCAGCGGTCCCAACGGCCTGCCGGCGACGCTCCCGCTCGGCCAGGTCGCCAACATCCACGAGAGCCTCGGTCCGGCCGTCATCGATCACCTCGACGGCGACGTCGTCGTGACGGTGGAGGCAAACACCGCCGGCCGCGCCTCGGGCGACGTCACGAGCGACATCGTCAAGCGGCTCGACAAGCTGCAGCTCCCGCCCGGCGTCCACTACACGCTCGGCGGCGAGTCGAAGGACCAGGGCGAGGTGTTCGGGCAGATCTTCTTCGCGCTCGGCGTCGCCGTGATGCTGATGTACCTGATCCTCGTGATGCAGTTCGGGTCGTTCCTCGACCCGCTGGCGATCCTCATCTCGCTGCCGCTGTCGCTCATCGGCGTCATGCTCGCGCTGGCGGTGACGGGGAACACGATCAACATCATGAGCATGATCGGCATCATCCTGCTCTGCGGGATCGTCGCCAAGAACGCGATCCTGCTCATCGACTTCGCGAAGTGGGCGCGCGAGAAGCAGGGGCTGCCGCTGCGCGAGGCGCTGATCGAGGCCGGCGCGATCCGGCTGCGCCCGATCATCATGACGACGGTCGCGCTCATCGCCGGCATGATCCCGGTCGCGCTCGGCCGCGGCGAGGGGGCGCAGTTCCGCGCGCCGCTCGGTACGGCGGTGATCGGCGGCGTCATCACGAGCACGCTGCTCACCCTGCTCGTGATCCCGACGTTCTACGAGATCATGGACGGCGCCCGCCAGTGGGTCGCGGCCCGCTTCGGCGTGCGGCCGAAGCAGCAGACGGCGGAGTTCCCGCTGCCCGTCGCGGGGGACTGAACCGCCTGAGGGCGGGTCGCGGGTCGGGGGTCGCGGGTCGGGGCTATCGCATCAGCCCCGACCCGCGACCCCCGACCCGCTTTTCATCTCGCGATCCGCCGTCCCGCCCCTACATTCCGGGATGCTTTTCTTCCCCCTCATCCTCCAGCGCGCCGTCGCGATCCCCGAGTTGCCGACGCTGGGGTTCTGGGGGCAGCTCTGGGCGTACATCACCCTCGCGACGACGAGCATCGTCACCGAGGAGGCCGCGCCTCTGCTCGGCGGAGTCGCGGCGCAGCAGGGACAGCTCGGGCTCGTCCGCGTCGCCATGGCGCTCTCGCTCGGGACGTGGGGGTGGGGCGTGGCGCTCTACTTCCTCGGCCGCTGGCGAGGGAAATGGGTGCGGGCGCGGTGGCCGAGGGTCCGCCGCTACCTGACCCGGGCGCTGCGCTTCGTGCGCCGCCACCCGTGGCGCTCGTCGTTCGCCGTGCGCTACGCGTACGGGCTCCGGCTCACCCTGCCGATCGCCTGCGGCGCCGCGCACGTGCCGCTGCCCGCGTTCCTCGTCGGCAGCGCGGCGAGCAGCATCACCTGGTCGAGCCTGTTCACGGTGCTCGGCTGGGCGTTCGGCCGCACGGCGATGCAGGTGCTGCGGCACGTGAAGCGGTTCGAGGACGTGATCACCCTCGCCGCGGTCGGCGTCGTCGGCGTGCTGATCCTCGTCATCACCCGCAGCGCCCGCGGCGGCGACCCGACCGATCGCCTCCCCCCCGCCGAGGCCGCCGGAACGCCGACCCCGGTGGTGCCGCACGTCGCGTTCGACCCGGAGTCGGAGGAGCTGCGGGAGCGGGTGGAGAGGAGGCGAAAGGGATAGCGGGGATAGGGGACGGGGGGATGGGGGACGTGGGACGGGGGCTGATTGTCCCGAGGCTGATCGTCCCGAGGCAGTTCGTCCCCCATCCCCCGTCCCCCGTCCCTCTTTACCCCTCCTTCTTCGGCGCCTCGTTCAGCACCAGCCAGTACACGGTGAGCTGGCGGATCGCCTCGAGGAAGCGCTCGAAGTCGATCGGCTTGCGCACGTAGCTGTTGGCGCCGAGGCGGTAGCTGCGGATGAGATCCTCCTCCTCGTCCGACGAGGTGAGGACGACGACCGGCGTCAGGCGCGTGCGCTCGTCGGCGCGGATGCGGCGCAGGACGTCGAGGCCGTCGATCTTCGGAAGCTTGAGGTCGAGCAGCACGAGCTGCGGGCAGTGCGAGGCGTCGCGGCCGGCGTGCGAGCCGAGTCCGAACAGGTAGTCGCGCGCTTCCTCGCCGTCGCGCGCGAGCACCACCTCGTTGACGATCCGGTTTCCCCTCAGCGCGGCGAGCGCGAGCTGTGCGTCGTCCACGTTGTCCTCGACCAGCAGGACGCAGTGCTTGGAGCTGTCGTTCAACGGTTCCCAACCCCCGTTTGGCGTCGTCGTCGATCGCGGCGAGCGCCGGGCGGCGGTGGTGCTGCTAGCTCGCCGTGGCGCCGGGGAGTGAGAAGTAGATCGTCGCGCCGCGCCCCACTCCCCCCCGCGCCCATATGCGACCACCGTGCCGCTCGATCACGCGCTGAACGCTGGCGAGCCCGATGCCGAAGCCCGCGTACTCGTCGTCCCGGTGCAGGCGCTGGAAGGGGCGGAAGAGCTGGCCCGCGAACTCCATGTCGAAGCCGGCGCCGTTGTCGCGCACGTAGAACACCGGCCCCGCCGCGCCGGCGGCGTCGGGGGCACCGCCCGCACCGTCCGGTGACGCGGCGGGCTCGGCGCCGACCTCGATCCGCGCCGGCGGGCGGCCGGCGGCGTCGTTGCCGCGCGTGAACTTCCACGCGTTGTCGAGGAGGTTCTGCACGACCGTCGCGAGCAGTCGCGGGTCGCCCGGCGCCGCGAGGCCGTCGGCCACTGTCGTCTCGACGCACCGCTCCGGCTCGGCGGCGCGCAGGTCCTCGATCGCGGCGCGGGCGAGCGCGCTCAGGTCCACGCGCGTCGCGCGCGAGAGCGGCTCGCGCCCGATCCGGCCGAGCGCGAGCAGGCCGTCGATGAGGTGTCCCATGCGCTGGCTGTTCGCGCGCACCCGCCCCAGCGTCTCGCGTCCCTCCTCGCCCAGCGCCTCGCCGTGGCGCTGGAGCAGCAGGAAGCTGTGGCCGTCGATGGCGCGGAGCGGGGAGCGCAGGTCGTGTGCGATGGCGTAGCTCGTCGCGGCGATGTCGGCGCTCGCGCGCCGCAGCTCCGCGCTCGACTGCTCGAGCTCCGCCCTCTGCTCCTCGAGCTCCGCAGCCAGCGCCTGCGACTCGCTCAGCTGCTGCTCGAGCTCCGCCGTCTGCTCCTCGAGCGCGACGGCCTGGTCCTCGAGGATCTCGCGCTGCTCGACCACGATGTCGGTCTGGGCGACGGCGCGGCGGCGGAGGACGAGCAGCGCGGCGAGCATGAGCACCAGCTCGACGGCGACGGCGCCGACCGCGATCGTCTCGACGCGGACGTCGCGCGCCTCGCGGCTGCGGTACAGCGCCTCCTCCTCGCGCTGGAACTCCGCGAAGCGCGCGCGCACGGCGTCGAACGCCGGCTTGCCGGCGAGTGGGACGACGCTCGCCGCCGGCGCACCCGCGAGCACCGGCGCGGCGACGTCGCGCTCCCACGCGTCGAGCGCGGCGGCGGCGGCGCGGGCGCGGCGCTGCTGGTCCGGGTTGTCGGCCGTGAGACGGACGAGCGAGTCGAGCTTCGCGCGCAGCGGGGCGCGGGCGGCGCGCTCGGGCGCGAGCGATCGCGTGTCGCGGGTGATCAGGTAGCCACGGATGCCCGTCTCGCGATCCACCGCGAGGAGCGTCGCCTCGCGCGCGAGCCGGCTGACCTCGCGGCCGTGGCGCACCCAGCGCTCCGTGTCGCGCCGCATCGCGGTGAGGGCGAGGCTCGTCGCGCCGAGGGCGACGAGCGCGCCGATGGCGACCCAGAACGCGCGGTGGATCAGGGCGACGAGGGCGCGCCGCGGCATCTCAGTCGAGGCGCGGTGGCGGCGCCGCCTCGGGCGCGGCGATCGGGATGGTGACGGTGAAGGTGCTCCCCACGCCGGGCGTGCTGCGGACGCCGACGTCGCCGCCGAGGATCCGCGCCAGCCGTCGCGTCACGCTCAACCCGAGGCCCGTGCCGCCGACCTTGCGCGTGAGGTGCTGCTCCACCTGCCAGAAGGGCTCGAAGATGTGCTCGAGGTGCTCGGGCGCGATGCCGATGCCCGTGTCGCTGACGGCGAAGCTTATGGCGTC
The DNA here is from genome assembly GCA_035554795.1 of Gemmatimonadaceae bacterium. Classification (GTDB taxonomy): domain Bacteria; phylum Gemmatimonadota; class Gemmatimonadetes; order Gemmatimonadales; family Gemmatimonadaceae; genus DATMHT01. The sequence continues at coordinate 10,466 of DATMHT010000246.1, read as the reverse complement.
GCCGGCGTGCTCGACCTCGAGCCGCACGCCGCCGCGCTCGGTGTAGCGGACCGCGTTGCCGAGCAGGTTGAGGAGGATCTGCCGCAGCCGCCGCTCGTCGGTCGTCACGTGCGGCAGCCCGGCGGCGACGGCGACGTCGAGCGTGAGCCCCTGGGTGAGCGCGATCGGCTCGACGAGGCCGGCGGCGTCGCGGGCGAGGGTGGCGACGTCCACCGGCTCGAGGCGCGTCTCCTCGCGGCCGGCGTCGAGGCGCGCGAAGGTGAGAATGTCCTCGATCAGCGTGAGCAGGTGGCGGGCGCTCGCGCCGATGCGGCGGAGCTGCTGGTGCTGCGCGTCGGTGACCGGGCCGGTGACGCCGTCGGCGAGCAGCTCGCCGTAGCCGATGATCGCCGACAGCGGCGTGCGCAGCTCGTGGCTCATCGTCGCGAGGAAGTCGCTCTTGGTGCGGTTGGCGACGGCGGCGGCGTGCTGCGCGGCCCGCGCTTCCTCGTAGAGCCGCGCGTTCTCGATCGCGAGCCCGGCGCGGCGCGCGAGCTCGGTCGCGAACTGCAGGTCGCTCTCGTCGTAGGCGCGCACGTGGTCGTGGAGATGCCCGTAGGCCAGCGCGCCGATGACGCGGCCGGCGCTCGTCGCCAGCGGCACGACGAGGAACGACCGCATGCCGATGTCGCGCAGCAGCTCGAGGTGCGCGTCGTCCACCGCCATGCGGCGGAGCGTCGCGTCGTCCACCGCCGCGAGGAGCATCGGTCTCCCGGTGCGCGCGACGACCGCCGGTGGCTGCGGACCGTCGAGCGGGAGCGGCCGGGTCCGGCCGAGCGCGTCGAGCAGTGCCGCGCGCGCCGGGTCCACGCACGCCGACGCGACGCGGCGGACCACCGGGGGCGACCAGCCGCCGTCGGCGGCCGCATCGTCGCTCGCTCCGCCATCGCTCGCGCCGCCGTGCGTCGCGCCGCCACGTGAGTCGTCGCTCGTGCCGCGAGGGTGCGCGTCCACGAGGAAGAGCTGGCAGTAGTCGCCGAAGGCGGGCACGACGAGGTCGGCGACGCGGGCGAGCGTCTCCTCGTAGTCGATCGTCGCCGCGAGCGTCGCCGAGACCTGGCTCAGGTAGGCGGCGGAGCGGGCGGCGGCCTGCGCGCGGGCGCGGGCGGCGTTCGCCTCGCGGAAGAGCCGCGCGTTGTCGAGCGCGAGTGCGGCGCGGCGGGCGATGGCGGTGGCGAGGCCGACGTCGGCGTCGGTGTACGGCGCCGCCGGGTCGCGCGACACGAGGCCGATCAGGCCGACGATGCGGTCACGGGCGATCATCGGCACGCACATCAGCGACGACGGCCCGATCGCCCGCCAGATCTCGATCAGCTCGGGATCGTGGAGGCGCTCGCGATAGGTGTCGTCGGTGATCCCCTGCAGCAGCGCCGGCTCGCGCGTGTGCCGGACGCGCTCGGCGAGCGGGCCGAAGCCGCGCGAGCGCGAGTAGCGCAGCAGCGCGTCGGCCGCCGGCTGCAGCGCGGGGTCGGCGACGGCGATCTCGACGCGGTCCATCGCGCCGCCGTCGTCGAGCGCGTCGAGGATGACGACGTCGCCGAGCGCGCCGACGAGCATCCGCGCCACCGACGACAGCGTCGCGCGGTAGTTGAGCGACGCGGATAGCTCGACGCTCGCGTCCACGAGGAACGCGAGTCGCTCGGCGGCGTCGGCGAGCCGCGGTCGCGCCACGGCCGCGTCGGCGCGCGGCGCGTCGTCCGCGATCGTCGCGGAGTCCGCGAGCTCGGTGCCGCGCGGTCCGGCGGCGCCTGATGGGGTCACGTCGTGGGGAAGGGGTCCGAGGCCGCGTCGCGTCGGCGAATGTTCGCGCGGCCGGGCCCGTGGGGCGGACCGGCGGCGAGGTGTTACCGTCAAAGTTAGGGCCGCGACGGCGGGCGGGCGAGTGGCGGGCGGCACCGCGGGCGAGCGGGCCGCGCCATGTCCGCCACCGTACCGAAGGCCCCTCCCGCTGTTGCGCCGTCGCCGGTCGCCGAGTCGAGTGCGAAGGATCGGCGACGGCGCCGCGCGGCCGTCGCTCCACCGACCGTGCCCGACCGATATTACTCCCATGCCGACCACCACCAAGAACGCGACCGCCGAGCTGCTCTATCTGCTGCACGGCGACCCGACCGAGCTCAGTGAAGCGTTGAGCGGGATGCGCAGCGCCGACATCGCCGAGGCGCTGCTCGATCTCTCGCCCGACGCCGCGGCGCGCGTCATGGCCGCGCTCCCGTTCGACCTCGCCGTGAAGGTGTTCGACGAGCCGGAGCTCGAGCGCCACCGCTGCGAGATCGTCCAGCGCATCGAGCCGGCGAGCGTCGGACCGCTCGTGGACGCGATGTCGGCCGACCAGCAGGCGGACCTGCTGCGCGAGCTCCCCGAGAAGGAGCGGCCGCGCTTCCTCGCCCAGCTCGACGCGCGCACGCGCGCCGCCCTCGAGCTCCTGCTGCGCTACCGGCCCGACACCGCCGGCGGGATCATGACGACCGAGTTCGTCGGCGTGCCGGCGACGTGGACGGCCGAGCGGGTGCTCGCGCACATCTCCGAGGTCGGGCGCGCGAAGGAGACGGTGTACGCGATCTACGTCCTCGACCCCGCCGACCAGCGGCTGCTGCACGTCGTCTCGCTGCGCGACGTCCTCCTCGCGCCCCGCGACGCGGCGGTGATCGACGTCGGCAACCGGCGCCAGCCGCTCAGCGTCTCGCCGCGCACCGACCGCGAGGACGTCGCGCGGCTCATCTCGAAGTACAACCTCCTCGCCGTGCCGGTGCTCGACGAGGGCGGCCACGTGCTCGGCATCGTGACGGTGGACGACGTCATCGACGCGATGGTCCGCGAGCAGACGGAGGACGTCCAGAAGCTCGGCGGCATGGAGGCGATCGACGAGCCGTACACCGAGATCCCCTTCCTCAAGATGATCCGCAAGCGCGCCGGCTGGCTCTGCGCGCTCTTCCTCTCCGAGATGCTGACGGCGACCGCCATGCAGCATTTCGAGGGAGAGATCGCCAGAGCGGTCGTGCTCTCGATGTTCATCCCGCTCGTCATGAGCTCGGGGGGGAACTCGGGCTCGCAGGCGACGTCGCTCATCATCCGCGCCCTCGCCCTGCGCGAGGTCCGCCTCGGCGACTGGTGGCGCATCGCGATGCGCGAGCTGCCCACCGGCCTCGTGCTCGGCTCGATCCTCGGCGTCATCGGCATTGCCCGCATCCTGCTCTGGCAGCACCTCGGGCTCTTCGACTACGGCGTCCACTTCGAGAAGATCGCGCTGACCGTGGGACTCGCCCTCATTGGCATCGTCTCCTTCGGCTCGCTCGCCGGCTCGATGCTCCCCTTCCTCCTCAAGCGCCTCGGCTTCGACCCCGCCAGCGCCTCCGCCCCCTTCGTCGCGACGCTCGTGGACGTGACGGGACTGGTGATCTACTTCACGGTGGCGTTCGTGGTGTTGAGAGGGACGCTGCTGTGAGGGTGTAGGGTGTAGCGTACAGGGTGTAGACCCGCCGCTCGGGACGTCCCGAGGCAGGTCTACACCCTACCCCCTATACCCTCCCCTTATTTTTCTCCGATGGATCGTGGAGAGATGAGGGACGAGAGCCCGACCAACCCCGCGCCGTACGGCGACGCCCGGTCGCTCAATCCGCAGGGGGGGCACCATCCGGTCACGCGCGACCCGGTGGAGCTGGCGGCGGCGGCGCGGGCGGTGACCCGGTCGTGGGCGCAGTTCCCGTACTACGCGCGGCGCTACGGCGAGCGCGGGCGCGCCTTCAGCGCGAGCGACAGCGGCTGGCTCGTCACGCTCTGCGACCTCACGCCGGCCGTCGCCGTGAGCCAGGCGCGCTGGCTCGGCTCCGTGCTGTCGGCGCGTGGGATGCCGCAGTGGCTGCTCGAGTGTCACCTCGACCTCCTGCGCGAGGAGCTCGCCGCCGCGACGCCGGAGCGCGCCGCGCACTACGAGACGCTCGGCCGCTGCGCCGCCAACCTCCGCGCCTTGCGCCACGCGCACATCTCCGACGCCGCCTTCGCCGCGCTCGACGCCGCCTTCGACGCGCGCGTCGGCGAGCCGTGGAACCGCCGCCTGCGCCGCATGGGCGGCATCCTCGCCGCCGCCGTCGCCGACGAGTGCGCTGGCCTCTCGCACGCGGTCACGAGCGTCGAGTCGTGGGCGACCGACGCCGAGCGCTTCCCCGACGAGCCGTGGATCGCCGCCGTGCGCGAGACGATCGCGGGGGCGCGGGCAGCGGCGCGTTGATGGCGGCGCGTTGACGGCGGTTGGCGGTCAGCGATCAGCGGTAAGCGCGGGCGGAGCGAGGTGAGCGCGGCGATCCTCGCGCGGCTCAAGCGCGAGACGGCGGAGCAGCACGCGCGCGTCGAGGCGATGCTGCCGCTGCTCGACGCCGGCCTCACGCGCGACGCCTACCGTCGCGTGCTCGCCGCGTTCTACGGCTATCACCGTCCGCTCGAGCCAGCGCTGTGGAGCGCGCCGGGGCTCGACGCACTGGGCCTGCACGCCGCCGAGCGCCGCAAGGTGCCGCTCCTCGAGCGCGATCTGCGCGCCCTCGGCCTCGACGACGCCGCGCTCGCCGCGCTCCCCGACTGCGCGCGCCTCCCCGACGTGGGCACCCTGCCGCGCGCCGTCGGCTGCCTGTACGTGCTCGAGGGCGCGACGCTCGGTGGCCGCGTCATCGAGCGGCGGCTGGCGCGCACGCTCGGCGTGAACGCGGCGCGCGGCGGCGCCTTCTTCGCGAGCTACGGCGAGCGCGTCGGCCCGATGTGGGCCGCCTACCGCGCCGCCGCGGTGCGCTACGCGGAGGAGGGCGGCGACGAGGACGCGGCCGTCGCGGCGGCGGTGGATACGTTCGCATCGCTCGCGCGGTGGCTCGAGGAGCGCGGCTCGCTGCTGTCGCTCCCCGTGACCGGCGCTTATCCTTAGCCACCACCGCAGCCCCGACCGCCGCCGATTCGGGCTGCGCTCGCCGACTCTCTCCCAGGCACCAGTGACCGACCCCTACCTCTCCGTGCAGGCGCGCGGCACCACCGCCGCGCTGGCGCGAGTGCTCGACCAGCACTTCGACGACGTGCTGGCCGACTGGCTCGCCGCGCAGGCCAACGTCGGGCGGGGCGGCGCGAGCGGTGCCGCCGAGCTGCGGCGTCAGGGGAGCGAGTTCATGTCGCTCCTGCGGACGGCGGTCGCCTCCGGCGCGTCGTCGGCGGACGCGCCGGCCTTCGGGCCCCTGCGCGGGTTCCTCGACGGCATGTCGCGCGGCCGCGCCCAGCAGGGCTACTCGCCATCGGAGACGGCGACGTTCGTCTTCGCGCTCAAGGGCCCGGTGTTCGCCCGGCTCAGCACCGACTCGAGCGACACCGAGACGCTCGCCGGCGACGTGTGGGGCGCGACGCAGCTGCTCGACTCGCTCGGCCTCTACACGACCGAGGTCTACCAGCGCGGGCGCGAAGAGGTGATCCACCGGCAGCAGCAGGACATGCTCGAGCTCTCGACCCCCGTCGTGATGCTCTGGGACGGCGTGCTGGCGCTGCCGATGATCGGCACGCTCGACAGCGCGCGGACGCAGGTGGTGATGGAGACGCTGCTGCAGCGCATCGTCGAGACCGGCGCCGACATCGCCATCCTCGACATCACCGGCGTGCCGACGGTGGACACGCTCACCGCCCAGCACCTGCTCAAGACGGTGACGGCAGCGCGGCTGATGGGCGCCGAGTGCATCATCAGCGGCATCCGGCCGCAGATCGCGCAGACGATCGTCCACCTCGGCGTGGACCTCGGCAACGTGACGACGAAGGCGAGCCTCGCCGACGCGTTCCGCCTCGCCCTGCAGCGCACCGGGCGCGCGGTCGTGCGGGTCGGCGCGGCGAGCGCGGGCGGTGGATCGGCGGGGGCGCTCACGTCTCCCGGCGGTCAGGCGCCTCTGCCGCCCGCGCGCGGCTGAGCGGAGGATCGGCATGGAGCGCATACCCATCCTCGGCATGGGGAAGCTCCTCCTGGTGACGATCCAGGTGGACATGCACGACCGGCTCGCGATGACGCTGCAGGACGACCTGACGTCGCGCATCAGCGCCACCCGCGCGCGCGGCGTGCTGCTCGACATATCGTCGCTCGAGATCGTGGACTCCTTCATCGGGCGCATGATCTCGAACATCGCGGCGATGGCGCGCGTCCTCGACGCGGAGACCGTCGTCGTCGGGATGCAGCCGGCGGTGGCCATCACCCTCGTCGAGCTCGGCCTGTCGCTGCCCGGCGTGCGCACCGCGCTGAACGTCGAGCGGGGGATGGCGCTGCTCGCCGCGCTCACCGGCCACGCGGACCGCGACGAGGAGATCGCCGACGGCACGGCAATCGCCCTGAGCGAAGGGGGCGATGACCGTCCTGCGGGATGAGACGATGCCGGTCCGCACCGCCGCCGACGTCGTGCTCGTGCGTCAGGCGGTTCGGGCGTGGGCCGTGGCGCAGGGGCTCGGGCTCGTGGACCAGACGAAGATCGTGACCGCCGCGAGCGAGCTCGCCCGCAACACCCTCGATTACGGCGGCGGCGGGACGGTACGGCTCGAGGCGCTCCAGGAAGGCACGCGGCGGGGACTGCGGCTGACGTTCGAGGACCGGGGACCCGGCATCCCGGACGTCGCCCTCGCCCTCACCGATGGCTACACGACCGGCAACGGGATGGGGCTCGGCCTCAGCGGATCGAAGCGGCTGGTGAACGAGTTCGATCTCTGGTCGGAGGTCGGAAAGGGCACACGCGTGACCGTGACGCGGTGGAAGTGAGCACGGCAGCGCGGCGTTCCGCCGCGGCCGAGCCGCGAAGCGGCGGGAGCGTGGGCGTGACGACGGCAGCGAGCTGGGGCAGGTTCGGTACGAGCAGCGAGGGGCCGCGTGGCGGCCCCGCGGCGCTCGTCGTCGCCGTCGAGGATTCGAGCCAGGTGGGCGAGGCGCGCCGCGCGGCGGCGACCGTCGCCGCCGACGCCGGGCTGAGCGAGACCGAGCGCGGCGCGGTGGCGGTGATCGTGACCGAGATGGCGACCAACCTCGCGCGCCACGCGCGCGGCGGCCGCGTCCTCATCTCCGCGATCGGTTCGCCGCCGGCGGCCGGCGTCGAGCTGCTCGCGCTCGACGACGGGCCGGGCATCGGCAACATGCACCGGGCGATGGACGACGGCTTCTCGACCGCCGGCACCGCTGGCCAGGGGCTGGGCGCGATCCGGCGCATGGCGCACGAGTTCGACGTGTACTCGCGCACCGCGACGGGCCCGAGCAGCGGCGGCGGCGGTCCCGGCACGGGCGGCGGCGGCACCGCCGTCGTCGCCCGCGTCTGGTCGGCGGCGGCGCCCGGCGCGGCGGCGCGCGACGAATCGCTCGCGACGGGCGCCGTGTGCGTCGCGCTCAGCGGCGAGGAGGTCTGCGGCGACGGCTGGATCGTGCTGCGGCGGCCGGACCGCGTGCTCGTCGTCGTCGTGGACGGTCTTGGCCACGGCCCTGAGGCGGCCGAGGCCGCGAGCGAGGCGCTGCGCATCGTCCGCGCGCACCCCGACGCCTCGCCGGCGGACCTGCTGCACGCGGCACACGGAGCCCTGCGCGCGACGCGCGGCGCGGCGATGTCGGTCGCCGCGATCCACGCGGCGCGCGGCGCGCTCACCTTCGCCGGCGTTGGCAACGTCGGCGCGGCGATCTACTCGCCGGCCGGCGGCGTGCGCAATCTCGCGTCGCACAACGGCACCGTCGGCCACGCGATGCGCACGGTGCGCGAGTTCAACCACGAGTGGCCGGCGGACGCCGGGCTGCTCATGCACACCGACGGCATCAACACGCGCTGGCGGCTCGACGCGTATCCCGGCATCGTCGGCCACCACCCGGCGCTGCTCGCCGGCGTGCTCTACCGCGACCACAGCCGCGGCCGCGACGACGCGACCGTCGTCGCCGTGCGCGACCGGCGCTCGTGAGCCGGGAGGACGGAGGACCCGCGACGTGAGTACAGCGACGCAGGACACGATCGCTCCGGCAGCCCGCGCCACGGTGATCGCGTTGCTCACGCTGGAGATCCGCTACGAGCACGACGTCGTGCTCGCGCGCCAGCGCGCGCGACAGATCGCGGCGCTGCTCGGCTTCGACGGCCAGGACCAGACGCGGATCGCGACGGCGGTGAGCGAGATCGCCCGCAACGCGTTCGAGTACGCCGGCGGCGGGCGCGTGCAGTTCGAGATCGAGGACGCGCCCGCCGCCGCCGGCGCCGCGTCGCGCCGACAGTCGCTCGTCGTGCGCGTGAGCGACCGCGGCCCCGGCATCGCCGACGTCCAGGCGGTGCTCGACGGGCGCTACGTCTCGCGGACGGGGATGGGGGTCGGCCTTGCCGGCGCGCGCCGGCTCGCCGACCGCTTCGACGTGCGGACCGCGCCGGGCGAGGGCACGACCGTCGAGATCGCGCGCGGCCTCCCCCGCGGGGCGCCGCGCGTCGGACCGCTCGACGCGGCGCGGGTCGCGGAAGCGCTCGCCCGGCAGGCGGCGCAGGGCGCGTTCGAGGAGGTCCAGCAGCAGAACCAGGAGCTGCTGCGCACCCTCGAGGAGCTGCGTGCCCGGCAGGCGGAGGTCGAGCGCCTCAACGCCGAGCTCGCCGAGACGAACCGCGGCGTGCTCGCGCTCTACGCGGAGCTGGACGACCGCGCGCAGGACCTGCGCCGGGCGTCGGAGTACAAGTCGCGCTTCCTCTCCGACATCAGCCACGAGCTGCGGACGCCGCTGACGTCGGTGCTGAACATGACGCGCTTCCTCCTCGACCGCGCCGACGGGCCGCTGACGGTCGAGCAGGAGCACCAGGTGTCCATCATCAAGCGCTCGATCGAGAACGTCACCGAGATGGTGAACGACCTGCTCGACCTCGCGAAGATCGAGGCGGGCCACACGACGCTGCGGCCGTCCACGTTCACGGTGACCGAGCTGTTCGCCGGGCTGCGCGGGATGTTTCGGCCCCTCATCACGACCGACGCCGTCACGTTGCACTTCGACGAGGCGCCGGCGCTTCCGCCCCTCGACACCGACGAGCAGCGACTCGTGCAGATCCTGCGCAACTTCGTCTCGAACGCGATCAAGTTCACCGAGCGCGGCGAGATCCGCGTCACCGCGTCGCCGGAGCCGGGTGGCGCGATCCGCTTCGCCGTGCGCGATACGGGGATCGGAATCGCGCCCGCCGACCAGGAACGGATCTTCCAGGACTTCGCGCAGGTGGACGGCCCGATCCAGCGCCGCGTCCGCGGCACCGGCCTCGGGCTGCCGCTCTCGCGCAAGCTCGCGACCCTGCTCGGCGGCCGCGTCGAGCTGGTGAGCGCGCCGGGCGCGGGGTCCACCTTCGCCGTCGTCCTTCCCACCGTGCTGCCCGCGACGGCGCACGACGCCGCCTCCCCGGCACCGACCACTCCCGCATGACCGCGCCCCCCACCTCGTACACCGCCCGGGTGCTCGTCGTGGACGACACCGAGGGCAACCGCTACGCGGTCACCCGTCTGCTCCGCGGCGCCGGCATGGAGGTCGTCGAGGCGGAGAACGCGGCGCAGGCGTTCGCGTGCCTGAGCGCGGTCGTGCCCGACCTCGTCGTTCTCGACATCAACCTCCCCGACGTCTCGGGCCACGACGTGCTCCGCGCGATCAAGTCGTCGCCGGAGACGGCGGCGGTGCCGGTGATGCACGTCTCCGCGAGCTACATCACGAACGCCGACCGCGCGTACGGTCTCGAGCACGGCGCGGACGCGTACCTCACGCATCCGCTCGATCCCGACGTCTTCGTCGCCACCGCCCGCGCGCTGCTGCGCGTCGGTCGCGCCGAGGCGGAGCGCGCCCAGCTCTTCGAGGCCGAGCGGCGCGCACGCGCCGCCGCCGAGGAAGCGAGCAACGCGAAGACGCAGCTGCTGTCCACGCTCTCGCACGAGCTGCGTACGCCGCTCAACAGCGTGCGCGGCCACCTCGATCTGATGGACGCCGGCGTCTACGGCACGCTCACCGCGACGCAGCACGAGGCCATCGGGCGCGCGCAGCGGAGCGCGGTGTACCTCACGTCGCTCATCAACGACCTGCTCAACTTCTCGCAGCTCGACTCGGGGCGCGTCGAGTATCAGGTGACGGACGTCGCGCTCGACGGCCCGGGTGGCGTGCTCGCCGACATCGAGATGCTCGTCACGACGCAGGCGGCGGCGAAGGGCGTCACGGTCGCACAGCCGGAGCCGGGGAAGCGCGGCGGCGCCGACGTGCGCGTACGGGCCGACGCCGACAAGGTGCGCATCATCCTCGTCAACCTCGTCACCAACGCCATCAAGTTCACCGACGTCGGTGGTCGCGTCGCCCTCACCTGCGAGCGCGACGACGCCGCGGGCGTCGTCCACGTGCGCGTCAGCGACACCGGCCGCGGCATCGCCCCCGAGCAGGTCGAGCGCGTCTTCGAGCCGTTCGTCCAGGT
>DATMHT010000245.1:0-22979 GCA_035554795.1 Gemmatimonadaceae bacterium | reverse complement strand
GCACGACGAGCGCCCCGTACAGCCCGCGCTCGAGCTGCACGGTCTCGTTCGTGTGCGGGTGGTACCAGAGGGTGGCCGCGTCCGGGAGCCTGAAGCGATAGGTGAACGACTCGCCCGGCGCGATCAGGCGCTGCACCATGTCGGTGCCGTCCATCGGCGCCGGGCACCGCAGCCCGTGCCAGTGGATGGTGGTCGGCTCGGGGAGGTGGTTCGTCAGCCGCACCTCGAGCACGTCGCCGACGCGCCCCTCGAGCGTCGGGCCGGGCACCTGGCCGTTGAAGCCCCACGCCCGACTCACGTGGCCCGGCGTGAACTCCCAGTCGCACTCGCGGGCCTCGAGGTCCACCGCGATCACGGCGCCGCCGGCGTCGGGCCGCGCGGAGTCGTAGGCACGGGTGTAGCCGCCTAACGCGTCGGCGGGCGGCGCGTGGACGACGGGCCCGTGGTGGCCGGCGTGATCGTGGCCGCCGTGCTCGTGCCCGGCATGGTGAGAGTGCTCCGGCACAGGAACCTCCTCCGTCGTGCGGCGGGTGAAGGGTTCGTGGAGTGCGGCGATAGGCAGGGTGAGTGGAGTGCGCTGGCGGTCGGAGAGCTCCATACGTTAGACTAGCCGGCGGCGCGGCGATAGAACGCGGAGTGTCAGCGCTCAGCTCGCCACGGCGTCGCGACGGCGCGACGCCTGGGGCCGGCGAGCGAGCAACTCCACTCGCCGGCCCGAAGCATCACACGGTTCCCGCGGCTACAGTCGTGGCTCGAGCGCGGCGCGGCGGCGGGCGGCGCTACGCCGCTCCTGCACGAACAGCATCACGAAGCCGGCGAGCATCAGCGCTCCCGTGACGACGAAGAGCGCGGGACGCGTCGCGCGCGGCACGTAGAGCGCGACCAGCGCCGGCGCGGCCGACGCGAGCAGCACCCAGAGCCACGGCTCCATCCTCGGCGTGCGATCGTCGAGGTGGACTGGCGCGAAATCCTCGCCGCCGGCGTCGTCGGCCTCTGGCGCGCGGGCACGACGGCGCGATGGCGGCGCCTCGCTCGCGGTGACGGGGATCTCGACCCGCGGCTGACCCGGCTTCGTCTGCTCGGTGTCGGCGAGGGGTGCGGTGGTGGACAGCGGCATGTGTCTCCTCCATGCGCCCGTGGCGGGCGCACCATGTACGACGTGTTGGTGGACGCGTCCCGCACGCGCGCGCCGTCGCCGCTCGCCGGGGCGAGCGCGGACGCGCGTCGCGAGCACCGGCCCGTGCGGCCGGTGTCGGGGACGACGACGTGATTGTGGGGAAGCCCTCGCGGGCTAGGCGCGCGGCGCGGGAGGAGGCGCGGTCGCGTCGTACGGGAAGGCGAGCGCCTTCGCCGTGTGCGGCGGCTCGCGCCGCGCGAACGCGGCGAGCGCACGAACCGGCGCGCCGACTCGTGCCGCCGGCGCGGCGGCGAGGAGCGGGCCGCCGAGGTGACGCGCGTGCTGCCGGCCGTCCGAGCGCAGCGCGAGCTGCCGCAGCAGCGCGAGCGCGTCGTGGGCGCTCGGCGCCGCCGGACGAGCCGGCGTGTCGAGCGCGACGGCCGCGAGCGCGCTCGGGGACGACGCATGCCGTCGCTCCGCGCTGGCCGAGAGCCAGGCGGAGAGCGCGAGCAGCGTGGTCCAGACGAAGCGCGTCATGGCGGAAAGATAAACGTCGAGAAGACACGCGGGGCACGCGCCCTTCGCGCGTGCCCCGCCGGTGACGCCGAGCGCCGGCCGGCGCTACTTCTCGATCTCGTCGTCCGCCGTGATCTTCGTGTTGTCCTTGAGCGTGCCGTACCCACTGCGCCCCGGATGGTCGGGGATCTGAATCGTCACGCGCCCGATGTTGTTCGTGTAGTCCGATTCGGCGAAGTTGTGGCAGAGTCCCGTCGCCGGATCCTTCACGAGGGGGCAGTTCCCCTTGTTGTCGGGCGCGTACGGCGGGTTCACCTGCACTTCGATCGTGTACACCCCGGGTGGGACGACGGGTTGTCCGTCGCCGCCGTCGAGCACGAAGTACTGGCCGCCGAGCTTGAACACGTACGTGTCCGCCCACCCGGTGCTGATGCCCTGGAACCCGTCGCGCGTCAGGTTGCCGCAGCTCCGGTAGGTCCAGGTGCCGTCGCCGTTGTTGATGTTGTACGGGTCCGTGTCGAGCATGCAGAAGCCGCGCTTGGCCGCCTTCCACTCGTGCCCCTGGCCGTCGATCAGCCGGTAGGTGGCGTAGTTCCGGAAGTGGAAGTGCTGGTGGCAGCTCGCGAACTCGAACATCCCGTCGGCGTCGGCGAAGCTGCCGTCGCCGTTCGGGTCCATGTGCTTGAGCGGGCTGCCGACGAAGACGTCGCCCGTGCCGATGTTGGGCGTCGTGACCGTGAAGCGGATGATCGTGTGCGTGCCCGGCGTGACGCCGCCCTCCTGCACGCTGCAGAAGTCGGCCGGCAGGTCCTCGACCCGCACGATCCAGTTTTGCTGCGTCGCCTTCTCGTCGACGATCAGGTCGGGCAGGCCGTTCAGGTTGGGGACGCCGCTCGAGAAGGCGGGCTTGGTCGGCGCGACGACGGCGGCCGTCGGCTGGTCGGCCGTCGAGCAGGCCGCCGTCGCGAGCGCCACGAGCGCGGCGACGATGAGGAGGGGTGTACGGCGCATGGCACCTCACGCTGTGAGAAGGGGACAGCGGGTAAACGTACGGCGGACGGGAGAGCTTGCAGCCGCCCGGCCGGACCCGCAAGAGAAGGCGGCCCGCGGCCGCTTCCCGTCCTCCTTCCCCTCGGCGGCTAGAACCGCTCGCCCTTCGCCTCGCGCACCTGGCTCCCGACGGGCCGGATCCGCGACCACATCGTGTAGAAGAACAGCCCAATGCCGGCGATCTGCGCGAACCCCGAGAGCACGACCGCCCAGCGCAGCCACGCGCCGCCGTCCATCGCCGCGCGCAGCAGTTCGCCGGCGACGCGCGCCCCGGTCCCGACGGCAATGAGCCAGTACGCCGCCTCGGCGATCCGCGGCTGGTAGCGCACGTCGCTCTTGTCGGGGCGCGGAAAGAGCCAGAGCGCGACGCCGAGGATCATCAGCATCACGAACCCCACGAGAATGGCGTGGGTGTGCGCGCTGATCAGGTAGCTCGACGGATAGACGCCGCCGAGCTCGCGGCGCACCATCATCCAGCCGCCGAGCGTGAGCCCGACGGCGAGGAATCCGATCGCCGTCTTCAGGTACCGTCGAATGAGTGAGTGCATGCCGCCGTGGCGCGACGCGTGAGGGCCGTGCTGCGCAGACGCCGGAGCTCAGTTGCCCCCGTTCGGCGCGGCGAGCACCGCGCGGCGGGCGCCGCCGTCCGGCGCCGCGCGCTCGCGGGGCACCGCCTTCCGCAGCGGCACGGTCCCGTCGATGGTGCGCCAGAGAACGTACGCGAAGGTGTACGCGCCGAGCGCCGAAAGCGAGCCCCCCGTGGCGAGGATCGGCGTCCCCGCCGCCACGCCGTTGGCGCGCACGAAGAACCCCGCGACCATCAGCGCGAGACCGGCGTTCGACGCCCACCAGTGCCACGCGGCGGCGCGCGTGCTGTGCAGCGGCACGCCGGCGAAGCGCGGGATCACGTGATACGCCACGCCGTAGATCATCATCGTCACGAAGCCGAGCGCGGTCATGTGCACGTGCGCCGGCCGGTACACGGTCCACGCCGGGTGCGCGGCCATCGCCACGCCGAGCGTGACGCCGAGCGAGAGCCAGGCGAGGCTCGCCTTGAGGAAGGCCTTCACGAACCACTGCATCAGCGGGCGTCCGGTCTCGGGGTGATGGTCGCGAGCAGGAGCAGCTCGCCGTCGCCGGCGCGCATGCCGTGGAGCTCGTTCGGCGTGTAGACGACGACGTCGCCGGCGGCGCACGCGCGATCGGCGGTCGTGCCATCGCGCTCGCCCGACAGCACGCCCGTGCCCTCGAGCACCTCGAGCTGCACGGTGGACGTGCTGCGGTGTGGCGCCACCGCCTGCCCCGGCGCGAGACGGAAGACGACGAGCCGCGCGTCGGGCGAGTCGTGGAGGATCGCCGTCGCCGGCCGCGCCGGGTTGGCGGCGACGGCGGTGCGCGCGGCGCCTCTCGGGTCGAGCGCGATCATGCGGCCCCCGCCTCGGCGTCGATGTCGGCGAGCAGCGCCTGCAGGTCGATGCCCTCCTCGCGCGCGGCGTCGGCGATGGAGCTCGCGCCACCGCAGCAGGTGTCCACGCCGTAGGCGTTGAGGATGGCCCCCGACTCGGGGCGGCGGCGCAGCAGCTCGTTGATGCTCCACGTCGGGTCGATCGGGGACGCGGCGCGCGTTCCCTCGTGGTCGGTCGCTCTGGAATCCTTCATCGTGATCTCGCTGAATGTGTGTAGGTAAGTCGCGGGTCGTGCGTCCGCGCCGCTCAGAAACCGGCGCGGAGCTGGAGGTAGGCCCAGTGGCGCGTCGTCCCGCTCGCGCCGAGCCCGGCGAGCGGCGCCGCGCGCTCGGCGAGGAAGAGGGTGTAGCCGAGCTCCACGGCCGCCGCGCCGCTCACGCGGACGGGGAGGATCAGGTCGCCCTCCCAGCCGAGGGGACGCGTGTCGCCGGCGGCGAGGGAGAAGTGGTGCAGGTCGGCGCGGAGCGTGACCGCCGGATCGAGCGCGACGGAGCTCGTCGCCAGCGCGTCCACGAGGCCGCGGTCCTTCGTGCGCGCCGCCGGGTCGGTGAACAGGTCCATCAGCCCGTAGAACGGGTGGTTGGTCGCGAACATCGTGCTGAACGCGCCGTAGCGCCCGTCGCCGGGCGCGGCGTCGCCGGAGAGCACATCCACGCCTAACGCGGCCGACGCGCGGCGGGCCGGCGTGGCCGACGGCGTGCCGAGCCGCGCGCCGACGAGCCAGGCGCGCACGCGCTGGCCACGCGGCATGAGCGTCGTGTCGGCCGGCACGTAACGCTGACTACCGGTCTGCCAGGCGCCTTCGAGCTCCGCGCTCACGCCGAGCAGGCGCGGCGAGCGGAGACGCGCGTCGAGCGTCGCGCGGTTCGCGTCGTCGTACGCGCGGTAGCGCGCGCCGCCGTCGTAGAGCGCCGTCGCCTCGAGCGCGCCGCGGCCAGGGAGGGCGCGCGTGACGAACAGGCCGGCGACGGCATGGTCCGGCGCCTTGTCGGTGGCCGGCGTCGCGCCGAACCGGCGGCCGCGCTCCTCCACGGTCGCGCCGAACAGCGTCGCCGTCCACGGCTCGGCGCCGGGCTTCGCGTTGGCGGGCGCGAGCATCAGCCGCGCGCCGTCGAACGAGCGGCCGGTGTTCGACCAGCCCACCGGGCCGACGAGCCGCTCGTTGGCGAGCGCGATCTCCTGTCGGCCCGCGCGCACGCCGAGGCCGATGCCGCGCCACGGCGCGCTCAGCTCCACGTAACCCTGGTGCAGGTCGAACACGTCGGGCGCGGTCGTCGTCGTGTTCCCCTCGGCGCCGAGCACGCGGCTGTCCTGGAGCTGGAGCACGATGCGCGCGCCGGGCGCGGCGTCGATGCGGGCGCCGAAGCGCGTGCGCAGGTAGGTGAACGCGTCCGCCGCTACCGCGCCGCCCGGACGATCCCATTCAGAGCGCGTGCGGATCTCGCCCGAGAAGACGATCGGCACCGGGAGTGCCGCGCTCGGAGCGGGCGCGGGCGTCGGCGCGGCGGGCGTGACCGTCGTCGTCTCGGGCGCGGCCGGCGGCGTCGCGATCCGCGCCGACGCGACCGACTGTCCGTGGGCGTGGCGCGGCCAGGCGAGGAGCAGCGTCGTCCCGATGAGGGCGGCGATCGTGAGGTCTATGCGACGCGGCGTGAACGAGGGGTTGGGCATGGCGGAGTGGCGCGGTGCGCCGGGAAGGGTCGGGTCGGGCGCGGTCAGCGCTGGAGCGCGCGCACGGCGGCGACGACGTCGGTGTCGTCGCCGAGGCCGGCGCGCTGCCAGGCGACCTCGCCCGAGGCGTCGAGCAGCGTGAGCGTGTTGGAGTGGGCCAGCTCGTCGGGCGAGAGCCGGCGGTAGCGGACGCCGAGCGCGGCGGCGAGCTCGCGCACGTCCGAGTCGTCGCGGCCGCTCAGCAGCGTCCAGCGCTCGGGCGCCAGGTCGTGCTCGCGCGCGAAGGCGGCGAGCCGCGCGGAGGAGTCGCGATCCGGATCGAGCGAGACGAGCAGGAACCCGACGTCCGCGGCGCCGGCCGCGCGCTCGATGCGCTTCATGTCGGCGACGGTGAGCGGACAGGTGGTCGCGCAGTGCGTGTAGATCATCGCCACGAGCTGGGGCCGGCCGCGAAGCGAGGCGAGCGTGCGCGGGCGTCCCTGCTGGTCGCGCCACTCGGCGTCGAGGTCGTAGACGGAGTAGCGGTCGTCGTCGCTTCCGGCGGCGGCCACGGCGGTCGCCCGCGTCATCGGCGTCGCGACGGTCGTCGCCGAGCCGGCGGGGGTGCAGGCGCCCGCGGCGAGCAGCGCGGCGGCGACGAGCGTGGAGAGGCGTGGCATGGTCGAAGTCTCGATTCGCGCGCGGCGTCAGCGCGCCGCCGGCCCGCCCGACGCGCAGCGGAAGCCGAGCGTGCGGATGGTGGAGCGGCCGGTGAGGCCGGCGCGGAAGGCGTAGCGCATGAAGCCCGGGTAGTTCGTCGGGTCGGTGGCGCCGATCGCGGCGCTCGCGCAGAAGAGCGTGTGGTCGCGCTCGCCGACACCGCTCCCCGCCTCGCGCGAGTCGTCGGAGACGAGAACGCCGTTGAAGTCGAGCGTCCACTCCCAGGCGAGGCCGTGCAGATCGCGCACGCCGTACACGTTGCGGAAGCCGGCGCCGACGGCGGGGAGCACGCCGCCGCTGGCGCGGCCGGCGTAGAGCGCGAGCAGGCGCCGGACGAAGCCCGGCTCGCGCGCCGCGTCGGCGTGCGTCTCGCTCGCCGCGGCCGCGTACTCCCACTCGTCGGTGGTCGGGAGCCGCTTGCCCTGCGCGGCGCAGTACGCCTTCGCGGCGTACCAGGAAATTTCGGTCACGGGGCGCCGTAGATCCCCCGCGTTGCCGGCGACCTGCGCCGAGCCGGTCGAGGGGTCGAGGTCACCGCGCCAGCTCGCGAGGTAGCCGCGCTCGGCGAACACGGGACGCACCGCCCCGCGGCGCCACGACGGATTCGCGCGGACGAAGGCGAGGAAGTCGCCGCGTGTCACCGGCTCGCGGTCGAGCGCGAAGGCGGCGACGCGAACGCGCGGATCGTTCCGGCGGCCGTAGAGCGGCAGGTAGGAGCCCGCCGGGATGCGCGCCATCTCCGCTGCCACCGCCGCCCGACGCGCCGGCGTCGTCGCGATCCCCGAGGCGGCGGGACGCGGCGGGACCGTGAGGAGCGTGGCGGCGGCGAGCGAGAGGAGAGGGAGCATGGTCGGGTGGCGGGTGGCGGGTGGCGGGTAGCGGGTAGCGGGTGGCGGGTAGCGGGTAGCGGGTAGCGGGTAGCGCGTAGCGGTGGCCTCGGGGCGCTTCGCTACGCGCTACGCGCTACGCGACCGTCACTCGCTGCCCCGCGTCGTGGCCGGCGCCGTCGCGCCGAGTCCCTTGATCGCGGCGAACACCGATGGGTTGCTCGGACCGGTGACGTGCAGGATGCCGAGGGCGCCCTTGTTGAAGGCGCGGAAGATCGCGTGGTCCACGAGCACCAGGTCGCCCGGCTGCTCGACGCCGAACTCCACGATCGCCGAGCCGCCGGCGGGGATGGACGTCGTCTGGACGTCGTGCTCGACGGCGCTGCTCCCGCCCTCGGTGTAGACGTTGTCGAACACCTCGCCGATCACGTGGAAGGAGCTCGTGAGGTTCGGGCCGGCGTTGCCGACGAAGAGGCGCACGCGCTCGCCGACCTTCGCCTGGAGCGCCTTGTCGCCCGTGAGCGCGCCGACGGAGCCGTTGAACACCACGTAGGTCGGGCGCTCCTCGATCCCCTTGTCCATGTCGAGCGTCTGCAGGCCGTGCTCGCCGTACTTGCCCTTCGTGTAGAACTCGCTCTGCATCACGTAGAACTCGCGGTCCACCTTCGGCAGGCCGGCCTTCGGCTCGACGAGGATCATCCCGTACATGCCGTTGGCCATGTGCATCGGCACGGGCGACGTCGCGCAGTGGTAGACGAAGAGGCCCGGGTTCATCGCCGTGAAGCTGAACACCGACTCGTGGCCGGGGATCGTCAGCGACGCCTTGGCGCCGCCGCCGGGGCCGGTGACTGCGTGCAGGTCGATGTTGTGCGGCATCGTGCTGTTCGCCGCGTTCTTCAGGTGGAACTCGACGAGGTCGCCCTCGCGGACGCGGATGAAGGAGCCCGGCACCGAGCCGCCGAACGTCCACACCGTGTAGTCCACGCTGTCGGCGAGGCGCGCCGTCTTCTCGATCACCTCGAGGTTGACGATGACCTTCGTCGCGTGGGTGCGCGTGATCGGCGCCGGGACGTTGGGCGCGGTCGTGAGCACGGCGACTTCCTGCCCGACGATCTTCTCGTCGCCCGCCGTGCGCACGGGGATGCCGGCGCGTCCGTCGTCCGTGCCGGCCGACGAGGCGTAGCCGCGGCCGAGCAGCGCGCCGGCGGCCCCGAGGGTCGAGACGAGCAGCGCGCCGACGAGCGCGGTCTTCCAGATCGGGGTGGTCGGCGTCGGCAGGTGGAGGCGGGGGCTGGTCATGGTCGTGCGTCCTCGTGATGTGGAGGGAGGTGGCGATGGATTCAGGCGGCGACGTGGGCGTCGGCCGGCACGGCGTCGCGCGTCGTGTCGCGCGCCGCGGCGTGGTCGGCGGTGCCGGCGAGCAGGTCGGCGATCGTCGTGGTCGTGAGCGGCTCGCGGCGCGCGCGCATCACGGCGGTCCAGCAGTCGTGGGCGGCGCAGGGGTGGTCCGGGTCGCACGGCGCGGTGCCGAGGAGGCAGCGCGAGTGCGGGCGCGGCGTGTCGAACAGGTCCACGACGCCGGCGAGGGTGAGCGACTCGGGGGCGACGGCGAGCACGAAGCCGCCGGCGGGCCCGCGCGCGCTCGTGACGATCCCCGCCTTGGCGAGCGCGTTGAGCGTCTTGCCCATGTAGTTGTGCGGGGCACCCGTCGCGGTCGCGATCTCGTCGGCGCGCAGCGGGCGGCGCGGTTGGCCGTCGCCGCGGCGGGCGCGGGCGAGCACCAGGACGGCGCGGACGGCGTGATCGGCGGTGGCGGAGAGCATCGGCGGGACCTCGGTGAAAAACGAGTTTCTCATCTCGATATGAGAATGGCCTCGCCGCGTCGCCCTGCCTGTCGGTGGATGCCGGAACTTCGGTGGGGCATCCTCGGTCAGCTCCGTCAGGGATGCCCCGACGCTCGCCGGCACTCCGCCCGACGCCCGCCGGCGTCCCGCCCACGCACGTTGCAGGGCTTCCGCCCGATGGAGCGGGCGGCGAGATCGCGGCGGCACTCACCGAGCAGCGGGCGCGCCGGTGCCGCCGGCGTCCTCAGGGCAGGCGCGCCCTCAGGCGAGGTGACTCATGGCCCGATGGCCCAGGGTGGGCGCGACGGTGGCCGGCGGTGTGGCGGCGGGGACGGTGGCGGCCGTCGCGCTCGGCGCCACGATCTGGAACCGCGAGACCGCGCGCGCCGTCGGCCGGCTCGGGCCGCGCGCGTGGCTGCGCTACGGCGTGACCGGCCCGACGCGCTTCTCTCCCGCGCAGCTCGACGGCGTCCCCGCGCCCGTGGCGCGCTACTTCGCGTTCGCGCTCGCGCCCGGCCAGCCGCTGGTGCGGCGCGCGCGGGTGCGGCACGCCGGGCTCTTCGCCACGAAGCCCGACACGTGGCGTCCGTTCACCTCGGTCGAGCACTTCGCCACCGAGCCGCCGGGCTTCGTCTGGGACGCGCGGATCCGCCTCGCGCCGCTCGTCACCGTGCGCGTGCGCGACAGCTATCTCCGCGGCGACGGCGCGATGCAGGCGAGCGCCGCGGGGCTCGTGCCCGTGGCGGACCAGGGCGGCACGCGCGAGATGGCGGAGGCCAGCCTCCAGCGCTACCTCGCCGAGGCGCCGTGGGTGCCGACGGCGCTGCTCCCGAGCGCCGGCGTCGCGTGGACGCCGATCGACGACGCTACGGCGTGGGCGACGCTCGCCGACCACGGCGTGACGGCATCGGTGGAGTTCCGCTTCGGCGCGAGCGGCGAGATCGTGCGCAGCTGCGCCGTCCGCTACCGCGACGTGAACGGTGTGCCGGTGCCCACGCCGTGGCTCGGTCGCTACGGGGACTATGCCCGCGTGGACGGGATGATGATCCCGAGGTCGGGCGAGGTGGAGTGGGTGCTCCCCGACGGGTCGCGGCTCCCCTACTGGCGCGGACGAATCACCGGCGTCGAGTACGACCTCGCGCGCTGACCGCCGCGCGGCACGGGGGAGAACGGCCGAGGGGCACCGCGATGGATTGCGATGCCCCTCCGTCCTGCCGATCCGCTCGCGCCGGCGGATGCCGGCGCGTCCGTCGAGCGATTACAGCGCTTCCTCACTGTAGCCGGACGCGATGTTGTAACCGCTGAAGTGCTTCACGCGGCGGTAGTAATTGCCGGTGGTCGAATCGCGGTAGGTGATGAGCGACGAATCCGTGGCCGACTCGTCCACGCACGGGCCGCTGATGTCGGCGCAGTACAGGATCTCGAGGTTCGGCTGCACGCCGTTGCGATCCTTGAGCGTCAGGATCACCGCTTCCGCCGCCGGGTTGAAGCGCATGTGCGGCTGGAAGTCCGAGTGCGGGTGCCCGTCGGCGTCGTACCAGCTCTTGACCGTCAGCGTGACCGGGAGGAGCTGCGGCGCGCACGGCTGGTTCCACTGGTCCGTGCCGTACGTGCTGAGCGCGACGTCGCAGATCGAGCTCGTCGGGAACACGACCTTGTTGGCCGAGCTCGCGCCGAAGTTCACCGTCGTCTTCTTCGTCGGGTCCACCAGCACGACCTGAATCGTCGTGTCGGCCGAGCTGCCGTTGCTGAGCACCGAGGCAGCGGTGACCGGCGTGCTCCGAACCGCGTTCGACGGCGCCGTCGGCGCATCGCTACACGCGGCGAGCAGGGCGATGCCGGTCACGACGATCAGCCCGCTGCGCTCCTTTCGAGGTTTCATGTGAGGGCCTGGGTTGGGTGGGGGAAGTCCCACGTTCGCCCAGGTGTAAGGCAATGCTAATGCCTGCCGTAAGTCACTATTCGGCAGTGACTTACTATTTCAGCGGCGCGGCCGAACTGTCCGGTCGGGCATCGCGTCCGGACATTCCGTCCAAACGACTCAGCGTCCGCCGTGGCCGCCGCCGTGGCCGCTGGTGTCCGACCGCGGCACGACGCGCGCGGCCCGGCAGTACGCCTCGAGCTGCGTCTCCGAGTCCTCGGCCCAGCCATGCGGGATCGGCACGAGACGCCGCCGCTCGCGCGCTGACTGGAAGGCGAGCCACCCGCCCCGCATCGGAGTCGAGACGCCGACCCGGCGCTCGGCGATGACGCGACGCTCGGTCGGCGGCGGCGACGGCATCGCCACCGCGGGCGGGCGCGCGCCGCGCCGCTCCTCGCCACTGCGGCGCTCGGCCATCTCGCGCTCGGCCATCTCGGCGCCGGCGCTGGCGACGCCCGGGTGAACTTCCCAGACCTCCCACGCGACGCCGGCGGAATCGGTGAACGCTCGGTGTGCCACGTCTCGTCACTCTCCGCGCCGGCACGACGGCCGGCGTCTGCTTCGTGAATCGCTCGCCGCCGGACGACGTGCGGGTCGCCGGCGCGCCCGAACGTATGGTGCTCGCGACGCGGGGGCAACGGTCGCGCGCCGCATTAATGAGCGTGAATCATGTGGTCGCATCAGTGAGCGTGAATCACGTGCGTGAATCGGCGCGCACCGCCGCTCGCGGTACGACCGATGCTTTCGATGCGCCGACCAACCGATGAGGCGAGCGGCTTCGCGGCGCCCGACGTCGCCCGCTTGCCCTGTCCAGCGCGAATCCGAAGGGGACCACATGAGCGGAACCAGAACGACGACAATGCCAAGGAGCGACGCGCCGGCGGCGCTGGCGGGCACCATCACCCTCGGCGGCGACCTCGTCGTCAACCGGATGGGCTACGGCGCGATGCGCGTCACGGGCAAGGGCATCTTCGGTCCGCCGGCCGATCCCGCCGAGTGCAAGCGCGTGCTGCGGCGCGCGGCGGAGCTCGGTGTGGATTTCATCGACACCGCGGAATCCTACGGGCCCCACGTGTCGGAGGAGCTCATCGCCGAGGCGCTGCACCCGTACCCGGAGGGCCTCGTCATCGCCACCAAGGGCGGGCTCGAGCGGCCCGGTCCGGACCAGTGGGTTCCCAACGGTCGCCCGGACTTCCTGCGCCGCAACCTCGACGGGAGCCTGCGCCGGCTGAAGCTCGAGCGCATCGATCTCTGGCAGCTGCACCGCATCGACTCCAAGGTGCCGGAGGACGAGCAGTTCGGTGTGCTCGCCGACTTCGTGCGTGAGGGGAAGGTGCGGCACGTCGGTCTGTCGGAGGTCGGCGTGGAGGAGATCAAGCGGGCGCGCCGCGTGGTGCCGATCGTGAGCGTGCAGAACCGCTACAACGTCCTCGATCGCGAGTGGGAGAGCACGGTCGAGTACTGCGAGCGCGAGGGGATCGCCTTCATCCCATGGTTCCCGCTCGGCGCCGGGACGCTCGACTGGAAGGCGAAGAAGGCGCAGGCCGCGCTCGAGCGGGTGGCGCAGCGGCGCGGCGCGAGCGCGCTGCAGGTCGCCCTCGCCTGGCTGCTCGCGCGCTCGCCGGTGATGCTCCCGATCCCCGGAACGTCGAAGGTGGCGCACCTCGAGGAGAACGTCGCCGCGGCCGATCTCGGGCTGAGCGAGGAGGATCTGCGGGAGCTGAATGCGGTGGAGTGAGGGGAGAGCGTATAGGGGGTAGGGTGCAGACCTGCCTCGGGACGCATCAGCATCCCGAGGCAGGTCTGCACCCTGCCCCCTACCCCCTACACCCTACCCACTGCACGCTCGAAATTACGCGCCATGCGCACGTCGACCATCCGCCACCTCGCCACCGTGCTCGCCGCGCTCCTCGCGCCGGCCGGCGTGGCGCGCGCGCAGGGGCCCACCGCCGCCACCACCTCCGGCCTCTCCGCCGCCGAGCGCGACGTCGTGCGCGCGGTGGACGCCCACGGCGCCGAGGCGCTCGCGCTGCTCGAGCGGATCGTGAACGTCAACAGCGGGACGATGAACTTCGCCGGCGTGCGCCAGGTCGGCGACGCGCTGCGCGTCGAGCTCGACTCGCTCGGCTTCACGACGCGATGGGTCGAGGGAGCGGCGTTCGGCCGCGCGGGCCACCTGATCGCCGAGCACGCGGCCCCCGGGCCGAAGCTCGTGCTCGTCGGCCACCTCGACACGGTGTTCGAGCCGTCGAGCCCCTTCCAGCGCTTCCAGCGGCTCGACGACTCGACCGCGCGCGGGCCCGGGGTCATCGACATGAAGGGGGGCGACGTCATCATCGTCTACGCGCTCCGCGCGTTGAAGGACGCGGGGCTGCTCGACCGGATGAACGTCACCGTGGTATACGACGGCGACGAGGAGGACCCGGGCGCGCCGCTCGCGGCCGCGCGGCGCGCGCTCGTGGACGCGGCGAAGGGCGCGACGGCGGTGCTCGGCTTCGAGGACGGCGCGGGTGACCCGCGCACGGCGGTGATCGCGCGGCGCGGCGCGGCGTCGTGGACGTTGCGGAGCACGGGGAACGCGGCGCACTCGTCGCAGATCTTCAAGCCCGAGGTCGGCGCCGGCGCGGTGTACGAGTCGGCTCGTGTCCTCAGCGGCTTCTACACGGCGCTGTCGAAGGAGCCATACCTCACGTTCAACCCCGGCCTCGCGTTAGGCGGCACGCAAGTCACGGTGGACACGACCGGGACCGTCGGCTCGGCGTCGGGGAAGAGCAACGTCGTCGCCGAGCGGATGGAGGTGACGGGCGACCTGCGGACGCTGTCGCCGGCGCAGCTCGCGCGCGCGAAGGCGACGATGCAGGCGATCGCCGCCCGGCACCTGCCGCGGACGCGCTCGGAGATCACCTTCGACGACGGCTACCCGCCGATGGCGCCGACGGCTGGCAACCGCCGCCTGCTCGCGCTGCACGACCGCGTGAGCCGCGACCTCGGCTTCGGGCCGGTGGTCGCGGTGGACCCGTCGCGCGCCGGCGCCGCGGACGTGTCGTTCACGGCCGGCTTCGTGCCGATGGTGATCGACGCGCTCGGCCTCGCCGGGCACGACGACCACACCGTGAACGAGACCGCCGACCTGCGCATGCTGCCGGTCGCGACCAAGCGCGCGGCGGTGCTGCTCCACCGCCTGTCGCGCGGCGCCGCGGCCCCCGTGGCCAGCGCGAAGTGAGGAACGCCCGATGACGCCCGACGTCGAAACCACCACCGCGAAGGTGCGCGTCGTCCCGACGACGCCGTTCTCCGATCAGACGCCCGGCACGTCGGGGCTGCGGAAGAAGGTCGCCGAGTTCCGGCAGCCGCACTACCTCGAGAACGTGGTGCAGGCGGTGCTCGACACGGCCGCGCTGCCGGCGGACGCGACGCTCGTCGTCGGCGGCGACGGACGCTTCTTCAACCGCGAGGCGGCGCAGGTCATCCTGAAGATGGCCGCGGCGAACGGCGTCCGGCACGTGCTCGTCGGCCGCGACGGCATCCTGTCCACGCCGGCGGCGTCGTGCGTCATCCGGCGCCACGGCGACGGTGGGATCATCCTCTCGGCGAGCCACAACCCGGGCGGCCCGGACGGCGACTTCGGGATCAAGTACAACGCGAAGAACGGCGGCCCCGCCTCCGAGGCGGTCGGCAAGGAGATCGCCCGCCGCACGCGCGCGCTGACGAGCTACCGGATCCTCGACGCGCCCGACGTCCCGCTCGACCGCGAGGGCGTGCACCAGCTCGGCGATCTGCGCGTCGAGGTGATCGATCCGGTGGCCGAGTACGCGGCGCTGATGGAGACGCTGTTCGACTTCGACGCGCTGCGGGCGCTGCTGTCGGGCGGTGCGTTCCGCATGCGCTTCGACGCGATGCACGCGGTGACGGGGCCGTACGCGAAGGAGATTCTCGAGCGGCGGCTCGGCGCGCCGGCGGGAACGGTCGTGAACGGCGAGCCGCTCCCCGACTTCGGCGGCGGCCACCCCGACCCGAACCTCACCTACGCGCACGATCTCGTCGCCGAGATGAACGGCGACGACGCGCCCGACTTCGGCGCGGCGTCCGACGGCGACGGCGACCGCAACATGATCCTCGGCCGCCGCTTCTTCGTCACGCCGTCGGACTCGCTGGCGGTGCTCGCGGCGAACGCGACGCTCGTTCCCGGCTACGCGCGCGGGCTCGCCGGCGTCGCCCGCTCGATGCCGACGAGTCGGGCGGTGGATCAGGTGGCGAAGGCGCTCGGCCTGCCGTGCTACGAGACGCCGACGGGGTGGAAGTTCTTCGGCAACCTGCTCGACGCGGGGCGCATCACGCTGTGCGGCGAGGAGAGCTTCGGCACCGGCTCCGACCACGTGCGCGAGAAGGACGGGGTGTGGGCCGTGCTCTGCTGGCTCAACATCCTGGCGGCGCGGCGCGCCCCGGTCGCGCAGATCGTGCGCGAGCACTGGGCGCGCTTCGGGCGCAACTACTACACGCGCTACGACTACGAGGCGATCCCGACCGACGCCGCGAACGGCGTCATGCAGCACGTCCGCGACCGTCTACCGTCGCTCGCCGGCACCGCGCTCGCCGGCCGCCGCGTGGCGAGCGCGGACGACTTCGCGTACCACGATCCTGTGGACGGGAGCGTGAGCGAGCACCAGGGGCTCCGCGTCCTGTTCGAGGACGGCGCGCGAATCGTCTACCGCCTCTCGGGCACGGGCACCGAAGGCGCGACGCTGCGCGTCTACGTCGAATCGTACGAGACCGACCCGACCCGGCTCGACGCGGACGTGCAGGCGGCACTGAAGCCGCTCGTGGACGCGGCGCTCGCGCTCGCCGAGCTGCGCGAGCGGACGGGGCGCGAGAAGCCGACGGTCATCACGTAGGAGACCGGCGCTCGGCAAGAGCGAAAACGGCGCCGCTTGTCGCCGAGCACCGCGGGTCAGGCGGCGAGGCGGGACGAATCCGCGGAAGACTCGTTGTCGCGGCGCCGGGCGTATCGGACGCGCAGCGCGATCGCGCCGGCGACGACGAGCACGCAGAGCTCGACGAACACCTTCTCGGCGTCGAACCAGTCCACCGGCCGGTCCTTGAGCGCGGGGTCGGTGAAGATCGCGTGGACGGCGTAGAGCGGGAACATCGCGTACGTCACGTAGTGGAAGCGCTTCCAGAGGCGCCGGCTCATCGCCTTCCGGCTGTCCCACAGCCACGACGTCGCGACGACGACGATCAGGCAGTAGAGCGCGAGCGCGCCGAAGGTGTTCACCACCGGCTGCTTCGGGGCGTCCACCGGGAAGACGATGTCGCGCACGCCGAAGCCGGCCGTCGCCGAGAAGAGGATGAGCACGGGGTGCACGAGGCTGACGGCGAGGGCGGTATAGCCCGTCCAGTTGTGCAGTCCCTGCGTGTCGATGCGGCGGTGCGGCCAGCTGCGCACCGGGTTGTACTTCACCGAGAGCAGCAGGCCGAGCAGGATGTTGAGCGTCAGCAGCCCGATGGCGCCGAGGCCGGCGAAGTTGGAGAGGTCGAGGGCGGTGGGCACGAACGGCGGGTAGCGGGTAGCGTGTGGCGGTGCGCGTGTGAGCGGCGTCACCGGGTCTGACGATCGTTACGCACGAGCGGGGCGGAACATTGGCACGAACGCACCCCGCAGGGCGTACACCTCCGGGCCCGCAACGTGCGAAATTCCGCCCGATCGTTCAACGACCTTCCGCGTCACTCGATTCATACATGGCCAGCACCGCCGCACCACGTCCCGCCGCTCCGCCGCCGCCGCCCTCACCGCCGCGCCGTCCCACTCCGACCACCACCCCGAGCACGCGCGAGGAGCGTGCGGCCGCGGCCGCCGCGTTCGTGCGGCGCTACCGCTGGCTCATCCTGGCCGGACTGATCACGGCCGCGGTGATGGAGGTGCTCGACACGACCATCATCAACGTCGCGCTGCCGCAGATGGCGGGCAACCTCGGCGCGACGCAGGAGGAGATCGGCTGGGTGGCGACGGGCTACATCCTGTCGAACGTCATCTTCCTGCCGATGACGGCGTTCTTCGCGCGCCGCTTCGGGCGCCAGCGTTACCTCGTGGCGTCCATCGCCATCTTCATCATCTCGTCGTTCTTCTGCGGGACGTCGGGCTCGCTCACGGAGCTGGTGTTCTGGCGCATCCTCCAGGGCGCGGGCGGCGCGGCGCTGCTGTCCACCGCGCAGGCGACGCTGCGGCAGATCTTCCCCGCCGAGGAGCAGGGGATGGTGCAGGCGGTGTTCATGCTCGGCATCATCGTCGCGCCGACGCTCGGCCCGACGCTCGGCGGGTGGATCACCGACAACTACCACTGGAGCTGGTGCTTCTTCATCAACGTGCCGATCGGGCTCGTCTCGATGTTCCTGGTCAGCACCTTCCTCCAGGATCCGCCCGACGAGCAGGCGCACCGCGGCACCGTGGACTGGCTCGGCATCGGGCTGCTGACGGCGGGCGTCGGCTCGCTGCAGTACGTGCTCGAGGAAGGGAACACGAAGGACTGGTTCCAGGACGTCTGGATCCTGCGCCTCACCATCCTCTCGGTGGTGTCGCTCGCGACGATGCTCTGGTGGGAGCTGTCGTCCCGCAACGAGCACCCCGTGATCAACTTCCGCGTGCTGCACAACCGCACGCTCGCGTCGTCCATCTTCCTCTTCGTGTCGCTCGGCTTCGGCCTGTACGGCGGCGTGTTCCTCTTCCCGCTGTTCGCGCAGGGCATCCTGCGCTTCACGCCGACCGAGACGGGGCTGGCGATGCTCCCGGGCGGGCTGGCGACCGGCTTCAGCGCGCTGATCTGCGGGCGGCTGCTCAACGGCCGGCGGCCGCTGGTGGACCCGCGGTTGATGATCGCGTGCGGGATCGCGCTCTTCTCGCTCTCGATGTGGCGGATGGGCCACCTGACGACCGCGGCCGGGGAGAGCGACGTGCGGATGGCGCTGCTCATCCGCGGGCTCGGCCTCGGCCTCCTCTTCACGCCGATCAACTACGTCGCCTACGCGAGCCTCAAGCCGAGCGAGGCGCAGCAGGCGGCGGGGCTCATCAACCTGTCGCGGCAGCTCGGCGGCTCGTTCGGCATCGCCGTGCTCGCGAACTACGTGGCGACGCACTCGCAGATGCACCGTGCCGACCTGGTGAGCAATCTCGTCGTCGGCAACCCGGCGACGGACGCGCGGCTGCAGATGCTGACGGCGGGCTTCATGAGCCGCGGCCTGCCGGCGCTGCAGGCGCAGAAGGCGGCGCTCACGGCGCTGAACGCGCAGGTGTCGCAGCAGGCGGCGATGCTCAGCTACAACGACTCGTGGATCTTCATCCTGATCGCGTTCGTGGCGGTGTCGCCGGCGATCCTGCTGCTGCGGAAGGCGAAGGCGGCGGCGGGGATGCCGGCCGACGCGCACTGACGGCCGTCGGCGCGCTCCGGCGCGGGCGGCTCACTGCCTCGCGAGAAACTTGGCGAGCGCGGTGGTGAGATCGGTCGCGCCGGGCGGGTCGATGTTGCCGAGGACGACGATGGTGTAGCGGCCGTCCACGAACGCGGCGAGGGCGTTGTCGATCCCGGAGCCGCCGCCGCCCCCGCCGTGGCCGATGGTCTCGCGGCCGCCGGCGGCGGCGGAGCGCTCGAAGCCGTAGCCGTACTTCGTGGCCGCGTCCCACGGCAGCGGCGAGCGCCCGGTCCAGAGCGTGTCGCGCATCGCCGCCCCGACGAGCGTGCCGGCGCGCAGCGCGCGGACGAAGCGCAGATAGTCGGCGGCGGTGGCGTAGGCGCCGCCGGCGCCCGAGGCGGCGCTCGTGTTGCCGAGGAAGGGCCAGTTGGGATGGAGCGGGTCGATCGCCAGCGGATCGTCGTCGGCGGAGCGGTAGCCGACGGCGCGGTGCGGCACGACGACGTCGGTGCCGGCGTTGCCCGTCTCGCGCATGCCGGCGGGTCCCCACACGTGCGCGCGCAGGTAGTGCTCGAACGAGGTGCCGCTCAGCCGCTCGACGATCGCGCCGAGGACGATGTAGCCCTCGTTGCTGTACGCCCACTTCGTGCCCGGCGTGAACAGCAGCGGCGCGTCGGCGATGGCCCAGGCGAGCTCGCGGTTGCTCGAGTACGCCTTGCCGCGCACGTAGCTGGGATGACTCCAGATCTCTCCGAGTCCGGCGGTGTGGCCGAGCAGCTGGCGCACGGTGATCTGGCGCG
The DNA here is from genome assembly GCA_035554795.1 of Gemmatimonadaceae bacterium. Taxonomy (GTDB): domain Bacteria; phylum Gemmatimonadota; class Gemmatimonadetes; order Gemmatimonadales; family Gemmatimonadaceae; genus DATMHT01. The sequence goes on along the minus strand of DATMHT010000245.1, from coordinate 3,667 downwards.
CGCGCTCGGCGTTCGGGTAGTCGGGGAGAACATGGCCGAGGGTGTCGTCGAGGCGCAGCTTCCCGGCCTCGACGAGCTGCGCGATGGCGACGGCGGTGAACATCTTCCCCATGGACGCCGTCGTGTAGCGGGTGCGCGGGCCGTTGCGGACGCTGTCGTCGAGGTTCGCCCAGCCGTAGCCGCGCTCGAAGATCACGCGATCGCCGCTGGCGACGAGGACGGTGCCGGAGAAGGCGCCGAGCCGCGCGAGCCGGTCCACGTTGCGCGCGATCGTCGCGACCACTTCGCGCTCGCCGAGGCGCGTGGCCGGCCACGCGATGCTGTCCACCGCCGGGTTCCACGCCTTGAGCACCTCGAGGTCGCGGAGCCGCGTCGAGTCGTCGCGGCTCCAGGCGAGGTCCACGAGGGCGAGGCGCGGGTGGGCGCGGCTGCGGACGGTGAGGAAGGTGTTGCGCCCCACGGGCTCCAGCTTCACGATGTCGAACCCGCCGCCCTGCTCGTGCAGCCGGCGCAGGAGCTGCCCGAACTCGGCGCCCCGGGTCGCCAGCGTCTTCTCGTCGACGGTGCGGGCGAGGAAGGCGGCGCGGGTGGCGGAGTCGGGGCTGTCGAGCGCCGCGACCAGCTCGCGCGCGACCGCCTGCGCCGTGGCGCCGACGCCGGGCACGATGACGGGCGCGCCCGGCGCGGCGGCGGCCGGAGTGGCGAGCGACTGGGCGCCGAGCGGAGACGCGGCGAGCAGCGGAAGGAGGGCGAAGGCGACGCGCTTCATCGTGGCTGTTAATGAAGAGGCGAGGGGCGGCGGCGGATGCGCGTTCTACGCCCGCACGGACCGCCCAGTTTCGACGCGGGGAGGGAGTCGCCCCGCGTCTGCCATTCCCTGCCGCGCTGGCCGGCGGCGCGCGAATGCGTGCGGCGCGTCATGGGCGCGATGTGATCCCGCGCACACGCACGCCTAACGCGGTGACACCGGCCTCGACCACGGCGTCCTGTGGGTATCCCCCACAGGTGCCTTTCGAATATGGTTCGGAAGCAGCTCAGCAACTCGTTCAAGATCGTCGCCGCCGTCCTCTCGGCCGCGACCGCGGCCGTCTCGGTCTTCGGCTTCGCGCGGTCGTACGGGCTCGTCGGTGCGCCGGCGCCGCTCGCGCTCACGGTCGGCGAGCTCGGTGTCAACTGGGTTGGCGTCTCGCCGGCCAGCGACACCGCGTTCGCGATCGGCGACACGCTGCAGCTCGCGGCGACGGTGATCGACAAGAACGGCACCGCGCTCGTCGGGGCGACGCTCCACTGGAGCAGCGACAACGCCGCCGTCGCCGAGGTGATCGGCGGCGGGAAGGTGGTCGCGAAGGGCGCGGGGACGACGACCGTCGTCGCCGCCGTGGGGGAGAAGCTGGCGCGCGCGCGCGTCGTCGTCCGGCAGCGCGTGGTGACGGTGCGCACCGACGGCGACAGCGCGCTCGTGCTCTCGGAGGACGAGCGGCGCTCGCTGCCGGTGCGCGCCTTCGACGCGCGGGGCTATGCGATCGCGCGCGCGGTGGACCGCTGGCGCTCGCTCGACAGCGGCGTCGTCGCGGTGGATTCGGCGGGGGTCGCGATCGGGCGGGCGCAGGGACGGGCGGAGGTCGAGGTCACGGTGGACGACGTGACGGCGCGCATCCCGGTGCGCGTGCTCGCCGTGCCGAGCGCGATCGAGGTCGTCGCCGGCGGCGAGCAGCGCGCGCTGGCGGGGGCGACGCTGCCGCAGCCGGTGGTGGTGCGGCTGCTCTCGCAGCGCGGCCATCCGGTGCCGAACGTCGCCGTGCGCTTCCGCACGGCCGACGGCCGCGGCAGCACCGATCCGCAGATGGCGACGACCGACGCCGCCGGCCGCGCCCGCACGAGCTGGACGCTCGGCGACTACGCCGGCCGCCAGCACCTGCTCGCGACGAGCGACGCGCTCGACAGCGCCGTCGCCGCGACGGCCGAGTCGGAGCCGGTGGCGGCGAACACGCGGCTGCTCTCGCTGCGCGACACGCTGCGCGGCACGGCCGGCGGCGAGCTGACGGAGGTCGCGGGCGTACGCGTCACCGACTCGCTCGGCCGGCCGGTGGCGGACCTGCCGGTGTCGTGGGGTGCGGCGCAGGGCGGCCGCGTCGTCGCGCTCGCCGAGCGCACCGACTCGCTCGGCGAGGCGCATGCGCGCTGGACGCTCGGGCCGCGCTCCGGGGTGCAGCGCGCGCAGGTGCGGGTCGGCGGTGGACGGTCGGTGCCGCCGCTCGAGCTGTCGGCCGTGGCCGCGGCGGGCGCGCCGGCCGCGATCGCCCTCGCCGCGGGCGACGGGCAGCGCGGCCGCGTCGGCGCGGCGCTCACCAAGCGCGTCGTGCTGAGCGTGACCGACGCCGGCGGGAACGGCGTCGCCGGCGTGCCGCTCGCGCTCCACGTCGCCGGTGGCGCGGTGGCCGACAGCGCGCCGGTGACGAACGCGTTCGGCCGCGTCTCGATCGCGTGGACGATGCCGCGGACGCCGGGCACGGCGCGGCTGACGGCGAACGCGCCGGGGCTGACGTCGCCCGTGGAGGTGCGGGCGACGGCGCTCGTCGCGGCGCCGGCCAACGTCGCGTTCGCGTCGGCGGCGAGCGAGGCGGCGACGCACGCCGTGGCCGGCAAGCCGCTCGCCGCGCCGGCGGCGGTGACGGTCACCGACGCCTACGGCAATCCGGTGCCCAACGCGATCGTCACCTTCGCGGCGCGCGGCGGTGGCGCGACGTCGCCGGCCCGCGTCGTCACCGACGCCGACGGCGTCGCGCGTACGCGCTGGAAGCTCGGCGTGAAGGGCGGGTCGCAGGAGCTGGTAGCCGCGGTGCCCGCCGCCTCGGGCAGCGGCGCCCGCGCCACCCTCGCCGCCGACGCGATGTCCGCCACCGTGCCGTCGTACGCGGCGCACGACAGGGTGCCGGCGGTGAAGACGAAGCCAGCGGTGGTGAAGAAGCGGAAGCGGTAGAGCGGCTCTCGGCTCTCGGCTAGAGCGCTCGTCGTTTGTTGGACAGGATGAACAGGATGAACAGGATGTGGCCTCGTTGTCATCCTGTTCATCCTGTTCATCCTGTCTAACGACGGCCGAGAGCCGCTCTCACCTTGCCCCCGCCGCGCGCGCCGTCGAGCTTCCGGCGCGATGCCACACTACGTCTACGTTCTCGCGCTGCTCTTCACGGCCGACCGCGGTCGCGTCGTGCTCGTCCACAAGACGCGGCCGGCCTGGCAGGCGGGGCGGTGCAATGCGCTCGGCGGCAAGCTGGCGCCGGGCGAGTCGGCGCTCGAGGCGGCGCGACGCGAGGTCGAGGAGGAAGCCGGCGTGCGCGTCGCCGAGTGGGAGGAGTTCCTCGTCTGGGAGGATCCCGTCTATCGCATGCACGCCGTGCGCGCGTTCGACGATGCGGCGCTGGCGGCGCGGACGGCCGAGGACCAGGAGGTCTTCCTGGCGCGCGTAGATTCCCTCCCCCCGAACCTGATCGACAACCTGCGCTGGCTCGTGCCGCTCGCGCTCGACCGGGACGTCGCGGTGCCGGTGCGCGTGCGCAGCGCCAGCGCCGAGGGCTCGGGGCTCACGGAGCCGCCGCCGCCGCCGGCCACCGGTTGACGGGCCGGCCATTGTGACCGCGGCGCGCATCCGGCCGTCTCCCTGATAGCG